>NZ_JBGMEL010000001.1:0-518896 GCF_041447225.1 Microbulbifer echini | reverse complement strand
TAAAATGCCTCTTATAATTTAAAAGTGGCACCACTCCCGCGCAGCGGGTTTGTACAACATTTATATAGTGGTCATCATGACTACTATTATCCTGATAACTATCCTGGAAGCAATTATACGTCAGCTTCCTCAAAACTTAGTTAAATCAATTGGTTACATAAACTTGGTACGTATGTCACATTTGGGATAGTGGTCATCGTTACGACTATCCCAATATTTTCTTGAAGTTCTATTATGTTGAATTTAATCATCTTTTTTCTTCAACTTCGTCAGATTCAGAAATAACAGTCACGGTGTACAAAAACTCTAGGCCAATTTGGTCACAAACGTGACAGGGGCTGATTTCTTCGGGTAGAGCTGAAACCGTTAGCTTTAAGCGGAATAGGGTCGTCTGGAAAATAGAGAGCAGATAATTTTGAGGGCCGGACTTAACTAGTAGCCAACCCACTTATAGCGCTTGAATCTCGTAGACTTTATGGGGGTAGGGTTGTAGTTACTCCAGCTACCAGGGGCTGAGAATGATCAAGTTAAAGTGATATTGGCTCAAGCCCTGCACAGCTATGTTTAAAGGGGCTCTCCCCTTTCCGTTTCATGGGTTTATCGTAACCAGTGGGCTGTCGTTTAAATTTAAGTGTGTTGTTTTTCTGAACACTAAATCTCTTCACTTGACGCTAAGTTCAAATTTCTGCAGGGAAAGCCACTACGCCCCCCTGAAGGGGGATGTGTGCGTTAGTACCATTTCTTTACCCTGCTACAGGTCATACCCCAGAGAGGGTGGTCCTTTGTTCCGGAGTCACTGGGTTAGAAGCGCGCATTCGGATTAGATATAACAACAATAACTAGGTTTATAGATCTCTCTGGTCGCCTTTCTCTGGCAGTCATTTGCACTCACTAATACAAGGCATCCGCTTGATTAGGGGGAGCTGCTGAGCTGTTGCTGTGGGTGAATAGCGACTTGAATCTGAAGTTAATTGTTGTGGTATTGGCTTCTTTTATTTCCTGTATTGAAGCTTTTCTGACCTTTAGGGGTACTGTTTCTAAATTAGCGATTCTGGTGCTCAGATTCGGGAAATCTTAATCCTCGATCAACGGCTTGTGTGCTTGCGGGTTAAGAGGCCTGATACTTAAACAATAACAGCGAAAAGATGACTAAGAGAAAGCAATAATGAACAACCCCTTTCCCCTAAAAAGGCTATTGGCCAGTACTGGCCTTGTGCTTGGTACACTATCTAGTGCCAACGTTAATGCCGGTACCGCTTTTGTCCATTTATTTGAGTGGAGCTGGAATGATATTGCCAGCGAGTGTGAGAACTTTCTCGGCCCCAAGGGCTTCGATGCGGTGCAAATATCACCACCCAATGAACATATCAGCCACTCCACCTGGTGGGCTCGTTATCAGCCAGTGACCTATACGAACCTTACCAGCCGCAGTGGCACCGAGCAGGAACTGCAAAGCATGGTCAACCGTTGCCACGCAGCGGGTGTGAAAGTTTATGCCGATGCGGTGATTAACCACACAGCGGCCTGGAATGGTGGCGGCACCGGTTGGGGAGGTACCCAGTGGACATTACTGGACCATCCGGAGTTTTCTTCTAACGATTATCACTCCGATTGCACCATCAATAACTACAATGATGCCAATCATGTGTGGAGTTGTCGTTTGAGTGGTTTACCGGATTTGGATACCGGTTCTGGCTATGTGCAAGGGAAACTAGCCGGTTACCTGAGTAAATTAAAAGGCATGGGAATTGATGGTTTCCGTATTGATGCGGTCAAGCATATGTCCCCCGGCGATTTGCAGGCTATTGTGAATCAAGCTGGCAATCCCTGGGTCTTCTCTGAGGTTATTGGCGCTGCCGGCGAGGCTTCGGAAATTCAGCCATACAATTATACCTTCCTAGGCCGTGTCACCGAATTCAAGTATGGCACCGATGTGGCTAGTAACTTTAATGGTCAGATTAAAAATCTTGCCACTATTGGTGAGAGCTGGGGGCTGCTCTCCTCTGGCGATGCTGTGCATTTTATCGATAACCACGACCGCGAGCGGGGCCACGGCGGTGGTGGGAATCTAACCTATCACGAAGGGGCCAAATACAATCTGGCCAATGTTTTTATGCTGGCACATCCTTATGGCTATCCCAAGGTAATGTCGGGATATGATTTTTCCAATACCGATATGGGTCCTCCCAGTAATGGTCCCAATAATTGCCAGAACAGTGAGTGGGTCTGTCAACATCGCTGGGGTAATATTGCCAATATGGTGGGCTTCCGTAACTATACCCACGGCACTTCTATGGATAACTGGTGGGACAATGGCAATAACCAGATTGCCTTTGGTCGTGGGAATAAAGGCTTTGTGGTGATCAATAATGAGAGTGACCCCATAAGCCAAATGCTCTACACCGGCTTGCCCGCGGGCGACTACTGCAATGTACTGGCTGGCGATAATGAGTGCGGTGGTGATGTGATTAGCGTAGAGAGCAACGGTTACGCGACCTTTAATGTGCCTGCCAACTCTGCTGCGGCGATCCATGGTGGACAGTTGGCGACACCCTGTAACGATTGCACCGACCCTGGCTTCCCCAGCCTTTACTTCCGCGGTACTGCCAATAATTGGGCTACTCAGGCGATGACTCAGATAGACGATAATATTTGGCGTACTACGGTGATGTTTGATGGGAGCCATAATCAGCGCTTCAAGTTTGATGTGGGTACTGACTGGAGCGAGAACTACGGGGACAATAACGCCGACGGCATTCTTGAGTCGGGTGGTAACGATATTTACACCAATGTGGTTGGTACTTATATCGTTGAGGTGAACGATAAAACACTCAGCTATATCCTGACCTGCGCAGACTGCGGCGGCCACGCTGCCAATTTTGCCTCATTGTATTTCCGTGGGACACCGAACCATTGGGGCACCGTGCCCATGCAACTGGTATCGGATAATGTTTGGGAAGTTCAGGTTAACTTTGATGGCCAATCCCAACAGCGTTTTAAATTTGATGTTACCGGCGATTGGAGTGAGAACTATGGTGATAACAATGCCGATGCTCATCTTGAGCAGGGTGGTTCTGATATTTACACTTCTGTTGTAGGCAGCTACACAGTGCAGGTAAATGATCAGACGATGACGTATCGTTTAATCGCCCAGTAGATAATTAACTGATGTTGAAACAGAAAACCTGGCTGTAAGCCGGGTTTTCTGTATTAGATAGTTTCATTCGATGGTCAATGTTCAAGCCTGAAGAGGTGACTCTCAAAGGGAAGCAGGTTGAGTTTTATTCGCCCCAGGCCATTGTGGATAATCAGTTGCTGCTCTGCGCCTCCGATCTGCCCCTTCAATCGATAGCTACCGTCTTTTAGTGCCCACTGCTTAAGTAACTCACTGGGGATAAATAATTCGAACTCGGTGTTCTCTTGATCAAAATTTGCAACGACTAAGAGTTTTTCCGTTTTATCCCAGCGCGCAAAAGCAAATTGTTTTTCTCCATAGCCTGTACCTTGCTTGCGGTTGTAGCTATGCAAGTCCAGATACTCGCCACGCAGGGCCGGGCTCTGTTTGGAGAAGTTGAGCAGACGCTGGTAGAAGCGGCGTAATTCCTTTTCATTTTCTGTTAGCAGAGCGGTGTCAAAAGTGCCCCCATTGTTCCAGCGGCGCACGCTGGGTACTGACCAGTAGTCGAAAATGGTGGTGCAGCTGGCTTTACCAAAACCGGCATTTTCTTTGGCGGGTTCTCCTAACGCCTGGCCAAAGTACACCAGTGTAGGGGCTGGAGAGAGTGCGGCAGACACCAGCATTGCGGGTTTGCCCGCTTCTGGGTTGCCGGCAAATTGTGGGCTGGCAATACGCTGTTCGTCGTGGTTTTCCATAAAGCGCAGCATATAAGAGGAAATATCTACCAGGCTCGCCTGTACCTCTGCGATTTTATCTGTACTGCCCTTGTTCTCTATGACCGCGCGAATCGCATCGTAGGTGCCGACTTTATCATAGAGGTAATCCATTTTCCCCAGACGCAGGTAATCACGGTAGCGCTCTGGAGTATAGATTTCGGCGAGTAGCAGCGTGTCGGGATTACGCATTTTGATTGAGGAGTTCAAATAACTCCAAAATTCCACGGGGACCATGCCGGCCATATCGTAGCGGAATCCATCTACGCCAAAATCCAGCCAGTAGTGGGCAATATCGCGGAATTTTTTCCAGGTATTCGGTACTTCCTTGTTCGCCCAAAATTGGGCGTGGGCGCGGTAGTCAAGCTCAGCATATTCCTGGGGTAATTCGGAAAAATGATTACTGCCGTCGGGGCGAACGCCAAAATTAATTTTTACCGTCTCATACCAGTCGTGCATGGCCGGTTGAGCGCTGCGTGCACCATTACCGGTCCATTTGGCTGGGCTCTCGGTAAACTGCCCATCGACAAGATCGTTGGCTTCGCCATTAAGAGGTTGGTAGCCTTTCTCCGTAACGGGCACGCGAAAGTCTTCACCCACTGCATAGTAAAAATTGTTGTTGCGGGCGTAGGTGACCAGGGTATTGTCCTCGGCTCCAAAATCCTGCACGCCTTGGGGTTTGTGCAGGGAGTGATAGGCGCGGGCTACATGGTTAGGCACTATATCAATAATCACTTTCAGGTCGGCCTCGTGGCTGCGGGCCACTAGTGCCCGGAACTCCTGCAAGCGCTCTGCGGGATTATCGGCCAGGTCCGGGTTTACGCTGTAGTAATCCTTGATGGCGTAGGGGGAACCGGCGCGGCCCTTGACCACGTCTGGGTCGTCGTGACTGATTCCATATTCGGTATAGTCGCCAACGAGTGCGTGGTGCAGGGCGCCAGTAAACCAGATATGGGTGGCGCCCAGGGCATGAATTTCACTCAGTGCTTTTGGGGTAAAGTCGGAGAACTTACCCACACCATTTTCTTCGAGTGTGCCCCAGGGTTTGTTCGTGCTATTAGTGTTGCCAAACAGACGCGGTAACACCTGGTAGATAACCGCTTTTTCTCCGGCGGTTTCTTGATAGGGTGTTATCTCTTTCGGATTTTTTTCCTGTCCGCAGCCCCCAGCGCTAAATAGAGCAGCGCTCAAGAGGGAAGCCGAAAAGAGTTTGGCAATAAACAGGGAATGTAACTTCTTCATGGTTTCCTGGTAACTTTAAATTTCTTAGTCAGTGATAAGCAGGCTGCTGGATTATGGATTTGTGAGCAATAAATCCAGCGGCTCTTTAGACCAGTTAAATTTCACTAGCAGTTGCTGCTTGCGCTCGTGGTACCAGGCCCCACGGTTAGCCTGAGTAAAGTCTTTTTCACTGTCGAAAATAGGCAGGGGTTCGCCGGTAATATCCAGTTGCGATGGTTCCTGCTGCCAGTTGTGAATTTTTAAAGTGACCCTGCGGGATTCCGGCATACCGGTATAACCCTCGCCTTCACGTCTAAAGGTAAAGGTTAAACCCCGCTGTTTGTTTTCAGCGAAAAAATGCAGTTTCTCGTATTGACCTTTTTCAAAGGCCTGCGCGGTGGCACCATCATCCTCATACACATAGCGCTCGGACTTTGCTGCTGATGGGTGGGCATAGTAGTCCAGGGTCAGGTTTTTACTGGAGTAATCACGGCTGCTGTGGATATCGTCAATGGTGGGAATAATGGCGCCGGCCCGCACCAGTACAGGAATGGTTTTCAGGTCCACTTCTACCAGGGTCTGGTCGCCAGAATGTTGTTCATCAGTCCAGTAATCGAACCAGATACCGCCGGGTAGTTTTATCGCGACTTCATCCAGATCTTCCTCTACTACTGGTGCGACGAGGAAATCCATACCCCATAAGTAGGCATCCTTGTAGTCCAGTAGGGACAGGTCACTTTCGTTTTCAAAAAAAAGTGGACGCATCAGCGGCAGGCCGGTCTGGCTGTTTTCGAAGGCGAGGGTGTAGTTGTAGGGCAGCAGGCGATAGCGCAGTTTTACATACTCGCGCAGGATATCGCGGGTGCGGCGATCGTGAAAAACCGGTTCTGAGGCAATATGCTCCTGGGCGTGAGGGCGGTAAACCGGTTGGAATACGCCGTATTGCAACCAGCGAATATAGAGCTCGCGATTGAATTCCTCACCGCCGGCAAAGCCACCGAGGTCTGAATGGGTATAGCCAAAGCCGAGCAGACCCATACTCAGAGCCAGTTCCACCTGAGGTTGCAGACCGCCCCATTCGCGTGCTACGTCGCCGGTCCAGGGGATCATGCCGTAGCGCTGGGAGCCGGCAAAACCGGCGCGCATCATAATAAAGGGGCGGCGCTCCGGTTGTTTTGCGGTTTGGCGTTCGTGCAGTAATTGCGCCCAGGCGTGGCCGAAGGCGTTGTGGATTTCATCGGCCATGCCGATTGCGTGAACGGTATCAGAGGGGTGAACTTCCGGTTCACCCAAATCGCCCCACCAGCCGGCTACTCCCTGTTCCAATAACCCGTCGTAAATATTCCAGAACCAATCGCGCCCGTCTTCGGAGAAGACATCGATCAGGCCGGTATTGCCAAAATAAAAATCAAAACGCTTCGGTTCTCCGGCCAGGTTTTTGGCCAGGGCATTATTCACTACGGCTTCCTGCCAGCGTTCGGAGGTGGAGAGGACAAAAGGCTCGGTCACCAGGATAGTGTTGATACCACGGGCTTTCAGGTCGGCCATCATCTTCTCTGGCTCGGGGAAGGCTTCTCTATCCCAGGCCAAGTTGCCCATATGGCCTTTGATATCTGGGCCGAACCAGTAGAGGTCTAACACTAAGGCATCGAGGGGGAAGTCTTCTTCAGCATATTTGTCCACCGTCGCGCGCACTTCGGCCTCACTGTGGTAGCCAAAGCGGGAGGCAAAGTTACCCAGGGCCCAGCGTGGGGGTAGGGGCTGCTTGCCGGTGGTGGTCACATAGTTTTCCAGCAGCTGTGGATAAGTCTCGCCGGCCACCACGATATAGGCGGTGCGCCCGGCCACAGCTTCAAACTGCAGTATGTCCTCTTCACTGGTGCCCAGGTCCAGAGTGCCGGTGGCAGAGTTGTCGAACAGTAGAATGTATTTGTTGCTGGACAATATGGCCGGCAGGGAGAAATACATTTGGTTGGATTCGGTGGTGTAGCCGTAATGAGCGCGGTTATAGAGCGGTAGGCGTTGACCGCGGCGATCCATACCCAGTACCCGCTCGCCACCGCCCAGCAGTTTTTCCTCGGGCGACAGGGCAAAGCGGAAGCCGCGCATCGTTTCGGTGGCGAAGAAGCCGCTCTCCTCGCTCAGGATTTGCTCTGCTCCGCGCAGGTATTCAATGCGGAAGGGGGACTTGTGGATGACAGCACTGAGTGAACCGGTAGTGTAAACCAGCTTATCCCCCTGCTGTTCGAGCTTGGCCTTTGTCTGCTGGGTATTCTGCGGCGCTAGGGCAAAGGAGGGCAATTGCTTCAGGCCTTTGCGACGATAGAGTACCGATAGTGCTGAGGGGCCTACCGGGGTGATGGTGACCTCGCCTTCACTCGTCTGTACAGTTAGTGAGTCTTCGCTCATTGTGTGGTCGCGGTATGTGCGTTGTTCTGAGGCCAGGGCTTGCGTGCTCAGGCAGAGCGCAGTGGCAAGGCACAGCAGACGCAGGAGTGGGAATTTTAGGATCATCGCGCAGGACTTCAGTTGCTTGTTTGGGCTTGATGGTTTTGCGGTGGCCCGGCGCGAACGCATGGGCCTGAGTTTATCCTAAAGGGCTGGTTCTGACCCGCATCCCCCCCGTTGGGGGAGGATGTGGGCTGTGGTGGGCGTGTCAGAATGACAGAATAAGCATAACGAGAGATGCGGTGACCTTATGAGCCAATTAGAGACCAGTACTGTTCAGCAGCCGCGCCTGCCTTTCTGGCAGGTGTGGAATGTTAGTCTTGGCTTTCTCGGCGTGCAGTTCGGCTTTTCCCTGCAAAACGCCAATGCCAGCCGGATCTTGTCCGACCTGGGCGCGGATCTTCACTCCCTCTCCCTGTTTTGGATTGTGGCACCACTGATGGGATTGATCGTGCAGCCTATCGTCGGTTCTGCCTCGGATCGCACCTGGAGCCGTTTCGGCCGCCGCAACCCCTTTATCCTTTTCGGTGCTATCGCTGCAGCCCTGGGCATGGCGTTTATGCCCAACGCCGGGATTGTTGTGGCAATCGTGGCACCTATTATTTTTGGCGGTGTGATGTTGGCGCTGATGGATGCCGCTTTTAATGTCACCATGCAGCCATTCCGCGCGCTGGTGTCCGATATGGTGCCCTCTGAGCAACGTACTTTGGGTTACTCGGTTCAGTCCCTACTGATTAATATCGGCGCCATCTTCGGTTCGATGCTGCCGTTTATCCTTACCAATGTGATTGGTCTGGAGAATACCTCCCGCGCCGGTGAGGTGGCGCCCTCGGTGATTTGGGCCTTTTACATTGGTGCGACGGTACTGTTGGGCAGCGTGCTGTGGACTGTTATGCGCACCAAAGAGTATCCGCCGGAGCAGTACAATGCCTACAAGGGGATTGATACACAGAAACAGCAACAGGAGCGAAAGGGCTCTCTGCTGCAGCGCCTGATTGGTTTTTTCCGTTTGATGCTGAATATGCCGCGGACCATGCGCCAGTTGGCCCTGGTGCAATTCTTCTCCTGGTTCGCTCTGTTTATTATGTGGGTTTACACCACTCCTGCTATCACCCAGCACGTCTGGGGGGTGGAGGCCAAGTGGTTTGACTCTGCGTATCTGGACAGTATCGGCGAGATTCCCGCGCATATTGCTGCGGCTAAAGGTGCCGCTGGTGACTGGGTGGGCATTATCTTTGCGGCCTACTCACTGTTCGCTGCGATTTTTTCCATTGCCCTGGCGCGCTTGGCCCAGGTGATAGGGCGCAAGCTGATCTATGCCCTGTCGCTGGCACTGGGCGGTTTGGGGTATATCAGTTTCCTGCTGTTCCAGGGGGGCGAGCCTACCCAGGTGAACTTGTTGATTACTGAGGTCTCCGTACCCAGCGGTGCCCTGGGTCTGCTGTTGCCAATGGTGGGAGTGGGTATTGCCTGGGCTGCAATTCTGGCGATGCCCTATGCGATTCTGTCCGACGCATTACCGGCGGATAAGACCGGGGTGTATATGGGTATCTTTAATTTCACCATTGCTGCGCCACAGATAATTTCTGCGCTGTTAGCAGGGTTGATCCTGAAGTCCGTTTTCGATAATCAGGCAATTTATATTATTGTACTGGCCGGAGTGAGCATGCTGCTTGGGGCGTTTTCGGTGTTTTTTGTCCGAGAGAGTGCTGAGGCAGAACCCGAGTTAGAGACCGGCACGGTGTTCTGAAAGTAAAACCGGCACCCAGCGTATAAAGCCCCTCTGATAGGGGCTTTTTTATTGCTGTTTATGCTCTTTAAATATTGACCGGCCCTCTAAGAAGTTCGCGCGCTTTGACAGCCCGGTATCCGCCTACCTAGACTGGCGGTCTCTCACAGTGAAAACCAATGCTTATGTCTTTTTTCGATGCCATTGATCGGGCCCTGCAGGCCTTTGCCAGTTTTGTCTGGGGGCCGCCCCTGTTAGTACTGCTGGTTGGCGGGGGCCTGGCGCTGTTGATTTATTCCCGCGGCCGTCCATATCGCCACCTCGGTCATAGTATTGGCTTGTTGAGCGGTCGCTATGATGACCCGAATGATCCGGGCCAGGTCAACCACAGTCAGGCGCTCTCTACCGCGCTCTCCGGCACACTGGGCTTGGGGAATATCGCCGGTGTGGCCATCGCCATTACCGCCGGTGGTCCCGGAGCGATTTTCTGGATGTGGGTCACGGCTCTGGTGGGGGTGGCTACCAAGTTTTATACCGCGACTCTGGCGGTGATGTACCGCGGTCACGATGCCAATGGGGAGCTGCAGGGCGGCCCCATGTATGTGATTCGTGAGGGCTTGGGGAAACGCTGGATGCCGTTGGCGATGCTGTTTGCGGTAGCGGGGCTCTGTGGCATGTTGCCGGTGTTCCAGTCTAATCAGACAACCCAGCTACTGCGTGAATCTTTTGCCGAGCCTCTGGGCTGGGTGGCTCCGGGCGGCTCATTGGTGTTTGATTTCGCCATTGGCTTATTGATCGCAATCGCCTCCGCGTATGTGATTGCCGGGCGCATCCAGCGCATCGGTAAATTCTCCGCGCGTATAGTGCCGGGAATGGTGTTGTTCTACCTGGTTATGACTTTGATCGTGATAGGCAGTTTTTGGGAGCAGGTACCCGCGGCATTTATGCTGATTTTTACCGATGCGTTCAGTGGACAGGCTATTGCCGGGGGCGCCCTGGGCACAGTGATCACCATTGGCGTGAGCCGGGGTGCATTTTCCAATGAAGCGGGGATTGGTACCGAGTCATTGGCGCACGGTGCGGCGAAAACCCGCGAGCCGGTGCGTGAAGGGGTGGTCGCTATGCTGGGACCCATCGTCGATACCCTATTGATCTGCACCTGTACTGCCCTGGTGATATTACTCACTGGGGCCTGGCAACAGGGTGAGGGCGTGGCAGGAGTGACTTTGACTGCGCAGGCATTTTCTCAGGTGTTCGGTTCAATGGGGCCTATTCTGCTGCTGATTATGGTTTTCCCCCTGGCTTTTAGCACTATCGTTACCTGCTGGTACTACGGCATGAAGTGCTATGTATTTCTTTTCGGTGGCCGCTGGCAGGGGCTGTATACCGGAATTTATATGGTGCTGATTGTGTTGGGTGCAGTGGCCTCTCTGAATGCGGTAAACAGCATCATAATTGGTATGTACGCGGTGATGGCTGTGCCCACCATGATTTCCACTTTACTCCTGGCAAGATACGTTAACCGCGCGGCCCACGATTATTTTACCCGTATGGATATTGCTTCGCGGAATAGGGTTGAGACCTCATAATAAATAAGAAAGGCGGACTGAAAAGTCCGCCTTTCTTTCCGTCACCCCAGTATTCATTAAGGCACCACAGATACCCGCGTTCCGACTCTGGCATGACGATAAAAGACCTTCGCCATATGCCAGGGAATACGGATACAGCCATGAGAGGCTGGGTAGCCGGGCACATAACCGGCGTGCATGGTGACCGGGCCATTAATTCGCATCATATAATCCATGGACGCTCCGCGGAATCGAGACCCCGCAGGCTTGCGGTGGCGGCGTACATCCACATTACTGCGCAGCACATAACCGCGACGGCTCACATAATGACCGTAGAGGTTTGAGCGATGGCTGTATTTCTTCTCGGAAATACGGAAATTTCCTGTCGGAGTGCGATGCCCGGCTTTACCGGTAGAAACCGGGGACATACCGGCCAGGCGTCCACCTTTATAGAAGTAGGCCATTTGGTCGCTGAGGTCGATCACTATGCGAGGTGTTCCCTGCACGTGAGCTTTAAACCACATATGTCGACCATACCGAGGTTGTTCCCTTTGGTACCTGCCGTATCGTGAATTCGCCCTTTGATTTCTGCTGTATCTCGAATGTCCCCTGTATTCCCTGTTGTATCTGGAATGTCTGTCATATTGCCCTCCATGGTTCTGTTGAGCGACGTATAGTGGGCCTTGACGGGAGTTGGGGTTGGAGTAATCCACTGCGAATGCTAATGGGGCAAGGATTGCTGAACCCACTATCATTACTGCAGCAGCGAATGAAGCTTTTTTGCGAAGATTCCCCTGTCCTGATGGCAGGGATAGTTTCTGTTGTATGGATATAGTTTGATGATTTTGCAGCGAAGGTCGGCTATGCATTACACACCTCTCTAGTGCCAGTGGTCCGTGTAAACAACCGTGAATTTTGATTTCAACCTTTGCCTGCCGGGTGCAACAATCCTTGTGCACCTAATAAAAGAGGGCACAACGCAGGTTGAAGATTTCCCCAAAGCAGATTGCCGTATACTCGGCCTCGGCTGCGGGAAGCGTTAGCAAAGGTTTTCACCATTGCAGGTCCATGGGATGGTAAGGTCGCTGGTGTAGGCCGGTCACATCAAAAAGGAATAAGTGAGTTACTGGTTATTAATTTGAAAGCCATCAGGGTGGTTGCTCATGTGTTGGTAATCGAATGGTTAGTACCAGCCAGGTTTCCAAACGGAACAATCCAGGGGGTCGAAAGCGTTACTCTTAACAGGCAGGATATTTGGGCTTACAGTGTTTATATTTTCGCGGTCTCAGTGAATAACACCAGCGATCAGGGTGTAAAATATGGAGTACTTATTGCCATAGGGCTCCCCGACAGACGAGTGTGCAGCTGGAGATTTTGGGGTATAAATTGAACGGTTAGGAAGATCCCTCACTGGTAAATAGCTTCTGAGACTAGAATTACAGGTCCTCAAGTAATCCAAACTGGCGGTAAGGTATACTAGCCCATATTTATAATAGATTGGCAACCCTTCTGACGAAGTTGCGAGTACGATTTTTGACATTTTTCCGAAGAGCTCGCTTAGCCTAATACCTATGAAGCCGATGCCTATCAGCGGTAGCAGCCAGGTTAAAATCTGCAGCCGAAGCCTGGATATGTACGGAAAACACTGAATAGTACTTCAGTGCCTGAGCCTATAGGCAAGCTTTATGTAGTGAAATAGGAAAATTCCATAGGTGGAATTAAATTGGTCATCAGGAAATATTTAATTGAGAACAGTGGGGCAGACCCTTTTTGTTCTTTTACCAGTGAATAAGACTATATGAAGGATTATTTCGATAAAGGCAGGAAGAACCTGGCTGATCTTTCCCGTAAAGTGCCCACAGACATCACCCGTAGTTTAAAAATTTTTCAAGAGGTGGTTGCCGGACTACCGTTATTTTCTTCGGCAGAGCGCAGTAATCAATTTGTGCAAAGCTATGATGAAAAGCACTATTTTATTATTCCTTACAAACTTTCAAGGGTTGGTTTTACCCTCTATACCATGCGCTGCTTACCCGATGATGCCCCCGAGGTGAATGATCTGCCCAAGCGCAGAGTTTTTCATTTTCCCAATACGCATTATGAGGGGAGTTTGCGTAAGTTTATGGTGGAGAGTGCGGTAGAGTTATCTCTGGAGAGAAATAACTCCAATAAGAGCTCTCTGGAAAGGCTTGCGGATGATATCGATAGTCTCGATAGAAAGCTCACTCTTGGCATGTTGCTGGTTGGGGGTGTCGCTGCGGTGTTTAATCCCCTCATCGGCGCCGGCCTGGTAGCCAAGGCGGTACTGCCCGGTGTGAGTGGCCTGGTCAATAAGTTCGGCTTGCGCCCAGCCGGAGAAAAATTATCGGAGCTGCAGAGTAAGAAAATGCTTCGTCAGGCGGAGGAGGATGTAGCGAGACAATTCTCAGAGGCCAATACCCTGAAAGTGACCAACCCGATTCTCCAGGAGTTGGAACTAGCACTGAGAACTACTGAAACTCAGCACGACCCATTGACCGATCCCAATTTGGCCGATGGCTCAATTCCTGAGTTGGATAGTGAACGCTGGCGCGAGCTGACTGAGCGGGCAGTTTACCATGTCTATAAGGATGTTTATCTGGATAAGAAACTGGCCAAGAGGGCTCAGTTGGGGCCGGAGGATTTGCGTTGGTTTGAGGTTCTGTTTGCGGGAGCTAAGTAGCTTTACCGTGATTTTTTAGAGGAAAAATTCAGCAGCCGGATTGGCTGCTGAGAAAAATTATACAACGGATTTCTTTAGAAGTTGTATGTCAGTGCCAGGGAGGAAAGACTGGGCTTTCTGTCATCCATTTCGAAAATAGTGTGCTCCAGGCTGAGACTCCAGTTGTTGTAGTTCCAGCCAGCGGAAACACCGTAGTAGAGGTCGGTGCCATCAGTGGTCTCATTATTAGAGAAATCTCCCTGATAATATAAATCATCTGCCACTTGGTCGAACTCATCATTCCATTCAAAGCGTTCACTGAAGCTTCCACTTTGCTTTAATTCGGCATCCCATACTTGATATCCAGCACGTAGACCGGCATAAAAAGTTTTACTGGTGTCGGTGGAGAGGAATACGCCTAACATTTTAGTTTGGGCGTCAATGGTAGCCTTGTAACTAGAGTCGAAATAGTAAGTTCCGTAGCTATCAGGGATGAAGACATTTTGACTGTCTTTTGCTTCTGCCTCGCCCAGATCAGCATAACCGCCCTCAACCGCAAAAAAATTGTTTAGGCGGTATCCCAGTGTGAAAGACCAGCCGTTAGGATCGGAGAGTTTTGTCCCAAACGTGTCTCGTGCTTCTTGCGCGGAGATATCTGTATCTACCTTTCCATAGGAGGATTTTAGATAGAAGCTATTTTCCATTGCCGTAGTGTTGGATGCTGAGAAAGCGATAGCGGAGGCCAGAATAAATCTTTTCAAAGGATATCCTTAAATCATTGTAAAAATGCCACATAATGGGCTTAAATTTGAGAGGGCCAGGGGGGAGCTAGTACCCGCAGAGTGAGGCTTGCCTCAGTCATTTCTTTTAAAAACTGGTATTTATGTACCAGCTCTCAATTTTGGCGGATTTTCCAACATTCAAAGATCTTAGTCAATAACTATCCATTACAGTTTATTACAAGATATTGAGAAAATTTGTGTCTCCTAAACCACACTGGTATCGCGCCATTTAACAATGCTGTTCGAAATCTTCAGTGAGGATTGCAATGAATAAATTTAGCCATTTGGCTGTTCTTGAAATATTTTTCTTCCTGTTTTTTGTGGTGGGGAGTGTGATGACCTATGGCCAGGAAGGTATTACTGTTCAGTTAACACTCAATACCCATCCTGAAAATACTTTAATGGTTAACGCCAGCGTAATTACTTCTGATAATGCAAGGGTGGCTATCAGATTTAAATCTACGAATACCGACCAGCAGCGTACGGGCTACAGTGAGCTTGCAACAGATCACGAAATGACGGTCGTAGGCTTGCGGGCCGATACGACTTACCGATTTACCGCAGTCGCTCTTCTGGAGACTGGTGAAAGGGTACGCAGTGAGGTGGTGGAATTTAAAACGGGGCCGCAACCCACGGGCGTGCCGAGAGTAGAGCTTCTAAATCAAACGGCAAGCAGTGAGGGCGGGATTACTATTTTTGCACCATCTGCAGATCGGGATAGCACCTTCTACGGGTTCGATGAGGCGGGGGAGCTTGTCTGGTATCTACATGGAAATGTGCCATTGTCAGGTGCGCCGGTAGCGAGAAATTTACACGATGGGCGCCTGCTCTTGTTGCTTGATGGGGAAGCGAGAATTATCTCTTATACAGGAGAGATACTGTCCACTTTCGCTTTACCCGCTTATCACCACGATGTGCAGCTTCTTGAAAACGGAAACTTACTGGTCTTAATCAATGAGACGGGATTCTTCGCTGGAAACTTTCTGCAGGGCGATGCGATTATAGAAATTGACACAAGTGGAAATACGGTTTGGGAATGGTCCGCATTTGACCACATGGATACAGATCGTTTTCCTGGTGCGTTGGCTAACAGGATTTTGTCTAACGGGGCGCTTGACTGGACTCATTCCAATGCCCTCTATTACATCCCTGAGAATAAGTCTATTCTGCTCTCGAGCCGCTCCCAAAGCTGGGTAGTCAATATTGATCATCTGAGCGGCGATGTGAATTGGGTTATGGGAAGGGATATCGATGTTACCGCTGGTTTGGCAGATAAATTCTTTACTTTGGATAGCGGTAACTGGATGGCCTCCCAGCATGCGGCTATGTTGACCGGCAGTGATGAAATACTGATTTATGATAATAGAAATGAATCTGAGTTGAGTGGCAATATTTACAATAGTCGCGCGGTTAAATTTAAACTAAATAAGGCGTCTATGACGGCTGAGCAAACCTGGGAGTTCGTTGCCCCTAAATATACCCAGTCCCTGGGGGATGTGGATGAGCTTCCCGGTGGAAATATACTGTTGTGCGCGGGTGGTCCATCGGATATCAGTACGGGTAGTGATCGGAATGCTTATCTAGTGGAGGTTACTCAGGATGAGATACCGGAGGTTACTTGGCAGTTAAAAGTCAGCGATACAACCATATACCGCGCTGAGCGTATACGTTGGTCGGAATTACTTGAGTAAAGCTTGGATATGGTTAACTAGAGGTGTTAAAACGCTCTCCTCTCCTGTTTTTCTGCAAGATATTAAAGATGTTCTCAAGGAACAGGAGAGGGAGATTTTATCGTGTACTTATTGAGAGGTTATCTAATTCTTATAAATAGTAACCGTGTTGGATTTTCCTTATTCTATAAATAAGAAATAATTAGCCTAAAAATCTTATTTATTCTTTAGCGCGTCACTGTATTTTTCAATCCTAGGTGCTTCAGCGAGCAGAGGTTGTAATTTTCCCAGTGTATTTTTTAAATGTGCCATGTCCCAATGTTGCTGCTCACTTTTCGCAGATTCCCACACCTCAAGGGTAATAAAGGTGTTGTCCTCTTCCCGGGATGGTAGGATTTGATAGCTCAGGCAGCCACTCTCCCTTTCCGAGTCTTCGGCCAGAGTTTTCAATAATTCTACAGCTTGCTGGGTATGGTGTGAAAGTATACTGACTTTTGCCATTACAAATAATTTACTCACTCAAATTCTCCTGTCTATCTTCAACTATTGCGTTTAACAACAAATAAAACACCAATTATCATCATAGCCAAGCCAATAAGACGCTTAATATCCAGGCTGTTTTGTTGGGCGCCAAGCAGGCCAAAGTGATCAATGGCGGCAATGGCAATAAGTTGCCCGAGAAGGACAAAGGATATCGTGTTGCCAACGCCGAACTTGGGCGATACCCAGGTCACGCTAAGAATATAAAAAGCGACTAAAATTCCACCAAGGTACAAATACCACGAGATTTCTTTCTGAAAAATACTCGCGTTAAATCCTTCGGTCTTTAGCAGGTATATTACAGAGATAAGCAGTCCAACAAAAAATAAAACTGTAGTTGCAAGTGCGGAACTGCCGAGTTTGACGCCAAGGCTACTATTCAGGGTAGCCATCACCGGTATACCGATACCAGCCATTAACATCAACGATGGATAGATAATAGAGCTTGGCACTGTATGAGCCTCATAGCAAAGGGATTAGCCCAACATCGAAAGAGGACTGAAAAAATATATCAATGGCGGGCCAATGGTTGGTTTGGTCCAATGAAGACTGATGCAGAGTCCTGCACTAGTCTTCATTGTTCGGTTTTTAGCTGGCGAGCTGCTTAGCGATGGCCTTACCAACGGCGTGTGCACTGGCTGGGTTTTGCCCGGTAATCACACGTCCATCTTCAATAACAAATTCCTGCCAAGGTTGCGCTTTGTTAAATCGAGCAGCTTTTCTGCTAACGGCTTCTTCAAGTAGGAACGGGATGTCCTCAATAGTGCCGAAATCGATCTCTTCCTCGCGGGTAAAAGAGGTTACTGACTTGGTTGCCAGTAAACTCTCACCATTGCTCAAGGTGATGGGCAGTAAGCCCGCGGGGCCGTGGCAAACGGCAGAAACAATGCCTCCGTTTTCGTAGAGCTCTGCACTTAATTTGGCAAAATCTTCATTGCTCGCCAAATCGGAAAGAAGACCGAATCCTCCTGGGTAGAAAACCGCATCGTAATCTGCGCGACTCAGTTGGCTCACTGGAATGGTGTTATTGATACGATTCTGGAAATCGGCATCGGCAAATACTTGGCTGTTGATCTCGTCGCCCTCAATGTCGGTACCGTAGAGCGGAGCCTTGCCACCTTTAATGGAGGCGATATCGTAATCAATGCCATTTTCATTCAGTACATGTACAACGTGAGTCAACTCTGGGGAATAGGTACCGTTGGCTTGGTCAGTCTCACCAAGAGTTGCGTGGTTGGTTACGGGTATTAGTACTTTCTTCATGTCTCTGTCCTCTGTGCTAATCAATCAGTGGGGAGGATTCTAGATTGTCCTAGTAAAGATGATAATATGCACTTTCAGTGAAATACCTTTGCTATATAGCAATAATCAGGTTTGACAATATGGACAGTTTTGACGGTGTGGTCGAATTTGTGGCCGTAGCAGAGAGCCAGGGATTTTCAGCAGCAGCCAAACACTTGGGGTGTAGTACCAGCCATGTCAGTAGGCAGGTATCGCGTCTGGAAGAACGCCTGGGCAGTGCCTTACTGGCCCGCACCACGCGCTTGGTCAGTTTGACTCAAGCCGGGACTGTTTATTATCAGCGCTGTAAAGAGCTGGTGGTTGGTCTACAGCAGGCCAATGAGCAGGTTAGTCTGCAACAATATGAGCTTAGTGGCACACTGCGGGTGAGCTGCGCGGGAATTTTCGCCGAGCAGTATGTGGCACCGGCGTTAATGGCATTCGGTTTAGAGCATCCAGACCTGAGGATCGATATGGATTTCAATAGCCGAATGGTCAATTTTGTAGAGGATGGTATCGACTTTGCTATCCGTTATGGCCGCCTGGAAGATTCTGGGCTAGTTGCGCGAAAGTTAGCTGACAGGCAGATGATGGCCGTTGCGAGTCCGGATTACCTAAAGCAATTTGGCCGGCCGGCGGGCCCCGGTCAGCTGAAGTCCCACAGCTGCATTGTCGCGAATAATGAAAGTTGGGTCTTCGATATAAACGGGGCCGAGGAGTCAATCCGGGTCGATGGGCGCTGGAGAAGCAATAATGCCCATGCAGTGGTCGAAGCCTGTGAAAAGGGCTTGGGTATTGCCTATATGCCGAAAAGTAGCTTTAGCCGTTCTATAGAAATGCACTTGTTGGAACCAATACTGGAGTCTTTTTGGGGGCGGGGGGCCAGTAGTTGGATTGTTTATCAGAATCGACGCTTCCTACCAATACGTGTACGTATGGCTATTGATTATCTGGTGGACTACTTTTCCGATTGGGAGGAATAGATGCTATTGAAAAAATCCCCTGCTATGTTCGTCCATCAAAAGTAATTCAAGATGAATAATATATTCGCCCAGCTTCCAATAGACACTAACCGCGAACATTTTTCAGATATAGTAAAGTCAAAAAATGTACGTATTGAAAGAATTGTATCCTTTGGTCAGTCTTCACCTGAGAAGGGTTGGTATACTCAGGATGAGCATGAATGGGTAATGGTACTATCGGGGTATGGAGATATTGAGTTGGGTTCTGGCAGGGTTGTACGTCTAAAAAAGGGAGATTTTCTTGAGATTAAAGCTGGCCAAAAGCATAGGGTACTAGCGACTGCGCAGGGCATAGCAACGGTTTGGCTGGCCATTTTCTACAAATGAACAGTCTGCTTGAGTATATAGACTGAAGATATAAGTGCGGTAGCTTTTTCTGTATAGCGATTTGGGTATAGGTTTTAGTTCCGAATTTGGCCAATATAAGTCTGGCATAGGCAGTAAACTCGGAAGCTAAAGCATACAGAATTGGCAGAACTATGGATTTCTTAATAAGAGCGCTCTCGGCAAAAAAATTTCACCGCTTGATGTCGCTCTCAGACTCTCAGCTAAAGCGCCAGAATATATGCTGGAAATATGTAGACAGTAGTCCTGGGTATCCCTGCAGAGTTTCGCTGCAAGACGCTTTACTTGGAGAGCGAGTGCTCTGCATGCCTTTTGCCCACCTGAAGGCAAAGAATTTTTATTGTGCTTCGGGTCCGATATTTGTTCGGGAGAACGCAAAAGAACAATCGTTGAATATGAATGAAATACCAACGATGCTGCGGCACAGGCAGTTGTCTCTGAGAGCATATAGCAGTGAAGATTTAATGGTGATGGCTACGATATGCGAGGGTGTGGAGCTGGAGGGAGAGATAAATAAATTATTGTGCTCTGCAGCGGTCAACTATATTCATATTCACAATGCCATTCCCGGGTGCTTTAATTGCGCGGTCTATCGTGTTTGATTCCTAATATCTGTTTGCTTTTCTTTAGTTGTCTAGTGATTTTTTATCAGGATTATTTAATACGTCAGTGAAGTTCTATTGCATTGATATATCTTAAATATCTATAGAGCTTGGTCAAATACTATCCTTACCTTTGTTTAAATAAGTAATTCCTGCCACATTTAGAGCCTATTCGGACATTGTAGGATTTTCCCTTTCACACTAGATTGTATGAGCGTAATGTAATTTTATGCGCCATACAATTTTAATTGGTGGTCCTATCTTTTTAAGCCTTTCATTATTAGCCTGGAGTATTTAGATGAAAGTTGGTTTTTTGAAGGCGATACTATATGTGGCAATTGTATCGTCGCTTACAGCTTGTAGTGGTGGTTCAGGCAGTAATGATTCCATAGATACAATATCGCCTAGTGTTACTTTAAATCCTGCCAGTGGCGATACACTGTCTTTGACTGGCAGTGTGACTTTGGACTTTAGTGAAGCGATTACTCTTAGCGATGTTATTTTATCTGGCGATATGGGGAGACGTGGAGTACTTACCCAATTCGATGCTGACACCTTGAAGCTCTTCCCGAAGGAGAAATGGGAAGAGGGGGAGGTTCTATCCCTTCTAATTAATGCCAAAGATGCTGCGGGGAATAGGATGCAGGAGGTGACCGCAAGCTATCAGATTGAGGCGGTTGCCCCAGAACTAGTGAGCATTTCACCAGCCGGAGAACGCCTGGAGAAGGGAGGCACAATTACTGTGCAATTTTCTGAGACTATGAATCAAGAAAGCTTGCAGCTTACCGGATCGTTAACGGTTGATGCATATGATCTCGTCTGGTTAGAGGGCAGCAGGGTAAATGATACGCTCCGTATTTCCCCAAAAAAAGGATGGATATCTGGAAAGGACCGAACTTTTGCCCTGGAAGTTGAGGATAGCGTTGGAAATAAGCTTTCCAAGTTTGAGGCAAGTTTTACAGTCCCATTATATTTTGAAAATTTTGATGCTGCTCAGGTGGTTGTTGGGCAAGAAGATTTCTCTAGCACTGTATCGGGACTCAATGAAAAGAATATTGCTGAGTATCCTATAGGTTCTGTAGCAGTGAGTGATAATGGGAGGCTCTTTATCAGTGATACAGGAAATAATAGAGTTCTAGGCTATAATGAAATTCCAAAAGTTAACGGTGCTCCAGCCAATTTTGTTCTTGGCCAAGAGGATTTATATAGCGCTGTATCGAATAATGACAGTACCCTTACTAAGGGATATGGTAAGCCCACGAGAGTGAGCATTTCGAAAAATAAGCTTTTAGTTACTCAGGCCTTTATTCGGCGTAGTTTTCTGTATGATGAAGTTCCAGAAGATGGAGAGGCCAGTCCGCATCTGGCGTTGGGGTTAAGGGACGGTGATGGTGATACTTGCAATAGTTCTGAATTTAGCTTTTTAGAGTCTTCAATTGTGGTCAACGGAAAGATCATTGCCGCGGATACGGGTAATTCTCGTATATTGATATGGGATGAGTTACCGAATGAGCATGAGGCCCCTGCAAATCTTGTACTTGGTCAGTCATCATTTAATCATTGCCTTGCCAATGATGATAAGCAAGATGGCTCTAGTAGTGCCACTACTGCGAGAACACTTTCCCAGCCCAATGATATTTGGAGCGATGGAGAGAAATTGGCTGTTGTTGATACCTTGAATAATCGAGTTCTTCTATGGAATACTTTTCCTAAGAGTAATTTTGTACCAGCGGATGTGGTTCTCGGACAGAAAAATTTTTCTGTTAACCAGGGTGGATCTGGCACTGGGGACGCCGCCGATTGGCCGGTGACCAATAAAACCTTTAATGAGCCCTATTTGGGAATTTGGTCTAATGGGTTACAGTTGTTCCTGGTCGATGGTGTAAACCATCGGGTACTGATTTGGGATCAATGGCCAGAGAATAATTTTGCCGCGGCAGATTGGGTTATAGGGCAAAGTGATTTCGAAAAAAATGCTTTTAATGATACCGATCAAAACGGCACAAATAACCAAGGTGAATTACCAAGTGCATCCACATTGAAGTGGCCAGAGGGGGTAGTTGGATATCAAGACAAGTTATTTGTTACCGACAGTGGAAACAATCGTATATTAATATTTAAGTCTCGTTAGGCTGTTGGCTGATGCGGGCTTAATTAATAATGTCAATGTTTTATAAGGTATATACTAGCAGGCTCCAGTCGGAACCTGCTGGTATAGTTAATGCGTTTAGGGGTCTCTGAGTTATTATCTAATATCTCCGTGTAGCGTGTGTAGTCTGCAGGAGTAAGTGTTACCTCAGGGGCTTTTCTGGATATTCACACGCTGTGTTACTTTTTCTTAAAGATCTAGATGTTTCTACGGGGCGGAGCCTGGACTGTAAGTCTCTCTAAAAGTCAGAGATATTGCAGGAGTATTGGGAGTTTTTTTTAAATAAAAAAGATACTTACAATATGGCCCGCGAAGAAGATCATGAAGGTCATACTTAGAAATATGTTGTTCTACCTGTATAGGTGGATAAATGTTGATGTGGGATTTTTATGCAGGGTAGGGGTTGTGTGCACTATGGTTGTTGTTTGTCTGCCCCGGAGAGATGGCCTTCGATGTTTATCCAACACCAGGTTCCGATAGATTTCTGCTTATAGGGAAAATCTACACCAAAAATCCTAAGCGTTTACCTACAGATGTTGGATGGGGGAATATAGTTACAGGGCTCCCCTTGAAATAAAAATACCGAAAAGGTGTTTTCTACTCTTATTTTTTAGAGCATCTTTCGGTCAAGGGTTTTTCGATACACCACGTAATGCAAGGTTGATATTAAGGGTTGGTGATATTTTTCGATGGATGCTTCCTGGCTTTGAATATCATGTTTATCAATATATCATCACTCCGTCGGATGTTACGGACTTTACGTTTATATGGGGTTCCATTCTGGGTTCTGAAATACATTCTAAGGGTGTCAAACATAGTACCTGCATTCAACTCTGAAGTGCATCAGTTAATCACCTGGAAAAGAACGGTCAGCCGTTCTTTCTACTTTTAGTGGAACTCTCCAACAGGCCCTCTTTTTCCTCCAAGTTGTCCAGTTTGAAATATTTTCGCTTTATTTCGTTAATATCTACACTGGGTTTTGGAAATCTCATGCTTAAGGATTCCATGGCGTCAGCTACTATAGAGGCAACAGCCAGATTCCTAAACCACTTATGGTTAGCTGGAATCACAAACCAAGGTGCGTGGGGTTTGCTACACCGTTTAAAAACCTCCTCGAAGGCTTGCGTATAAGGGTCCCAGTAGCTGGCTTCCGTATAATCACTTTCACTAATTTTCCAGTGTTTACTGGGATCGTCGATGCGTTGTTTAAAGCGTTTAAGCTGCTCATCTGCATCAATATGCAGAAAAAATTTCAGAACCAGTGTTTGTTGATCTGCGAGCAATTCTTCGAAGTGATTGATATGATCATAGCGCCTGGACCAGATACTCTCCGGTACCATATTATGTACCCGCTGGACTAAAACATCCTCGTAGTGCGAGCGATTAAAAATAGCTACATGCCCCTGGGCTGGAGTTACTTTATGGCAGCGCCAGAGAAAGTCATGGGCGGCTTCCTCTTTGGAGGGTTGTTTGAAACTGGTAACCGTACACCCCTGGGGGTTCATGGCCCCGAGGACATGGTTGATGGTGCCATCTTTACCCGCTGCATCCCGCCCCTGTAGGCAAATTAATAGGGAGCGCTTGTGTTCGGCATACATCAGGTATTGCTGAGCGCGAATCCTTTTATCTAGTTGATCAATGATCGGTTGCGCTTCTTCTCGATTACTGTAGCAGTCTTTAAAATTGGCATCGATATTGTCTAGTTGTATTTTGCTTCCGGGTTTTACCTGGAATGCTTCGAAGCAGTTCATAATTTTCATTCTTTATTTTGTGTTAAATAGTTCAGTGGTTCGCGGCGGGTTAGATATCCTGTAGACGGCGATAAAGTAGTTTTTTTATCAGGTCCAGTATAAACATCCACAAAATCATATAGAGCCAAACGAGCCCAATAATCCGCCAGGGTATTGCGGGTACCAGCCAGCCAAAACCACACATTAATACCGTCAAAATCTGGGTGCTGATGATGGCTATAAATAATTTCATTGCGGGTAACGGCTTGGAAAAAAAGGCGGCACGGGAACGCACGACAAATAGTAGTAAGTGACCGCCGGCGACAATCTGTAAAAAGATAATTGTTTGTATTTGGGGTTTACTCAATGTAATCCAAGATTGCCAGTGACTGTTTTGTAGCCACTCCATACCAATCAACAGTAACCCCATAGTTTGCGCAATAGAAAAAACGCCGATAATGGTTGATCCCAATAATAAATCGCGCATTTCCCAGTGAACCGGCTCTTTTGGTAAGAGGGTATTGTCGTAGGCGATGGTCATAATGGGGATATCGTCGAGTAATGCCACCAGTACGATCATTACCGGAGTGAGAGGAGAAAACCCGAAGAGAATGGTGGCAAAGACCACCACTACCATGATATCCAGCGTCATGGACACTCTGAAGAGCACATAATTAATAATACGTTCAAAAATTTTGCGCGACTCATCAATGGCATCCACAACAGTAGAGAGGCCTGGTGCGGTAAGAATAATGGCAGCGGCAGCTCGGGCAGCATCTGTGGCGCCACTTACGGCGATACCACAGTCGGCCTGTTTCAGGGCGGGAGCATCGTTCACGCCATCGCCGGTCATTGCTACCTGGTGGCCCCGTTCTTGTAGAGCTTTTACGATTGCGTATTTGTGCTCAGGAAAAACGCGGCCAAAGCCGTCGGCGCGTTCGACACAATCGACCACTTTCTTGGATAAGTGGTCCATGTTTTCTGAGTCAGTGAACACATCGGCGGCGGCATAAATATTTTGACCTATACCCACCTGAGCGGCAATTTCCTTGCCGATGGCGACATCGTCGCCGGTGATCATTTTTACCTGCAGGCCGTGTTCCCTGGCCCGACTAATGGTCTGTTTAGAGTCATCACGAGGCGGGTCCTCTAAAGATAAGATGCCAAGAAGTTCCCAGGTTTTTCCATCACTGGAGCGCGCTACGCCCAGAGAGCGTAAACCCCGAGCGGCGAGTTCTTGAACGCAGGCTGAAGCTTTCCCTTTGGCTTCACTGCTGAGCTGACTTAACGCCATCACAGCCTGGGGCGCACCTTTGCAAAAAAACAGGGTATTTCCGCTGGCATCTATTACCTGCGCCTGTGCCCGCTTACTCACCGGGTCGAAAGGAGTGAATTCTTTGAGTTGGTAATTGTTCAGCGCACTCTGATCCTTGAGGCCGCTGAATATCGCCTGATCGATGGGGTCACTTGAGCCTTTTTCTGAGGCGATTGCAGCGGCGAGGGTTAATTGCTCTGGATTATCAGCGGCAAACAATTTGGGGTCGTGGAGGCTCAGTTGGTTCTTAGTGAGTGTCCCCGTTTTATCTGAGCAGAGAATATCGACACCGGCAAGCTCCTCAATAGACTCTAATCGCGACACTATCGCTTTTTTGCGGGACAGGGCCAGGGCGCCGAGGGCGTTAGTGACGGTAATCACCGAGGGCATGGCCACGGGAATTGAGGCAATTAATAGCACCAGGACTGTACGTAAAATATTAATAATGTCCGACCAGTGCCAACTGGGGGCCACCACTATATCCCGATAGAGCTGGGTACCTACCAGTAACAAAGCCAGCACCAGGCACAGCACTATCAGGAAATCGCCAATATGAGTAACGGCTTTTTGTGAGTGGGAGGCGCCTTGACCGGCACCGGCTACCAGCTTTGCGGTGCGGCCAAAAAAAGTATTGCGCCCGGTGCCAATAGTAACGGCGATCATTTCGCCGCGCTTGGCAATACTACTGGAATAACCGATGTCACCTATTTTTTTGCTGACCGGCAATGACTCACCTGTAAGGGCAGCCTGATCGATACTGATAGATTTACCTTCGAAAAAGCGCACATCTGCGGGCACAACCTGGCCGAGCTTAATTCGCACTATATCCCCGGGAACCACATCGGCAGCGTCAATGGTATGAAAACTACCATCGCGCAACACTTCCGCCTGCGGCGCCATACTGGCCTTGAGCGCGGCCAGAGCATTGGAGGCCTTGTGTTCCTGCCAAAATCCCGCTATCGCGTTGTAAAGTAGTAGCGCCATAATAATGGCGAAGTCTGGCCAGTGACCGATAAGTGCCGAAAGCAGGGCGGCGGCTTCGATCATCCAGGGAATGGGTCCCCAAAAAAAACGCAGAAACTTGAGTAGTGCGCTTTGTTCTTTCTCCTGGATGCTATTGGGGCCATAGCGTTGCAGCCGTGACTCGGCCTCGGCCTGGCTTAACCCCTGAGGCGAGGTGTTGAGTGCCTGGTATACGGAGGGAAAATCGGCTTTCTGCAGGTCAACCTGGGAGCCTTTTAAGTCGGCTTTATTGGCGTTTCCGCTTTCGGATTTTGGTCCGGGTATTGGCACGGATTGATTCCGCCTGTTGAAAATAATTTCCCGTCGAATGGACCGCCTGTCAACGACAGTTGGGGTTAAATACGGCTAATCATTCTTTAATGATTGGGCGGCGTATTCATATTATTTGAACATTATAGGCTGTGATCTGACGGGCACCCGTAGCTAATAGTTTTCACCTTGATCAGCTTAAAGACATCCTTTATTAAAGGTGTCCAGGCTGAAGTCCCAAAAGGCTTTAACGCGTGCTGAATTGCGCATTTGAGGATGAGAAAGTAACCAGAAATGGCTTTGGAACTCTTTAATCTCGCATAGTTTCTTTAGTTTGTAAGGTTGCACCATTTTTTGGTCCCCTTCGGGTAAAATGCAAAACCCAGCTTTGCATTGGCTGCGCTCTGTAGGGAGCCGTGATCTGCCACGGCTATCGGGTATCGAAGATCGTTCTAGTCCATCATTTTGCGCTTTTGCAATTATTAATTGCAAAAATTGATAATTGAGTTGCCAATATGCAGAGATCATGGTCTCCGCATCACTGCTATTTACTAGCTGGAGAGACTATGAGTCACAAAATTCTTGCCATTTATGCCTCTGCCGTAGGGGGACCACTCGACTTCCAGGTCACTGGCCGAGCACTGGTTGTCACGACAGACTGCCACTGAAGTCACCGAATTGGATTTAAGTGTTAATCCGGTTCCGCATTTGAGCGGTGGAATGGTAAGCGCCTTCTTCACCCCTGAGGAACAGAAAAGTGCAGCCCAGAAAGCGCTAACGGAGTATTCGGACAACCTTATTGAACAGGTCAAAAATGCAGATACGGTATTGATTACAGCACCCATGGATAACTTTGGTAGCCCATCTACTCTGAAAGCTCGGTTTGATCACTTAGCGCGGGCCGGGGTGATTTTTACGTACACAGAAAATGGGTCAGAGGGTCTGATTAGAGATACCAAAGTGGTATTGGTTACGACATCTGGCGGTTTCTATAAAGATTCTGTCATTGATTTTCATGTTTCCTACATCAAGCATTTTTTCTCATTTATTGGCATCGACGATGTCGCTGTCATTTATGCCGAAGGGCTGAATATGAGGGATGAGCACAAAGAGATGGCCTTAACTCAGGCTAAGGTGGCTCTTGAAGCGATCTGATCTATGAGGCGCACAGCAAAGTTAAGCAAAATAAAAAAGCCGGCTTTGGGCCGGCGAAGAAGCGGACGTCGAAAGGATAAGTGACGCTGCAGAGAGACAGAAAAACTAACCAATAGCCGTTGGGAGAGATACTGTCGTTTTTCTGAATTGATCGCCGGTGGCTATAGGCACCGGCGTAAGTAGCTCTTCCCCGAATTGTTAAAAGCCTGCGATCAAGGGATGCTTTGCAGCACACAGGCGCCGGCGGGGGGGAGAACCAGTGTGCTGCCACTGTGCTCCTTGGCAAACAGGTTTGGAGTAATATCCTCGGCACCGACAAATGCTTCTGGCAAGGAGAATACCTCTTCCGTCGCCCCCAGGTTTAGGACCACCAGGAGTCTTTCTTTTTCGGTGTGCCGTACGAACACCATTAAGTCGTTGTCCGTATCGATCACTTCCTGTTGCGCGGTCGCCAGGCTGTTTGGTAGATGTCGGTGCCACTCGATCAGCGCACGGAACTGGTTGAGCATGGAGTATTGACTGTCTTCCTGCAGGTTTACGGCAAGGTTCTGGTGCTCTTCTGAAACCGGCAGCCAGGGTTTGCCGGTAGTGAAGCCGGCGTTATCTGCACTGGTATTTGTCCAGGGCATGGGTGTGCGGCAGCCGTCGCGACCCTTGAACTCCGGCCACAGATTAATGCCGTAGGGGTCGACTAAATCCTCAAAGGCAATATCCGCTTCCGCTAATCCCAATTCCTCCCCCTGATACACACAGACGCTGCCGCGCAGTGTCAGCTGCATCAACAGAAACAGAGGCGTGCGTTTGTGCGCGAGTGCCGGGCTAAAGCCGCGGTTCCAGCGAGTAATGGAGCGCGGTACATCGTGGTTACTAATGGACCAGCAGGGCCATCCTTTTTCAATTACCGCGCGGTTCTTTTCCAGGGTTTCGCGCAGGAATGGCGCGCTGCAGTCCTCGGTTAATAAATCGAAGGAGTAGGCCATGTGCAGGCGCTGGTCTGTAGTGTATTCGGCCATGATTTTGTGGGTGTTGTCGTCGCCCACCTCGCCCACGGTAACGGTGCCGGGATATTGATCCAGCAACTTGCGCACACGCTGTAAAAACACCAGGTTTTCTGGCTGGGATTTGTCGTTCTTGTGCCATTGGTAATCGTAGTGATTGACCGGGGGCAGCCCTTTCTCGTCCAGCTTGAGTGGGCGCGCGGGATTGTCGTTGAGGGCTTGCTGATGGAAGATAAAATTGACGGCGTCCAGACGGAATCCATCCACACCCCGGTCGAGCCAGAATTTCATATCCGCCAGTAGTTGCTCCTGCACCTCGGGGTTGTGCACATTGAGGTCCGGCTGCTCTTTGAGGAAATTGGCGAGGTAATACTGGCGGCGGCGGGTGCACCAGCGCCAGGAGCCGCCACCGAATACGGATACCCAGTTGTTGGGCGGGTTGCCGTCGTCTTTAGGGTCCTGCCATACATACCAGTCTGCTTTCGGATTGTCGCGACTGGCACGGCTCTCTTCAAACCAGGGGTGACGGTCGGAAGTGTGGCTCAGGATCTGATCGATAATGATTTTCAGACCGCGGGCGTGGGCCGCTTCGATCAATTGATCGAAATCCTGCAGACGGCCAAAAATCGGGTCCACATCGCGATAGTCCGCCACGTCATACCCGAAATCGACCATGGGGGATTTAAAAAAGGGTGAAATCCAGATGGCATCGACGCCGAGGGACTTCACGTAATCCAGCTTTTGCGTAATACCGGGGAGATCGCCGATACCATCGCCATTTGCGTCGCAGAAGCTGCGGGGATAAATCTGGTAAATAACGCTGTTACGCCACCACTCGGTACTGTTGCCGCTCATGGATTACTGCCTTGTTTCAATATTCGATGCGTGGGGCGGGCCCACCCTGATTAAGGATGGGAGGAGTATGGCTGAGGGTGGGGCCGCCTTCCTCCTCCCCGCAGAGGGGGGGAGAGGGGGCGTTTGGCGGGCATTGATCGGATTACTACCGGCGGGCACAGGTAATGGGCGCCAGCACTTCCCCGTTGGCACGGCGATGGTTTATGGCTGGGGACGGTCCTGTACTGAGCGCAGCATCTGCTCGGCCAGGGTGATGGCCTCCTGGCGGTCTTTGACATCCAGTTTTTGATAGAGGCTGCGAATATGGGTCTTGATAGTACTTGCCGCCACCTTGAAGTGGCGCGCGATACGCTCATTGGATAAGCCCGAGTGAATCGCGTTTAACACCTGCCACTCTCGTGGGGTCAGGGGGGAGTGGCGCAGAAAGTCCGGCACTGCATCACTGGCGAGAATCTCGCGGATTATGGTGTCATCCAGTTCTATTCGGATACCGCCGTCCAGTTCCGGCTGCTGCTGGGCAAGCTTGATCAGTGTCTGGGCTTTGCTGGCAGATTTTTCATCTAAACCATGTTCCAGGGCGGCTTTGAGGATCACGATCAGGGGCTTGCCTATCTGAAGGAAACTGGCACGGAAACCCCTTCCGGCCGCCAGTTTCAGGGCCTCCGTAATCGCCTCTAGCGCCCCGTTATGCTGCTCGCGCAGCCACAGAAGGTGGGATTCCAGCACACGGTTGCGCAGGCGATCGGTGACCAGGCCGCACTCCTTGGCGACGAACTGCAGGCGGCTCAGCAGGCGGTTGGCGTCAGACCAGCGATGTAACTCGATCAGCGCGCGAACATGATTGCGCCCGTGACACTGTTCAAAGTGATTGCTTGGCCTGTCCGCGACGGGTACGGCCTGTTCCAGCCAGCAGGCGATGGCCTGCTGGTAACCCAGGGCGCGCCAGGTGCGGATACGGGCGGCATCGGCATTGGCAATCCAGTCGCGGTGATAACGGCCATCGGAGAGTAGGCGCTCTATGCGTTCCAGCCATTCGAGCGACTCCGCTTTTTCGCCGCGCGCCTGGGCGATTTTTAACAGCAGGGTGTATTCGGGCAGCAGCCAGTGTTCGCCCACTTTGCGGTTGATCTGCATTCCGCGCCGGGCGGATTGCTCAGCGCCTTCCAGGTCTCCATGTTCCCACTGCAGCTGGCCGCGCAGGCGACAAACAAACTCGGCGATAGGCAGGGTGGAGAGGTGGTGTTTTTGCACCAGGTTGTACACCTTGTCCTGCAGCGAGGCTGACTTTTGCAGAAGCCCCTGGGCGAAGGCGATCTCGGTCTGCTGGCAGATGGCCCAAGCGGCGCTGGGAATATCCCCCTCGGCGATCGCTAGGGCTTCCACTTCCTGCATGTGGGTGCAGGCGGGTTCTAGTGCTCCCAGGCAAAAGCTGGTTTCGCCGGTCACTAATAGGGCGGAGATGCGCTCTCCCAGCTGTTCGGGCTGTAAAAGCCCCAGGGCCTCTTCGGCGTACTCCTTGGCCTGCAGAGTCTGGCCGCGGGCGATAGCCACCTGAGCGCGCATGGTGGCAAAGGCCCCTTCAAATTGGCGCCACTGCTGCGAGTCCTCCCTTTGCAGCCAGCTCTCGGCGGCAGCGAGTGTCTTTTCACAGTGGTCGTAGTCAAAATTCTCCCGCGCCATTTTCGCCGAGAGCAGTGTGAAGCGCGCGCTCTTTTGCAGCGATTCACTGCCCAGCCATTCCAGGCCATCGCGCAACAGGCGGGACTGGCCCCCGCGCAGTAGTGTTTCCCCGCGGGAGTTGAGCAATTGGCTCAGTCGAGCGCGGTCGCCACCGGCAAGCGCGTGGCGCAGGGCCTCCACCGGTTGTTCCATTTCCTGCCAGGAATCACAAGCGAGAGCGTGCAGGTCCAACAGCTGCTCTCGATTGGTGAGCTGGCGCTGCAGGAAGCGGGCAAATACTGGGTGAAAGCGGAACCACTGGCGGCTGGAGTCCTGTGCTTGCAGGAAGAGACCGCGCCGAGCCGCCGCCTCCAGAAGCTGCTGGCCGTCGCTGCGGCCGCTCAGGCGCTCGGCCAACTGGGCGTTGACCCGGGTGAGAATTGAGGTACGCGCGAGCAGTTCGCGCAGTTCGGGCTCCAGTCGCTCCATTACTTCCTCGGCCAGGTAGTCGAGGATATGGCTGTGGCCCTGCTCCAGTTCCGCCAGGTAGCGGTCCACCTCTTCGCGATTGCGTACCGAAAGTGTGAACAGTTGCACTGCCGGTGGCCAGCCCTCACTGAGTTGATGCAGTTGTGCGGCGCGATCGGCATCGAGGTTAAATGGCAGGCGCTGCTTGAGCAGGCGCGCGATTTCCTCAGTATTTAAGGCCAGTTGATCGCTGCCCAATTCCAATAGGCGGCCCTGCACACGCAGGGTTGCGAGCCCCAGGGGTGGTTGGCTGCGGCTGTTGAGTATGATCCCGACGCCGGCGGGGGCGTGGCGCAGCAAAAAGCGGGTGGTGTCGTGTACCACCGGGTTATCGATATGGTGGTAATCGTCGAGCACGATGCGCAGCTCACTGGGCAGGCTGCGCAGTTCTGCCAGCAGGTGGCTGATGATGGTCGTCGGGTCCGGGCACTGTGGTGCCGCCAATAGACGACAGGTTTGTGGCAGACCCTTGCCGGTGGCGCGGTGCACGCTCTCAACCAGGTAGCGACAAAACTGGCTCGGCTCGTTGTCGCTGGCATCCAGGGTGTACCAGGCTACGGGATTTTCTTGATTGGAAGCCCAGGAGGTGACCAGCGTGGTTTTGCCATAGCCTGCCGGCGCGGTTACCAGTAGCAACTGGTCGCTGTGGCCGTCGCCGAGCAGCGACAGCAGTCGCGGGCGCACCAGGGTATGCTCCGGGCAATCCGGCAGGCTGTATTTGGAAGTTAATAGCATCGCTGCGGGCAGGATCGTTTTAAACGTCTGATTTTTATACAGAGGGTATTATGCACTAGCGGGGTGCTTTTGTGACAGGTTTGCACCGGGCTCTGCTCTTGCCTATTGGATTCGCTTCGGCGCCCGCTGTGAATTCAATGAACCCCATGGATGCCTAGAGCGGTCGGCGCGGAGAACATCGCTCTGTGTTTGCCGCAACCGATGCAGAGTTACCCGGCAGAGGCACCGGCTTTTCCGGCCGGTATCCATCGCCGTAGGCGCGGGAGTTTTTACGCCGAGGGTGTATCTTGGATCTCCGCAATGTGCCCCAAACGCGTATTTTTTAGTAAAAAAACACTGACCGAATACGATGATGTTTTCAGATTTTCCTGTTTTATAAGGAAAATCACGTTACTGCCGTTTCTGCTATGGCGAATCCTGTGCGATAACTGGCCGCGACCTTATTGCGGCACCTCGTCACCTTGATGCCTTGTGGGCTGGTGAAAAGGAAGTCTCCTTGGCATCCGTGCAGCGATCTGGGTCGACACACGGGGTATACTCCCGGCACTAGTCACTGCTTCCCAACAGGATGGATCTCGCTTATGTCGCTGCAATATTACTCGATTCCGGTCACGCCCTTTCAGCAGAATTGCACTCTGCTCTGGTGCGAAGACAGTAAGCGTGCGGCGGTAGTGGATCCCGGTGGCGATCTCGACAAGATCCTCGCCGCCGTCGAGGAGCGCGGACTCAAGCTGGAAAAGATCCTGCTCACCCACGGCCACCTGGACCATGTAGGCGGTACGGCGGCACTGTCCAAACAGCTGCAGCTGCCGATTGAGGGGCCCCACAAAGGCGATGATTTCTGGATTGAGCAGTTGCCGATGCAGGCACAGATGTTTGGTTTTCCCTCGGTCGAGGTGTTTACCCCGGATCGCTGGCTGGAACAGGGCGACACCGTCAGTGTCGGCGATCAGACGCTGGAAGTGCATCACTGTCCCGGCCACACCCCAGGGCATGTGATCTTTTTCCACCGCCCGAGCAAACTGGCGCTGGTGGGTGATGTGCTCTTTGCCGGCTCTATCGGGCGCACCGATTTTCCTCAGGGGGATCACGATACCCTGATCCACTCGATTACCGAGCGCCTTTGGCCTCTGGGCGATGAAGTGCAATTTGTGCCGGGCCACGGGCCTATGTCCACTTTTGGCCAGGAGCGCCAAACCAACCCGTTTGTCGCCGATAAGCGTTTTGGGTAACGGCGAAGACACGGAAAAACAATAATTACCCGGGGAGACGATTCCCATGCCTGCAAAACTGAGTGTATTGCTGTTGGTTTTTGCCATCGTCAGCAGTGGTTGTGCAGTAATTTCCGAGGAGGAGTGCCGCACCGGGCTCTGGTATGAGCGCGGTGTTCGCGACGGAGCCCGCGGGCGCTCTCAGGCCCTGGTCTACGATATCGCACAGGAATGCCAAGGCCACGAAGTGTATGTGGACAGTGAGGCTTGGCTGCGTGGGCATGAAGAGGGCGTGGAACAGTTTTGCACCGCCGAAAATGGTTATAAGCAAGGGCGTCAGGGGCGTAAATACGAGGGTGTATGCAATGGCCCCAGCGCCGATATCTTTATGCAGCACTACCAGCGCGGCCTGGCCGAGTATCGCGTCGCCCAGCAGTACCACAATTTGTTGTGGCGTCGGGATAATTTAGAGCGCGAGCTCTATTCCCTGCATCACGCCCTCCGGCACAGCGATAGCGATAGCCAGAGACGCGCACTGCATTTCCAGCACAGCCGACTCGAATGGGAGCTGCGCCTGCTGGACTTGGAGCTGCACCGCTACGGGCTTTTCGGCCCCGAATATTTCACGCCCGGTTTCTATCCGCGCGGCTTTTTTTCATCCGGTTTTTTTTACTGGTGAATAAAAGGGCTCTGCGGGACTGAGAAATACGATGTTCCCCGCGAGCCCATTACAGATTTTCAAGAGAGTTATTCCCATGGCAATTTGGCACGACACCCCCACCCTGGAAGAAATTAATCAGGGTACCGCGCAATGTATGCCCGGCCACCTGGGCCTGGAAATTACAGAAATCGGTGAGGATTATCTGGAGGGAAAACTGCCGGTGGACCACCGCACCCGCCAGCCTTTTGGCATTCTGCACGGCGGCGCCAATGTCGTGCTGGCGGAAACCCTGGGTTCCATCGGGGCGAATCTGCTAGTGGACACCAGCAAGTTCTACTGTGTGGGTCAGGAAATTAATGCCAACCATCTGCGCCCGGTGCCGGAAGGTGAAGTTACCGGCCGAGCCAAACCGGTACATATCGGGCGCACCAGCCAGGTCTGGGAAATTCTGATTTATGCACCCAATGGCAAGTTGAGTTGTATCTCCCGTATCACTATGGCAGTTGTGGCTCATGGCGGTTAGTTATTTGGGGGCGGTCTAAGTGCGTGAGGTTCGGGAGTTTATTTTTGAAGATATTCCCTATCGCCTGGTGCGCTCGACACGGCGCAAACGCCTCGGTTTGGTACTGGTACAGTCCGGGGTGGAAGTGCGTATTCCACAGCGCTGCGCCGCGCGATATGGCCACGAATTCCTGCAGGAAAATATCCAGTGGGTGCGCGCACAGTTGCTCGCGGCAAATCAGCGCGCAGCGCAGACACCGCAATACTGTTTTGAATTTGGTGAATTTTTTCCCTGGCTGGGTAAATCGCTGCCATTAAAACGCGCGTTGTACAGCCGTGAAACGGCTATCGCTGAGGGGGCGATCCATCTCTATACACGCGCCACCACACCGACGGCAGATCAGGTGCAAGGGGCATTACAGCGTCTCTACCAGCGTGAGGCCCTGGCTCTGTTAACCGAAAAATCCCAACAGCTGGCGTCACAGTTAGATTTGCCGTTTTCCTCGGTGCGGGTACGTCGTACCAGAAGTAAATGGGGGCACTGCAGTATTTACGGTGATTTACAGTACAACTGGTTGGTGTGCCTGGCCCCCGAGGCGGTAGTGGACTATTTAGTTGCCCACGAAGTTAGCCATCTGCGCCACCACAACCACGGCCGCGATTTTTGGCAGCTTGTGCAGAGCGTTTGCCCCCGTTTTAAGGAACTGCGCCGCTGGCTGCGCGACAACGGCCACCGCCTCACAGTGTAGGCGGCGCTTACATTTCAGATGTTTTGAATATTCAGCAATTTCTATGAGCAAAAAACCGCGCTTTATTACCCCGCGTAAAACAGTAAAAAAACCATTGCCCACCCAGGCTGAAACCACGGTGGAAAAATTTAGTCACGATATGCGCGGTCTCGCCCGAGTGGGCAAGAAAACGGTATTTATCGATAACGCACTGCCTGGGGAAAAAGTGCAGTTTCGTTACAGTGCCCATCGCTCCCGCTTCGATGAGGGTGTTGCCGGCGACATTTTACAGGCCTCGCCGCAGCGCTGTGCCCCGCGCTGTCCTCACGTGGCGTTGTGCGGTGGTTGCTCACTACAGCACCTGCAGGCCGATGCGCAAATTGCCGAAAAACAAAAAATCCTATTGGATCAGCTGGCCCGTTTTGGCGGTATTGAACCGGAGGAAATCTTATCCCCTCTGGTTGCCGAGCCCTATGGGTATCGGCACAAAGCGCGCATCGGCATTCGCCAGGTGAAAGCTGGGAAAGGCAAGAAACTAATTTTCGGCTTTCGTGAGAAGCGCAGCAATGATTTGACCGATATCGATGAGTGCCATGTTTTGCACCCCTCTATTGCGCAGCAGATACCCACTCTGAAGCAATTGGTGGCGCAGAGTGACGGGCGCGCGTATTTTTCGCAGCTGGAAGTGGCGGTGGGCGACGATGCGGCAGCCCTGGTGTTGCGCCACCTGCAGCCCCTTTCGCAGAGGGACCGGGAAGCCTGGCTGACCTTTGCAAAAAATACTGGTATACACATGTATATACAAGCTGGTGATGCTGCGACTATGCAGCGTTTGTGGCCAGAAGGTGGTGACGCCTTGCTCAGTTATCACTTGCCGGAATTTGATCTGACTCTGCGCTTTCAGCCGATGGATTTCATCCAGGTAAATTTTGAAATTAACCGCTTGATGGTGAACCGCGCCGTACAGCTTCTCGATCCACAAGCGGACGAACGCGTGCTGGATCTTTTTTGTGGACTGGGCAATTTTACCCTGCCGCTGGCGCGCCGGGCAGCAGTGGTCGTCGGTATCGAAGGCGCCGGTGCTCTTACTCAGCGGGGCAAGGAGAACGCAATTCTCAACCGACTGGATAATGTGCAGTTTCACACGGCGGATCTGAATGCTGAGATGGTAAAAAAAGCCTGGGCCAGCGGTGGCTTCGATAAAATTCTTCTGGACCCGCCGCGCGATGGCGCCCTGCAGGCGGTGCGTGGTATCGCCCGTTTCAAGGCGCGAAAAATTGTGTACGTGTCCTGCAACCCGGCCACGCTGGCGCGGGATGCCGGCGAACTGGCGCAGTTTGGTTACCGGCTCAAAAAAGTCTGTGTGATGGATATGTTTCCGCAAACGGCCCATGTGGAATCCATGGCGGTCTTTGAGCTGGACCCCCAGTGAGGTGAACCCTTTGTTCCAGGTGGCCGAATGTCATTTAAAACGTCCCGGTGCGGAAATATGAAACGGTTTTGTCGGGTGCCAACACAGTGGCCTGCGCATTGGTGCCGCGGGCAAACTGACGTAAACTGCGGACAAACCTATTAAGCGAAGATGTTATGCAAAGCGAACCCCTAACCGATGATTTTGAAGAAAACTGCGCACGCTTTTTACCAGAGGCTGTCGAGCAAGGCTGTGTCTGGGCGCTGCAGGGGGAAGAGGGTTTTGCACTGTGCGAATCGGAAAAGCGCGCCCAGACGGAGGTGATGCCTTTCTGGTCTCAACAGGAGTTTGCTCAGGCCCACTGCGTGGGCGACTGGGCGGATTACCTGGCGGTGGCTATCGACCTGGAAGAATTTATGGACGACTGGCTCACTGGGATGCACGAGGATGTACTGTTGGTGGGGCTGAATTGGAATGATGATTTGGAAGGTGTGGAACTGGAGCCGATCGACCTGCTGGAACAATTGGAGCAGGAGCTGCAGTAAGCCACGCCAGAGTGCCTCAGAGAGCGGATAAAAATTCAACAACAGGGTGTCTCAAATGGGGCAGATTCTCGGCCTGCACACCGTTATTTACGGTGTGGCGGATATTACAGAGGCGCGTGCCTGGTATGCGCAGCTGCTGCAACAGGAACCCTATTTTGACAGTGATTGCTACGTGGGTTTTCGGCTCGGCCACAGTGAACTGGGCCTGAATCCGGATGCCCGCAGTGCAATCAGCCGCGCTGATGGGGTCATCGCCTACTGGGCGGTTGCGGATATAGCCGCGCAGGTTGAGCGTCTCGGAGCCATGGGTGCGCGACAACACAGTGAAGTGGTGGATGTTGGCGAGGGCGTGCTTATGGCGAGTTTTCTCGACCCTTACGGCAATATCTTCGGGTTGATCGAGCAACCACAGGTCCAGCCGGAGGATTCGAACCAGTAACGGAGCAGTCCCCGTGAACAAACCGCCAGTTTCCAGTTTTCGAATATCTGCCGATAGTTTTGCAGCAGAGAGCCTCGCGCAAATCGGGCGAGGCTATGTGGCGCCCGACCGAGTCGCACTGATCACCGGCTGTTCCAGCGGTATCGGCCGCGAACTGGCTCTGACGCTGCACCGCCGCGGCACCATTGTTATTGCCACCGCGCGTCGCCCGGAAAGCCTGCAGGATCTGGCTGACCAGGGCATCGCCACCGAGGCCCTGGATGTCAATTGCCAGGCGGATATCAACCGTGTGTTACACGCCCTTAAAGCCGCCTATGGACGCCTGGATATATTGATTAACAATGCCGGTTACGGGCAGATGGGCCCGCTGCTGGAATTGGATACCCGCTCCTTGGAGAATCAGTTCCGCACCAATGTGTTCGCGCCTTTGGCTCTCGCCCGCGCCAGTGTGCCGCTGATGCGCTCTGGTAAAGGGGCCGTGATTTGTAATATCGGTTCTGTGTCCGGCGTTTTGGCGACGCCTTTTTCCGGTGCTTATTGTGCTTCCAAGGCCGCTCTGCACACGCTGTCGGAAGTATTGCGCCTCGAATTAAAGCCTTTTGGGATTCGGGTAATGACGGTTCAGCCGGGAGCCATCGCCTCGGAGTTTGGCCGCCATGCCGAGGTATCACTGCGCGGCCTCTTACCGCCGGACTCACTGTATAAGCGCCAGGAAGAGGTGGTGCGAGCCCGCGCTCAGGAGTCCCAGCAAAATGCCACACTGGCCAGTTCCCTGGCGCGCAAGCTGGTGCGGGAACTGTTGCGCAAGCGCCCGCGCACCCTGGTTCGTATCGGTAATCGCAGTAGCCTGCTGCCCTGGCTAGCGCGCTGGTTGCCGCGCAATTTATGCGATTGGATTTTATTGCGCCGTTTTAAATTGCATCGCCTGGCGCACAAACCCTAACCGGCACTGTGGTTTGTCACTTTAGTTTTACTGATTCGCAAATGAATCAGTAAACGAAATAGTACGGCATAGAGGGGGTGTTTGATTAAGCGCTTTCTTCGATGCCGTGTAATACTGCTTTCTCCAGCCACTCTTTTACCTCGTCATAATTACCGCGAAATAAAATAGCGCTCTCGCGCTTTTCCATCAGGTAGCTGTAGCTGCCGTCGTAATACTCTCGCAACAGGTTAATCACCAGTGGGATATAGGCGTCATGATGACCGCTGCGCTCTAACTCGCCATTGGCTTCGACCAGTTGCGCATCCAGCTGTTGATAGCGCAGCCCCCCGAGACGCTTGCGGATTTTGTTGAGATTGTTGCGCAGCTTATCCCCCAGCGCTTTGGCGGAAATCGCTTCCCCGCCAAAGCGTGGCAGAGCTTCGCAGACATAGTCGCGCACAATACGTTGTGCGCGTTGTTCCAAAGGTTCTTCCACCAGGACCCTGGGGGCCTTTTTCATGGCACTTTGCAGCAGTGGCGGCAGGGCACAGCGGCCGATAAGACGGCTCTCATCCTCAATAAAAACTGGCCCAGCAGCTTGTGACAATTTGAGCAAGTTGATACTCAGCTGGTTTTCAAAATCGATTTGCGCCGGCTGCTTACCATCGGTGCTACCAAAACTGGAACCGCGATGCCGGGCAATGGCTTCGAGATCGAGCGAGCGATTGATTCCCTGAATCAGTTCTGTTTTACCACTGCCGGTATGTCCGGCAATGACAATCATTGGTAACTGTTGGCTGAGATTTTCCAGTTCGGTAAGCAGGTAATTGCGCATGGCCTTGTAGCCCCCCTCAACCAGTGGGTAGTCCACCCCTGCATCGCGCAGTAACTGCTGTGTTGTACGGGAGCGCAGGCCACCGCGAAAACAGTAGAGGTAACCCTGAGGGTGCTGGCGAATAAATTGGCACCATCTATTTAGTCTTTGCTTCACCACATCGGTAGTGGCCAGCTGCCAACCCAAGTCGATAGCGGCTTGCTGCCCTTTTTGTTTGTACTCGATACCAATTATTTCCCGCTGACGGTCATCTAATAGTGGAAAATTTTGCGCATAGGGGAAGGCACCGCGCTGGAACTCGATCGCCGCGCGCACATCCAGTAGCGGAATATCATTGAGAAAGAGTGCGCGGTAATCCGCAGTATTTTGCCGCAAGGGAGATCTCCAAAATTTCGTATGATGTTCGCTATTGAGACTTGGTCATGCAAAGCGTAGGGCCAGATTGTAAGGCTTTTGCTCCGGTTATCGATCCTGGGCAGCGAAATTGATGAGGATATATCGACTTTACTATCAAGTTAATCGCTGTGTAAGCACAGAGGACCACCGGTGATTACGCAAATCTATGAATTGTGGATAACCTTGTGGAGCGAAGGTATTAACTGTGTGTAATAAATTCATGTGCTTTTGTTTATCTTATGGATAAGCATTTTTTCCACATCTTTCGCCTGTAATAATCAAAAGAGTCACATTTGACACTCAAGGAAAGATTAAAAATAGAGGACGGTTAAAACGAAACCTGTGAATTGTTTTATCCATTCTTTATTTTCTTGTTGATTGTGGGGGAGTGCGCGGAACTTTAAAGTTTGGTATTTATATCGGCCATTTAATGGTGTTTTTTCAAGCAATACGTGGTGATTGCCGGGTTTAACGTAAAAGTTTATTGGATCGTTTAACCGCGATAATGTCGATAAGCTACTTCAGGGGATGGTCATATATGATTAAACCGCTGTGATATACAGGTACTCTTTCTGGTGTCTGAAATATACCTTTGTGGTTGGGTGCGTCATATAAAACGACCTTGGAATCTGGCTGAGCGTCCGAGTGGATAAGCTGTTTGCTGGTTTCGCCGAGCGTAGTTTTTTGGGGTGATTTATCCGCAAGTTGGATACAGGTATCTCTATTGGTGTTGATCTTTTCTTTAGAAGCCCGGTTCTCTAAGGGAGTATTGAGGATATGGGGGCCGCTCAGAGCGGTATCGGTGAATATCGCGAGAACTCTTCTCCCCCTTTTGATTCAAGCTGGTAGAGAATCGTTCCTATTAAAAGCTGGTGGGGATTTCGCATCAAGGTCATTGACTGGAGTGGGTGTTCTGGCAGCCGTTGTCTCCTCAACCTTGGATCCTTGTATACCCTGAATGGGTGGCTGTGTGCGAATTCCCACAGGCACGGTTTTCAGGAAATCCCCCCCCATGACCCTCGACCAGCTGCTGATTTTGATCATTCTCACGATTACGATTGCGCTGTTTATCTGGGGACCGTGGCGCCACGATATAGTGGCGCTCTCTTCTTTGCTCGCCTGTGTATTTTGCGGATTAATTCCTCCGGAGAGAGCTTTCGTGGGGTTTGGTCACCCTGCGGTGGTCACCGTGGCCTGCGTGCTGATTCTCAGTCGCGGTCTGCAGAACACCGGCGCTATGGGCGCCCTGGCACAGCGGGTGATACCGCGTAGCGGCAATATCACCGTTGCTATGTTGTTGCTCACCGGCCTCGGCGCCCTGTTATCTGGTTTTATGAACAATGTGGGTGCGCTGGCGCTGTTGATGCCGGTAGCGGCGGATCTGGCGGAAAGGCAGGGACTGCCTCCTGGGAAGGTACTGATGCCATTGTCCTTTGCCACGATTCTCGGCGGTATGACCACATTGATTGGCACCCCGCCAAATCTGGTGGTCTCGGGCTTTCGCGACAGCGCCGGGGCCGGCAGTTACGGCATGTTCGATTTCACCCCGGTGGGATTAGTGGTAACGCTGGTGGGTTTGTTGTTTATCGGTCTGCTCGGTTGGCGCTTGGTGCCCGGCCGCGGCCAGGCGGGTGTGGCCAGTTTTGACACCGGAACCTACCTCACCGAAGCGCTGGTGGGGGAAAAGAGTTCCGCAGTGGGCAAGAGCCTGGGGGAAATCAGTAAGTTGCTGGGTGCCGAGGATGCGCAGGTGGTTGGCTTGGTCCACAACGATACGCGGGTGACGGCAGCCGCGCCCTGGCGGCGGGTGAGCAGCGGGGATATTCTGGTGATTGAGGCAGAGCCGGAATCCCTGGCGGCAAGCCTGTCCAGCCTCGGGCTTAAGATGGTTGGAGGTGTTGAGGCCGAGAGGGATAAAAAGGTCGTGGTCCAATATGGCGGTGCGCGGCCGCTGCAGGATGCCGATGGGCGAGACAAAAATCGGAGTAAAGAAAAGAGTGTTCCCGCCGGTGAGGAAATGCAACTGCGCGAGCTGGTGGTGATGCCCGACTCGTCTTTGGTGGGGCGCGCAATTCAGTTTTTACACCTTTCGACCCGCTACCAGATCAACCTGCTGGCTCTGTCCCGGCGCGGGCGTCGCTCGGTGCGGCGCCTGCGCTCAACGCCGCTGCAAGCCGGCGACGCTCTGCTGATGATGGGCCCCGATGACAATCTCAACAGCTTTGCGCGGGAGCAGGGTTGCGTCCCGCTGGCTCAACGAGATATCGGTATGCCCAATAAGGAAAAGGCCGCCATCGCCCTGATAGCCATGGCGTTGGGGGTGGCAGGTGCCGCCTTCGGCTTGGTGCCCGCGGCAGTCTCATTCGCCACCTGTGTGCTGGCGTTTATGGCATTAAAAGTTGTGCCGCTGCGCACTATGTACGAGGCTTTGGATGGTTCGGTTATCGTTCTGTTGGGGACGTTAATTGCGGTGGCGGAGGTTATGGAGAGCACGGGTGCCGCGGACCTGGTGGCGCAACTATTACTGGATAACCTGGCCCAGGGTAGCTCGGTGGTGGCGCTGGGATTGATATTGATCGTCACCATGATGCTGTCTGACGTTATGAACAATGTGGCCACCGCGGCGGTGATGTGTTCAATCGCTATCAGTACGGCCGAGCAGCTGGCGGTCAACCCAGACAGCTTCCTGATGGCGGTGGCCATCGGTGCCTCCTGTGCTTTCCTTACGCCGGTGGGCCACCAGAACAACACTTTGATTTTGGGGCCTGGAGGCTTCGACTTTGGCGATTACTGGCGTATGGGCCTGCCCCTGGAGATACTGGTGGTCATTGTGAGTATCCCTATGTTGTTGTGGGTTTGGCCCCTCTGAGTTCAGGCGACGGAGTCATCCACTGGCTGGGCCAGTTCTGCCAGATAGCTGCTGCAAAAACGCAGGATATCGGTCACGGTGATGATGCCCACCAGTTCCCCTTCGCGCATGACCAGTACTGAGCCAATGCCAGTATCCGCCATGGCCATCAGTATCTTGTCCAACGGATCGTGAATATCGGCAATAAAAGGCCGACGCGCGCAGAGATCGTGCACATAGAGCTGTTGTTCTTCCAGGCGGTGCCCAGGCGCATTGGCCCTTTCAATATCCCCTTTGGAGATAACCGTTTCCAGGTCACCGGCGCGGGTAACCGGCAAGTGGCGCACCTTGTGCTCGGCCATGAGCGCTAGGGCTTCCTCGACAGTGGCATCGATATCGATATGGTAGGGAAAAGGCGTCATCAGTGCTGCCAAAGTGGGCATATGATGAATATTGTGGGTATTGGACGACATAGCTAACGGTGGGTATCCAATGGTTTTTGGCAATGGGCGCTATAACAAAAGCCAGCGCAATAAATTTGCAATTGGCGACTACGAATACAATATAGTCAAAACAGAAGTGTTTGAATATCCTTTTAGAGAGGCGAATATCCCCGCCTTTGTTACATTTTGATAGCAATATGAGTGGAGAATCCTATTATATTCAAAGGATAGGGTGTAAACAGTTGATATTTGTTGGCGAAGGATTATTATTCGCGACCTCAGCCGCGAAATATAAACAGTGGTTCGGTCCCATTGCCGCAAATGGCTGACGTTGGCTAGTTTTTAATAATGTATTTGCCGAATATATCGAACGCTGGGGTCGACCGGCGCAGAGATATCTCATTTTTTGATTCGGTCAATTCGTAATATGCCGAATATAACATCGCTTAACCGCCTGTAATCGGCTAGTGATGTGGTTAACAGTTTTGATATTTTGAATAACCGGGCACGACTCTGTGTCGGCTTCCGCCACAGTGTTTTCTCTGTATTTTTAATAACCGTCGTTGAGGTTTATTGAATGTTCCAGGAATTTGAACAACTCGAACAGCAAATTGCCGAACACCAGGCAAGAATAGAAGAACTACAGGAGCAAATGGCTCAGGCAGAGCGTAAAAAAGATGGCGTCATCGCTTTTGATAAGGCGTTGGTTAACCTGGCAGCCGAATATCAGATGGAAGAAGAGGAATTCTTCGTTGCGCGCGGCCCCCAAATCGTTGAATGGTTGGTTTCTCAACTGAACGATGAAGAGGCTCCGGACTACATCCAGACGCTCAAATCGCGTGTTGCCCGCCATCTGAAGAAAGAAGGCGATTCTCCCCGCCGTGGCCGACGCGCTGGCGTCGTAAGCAAGTCTGCTGAACCCAAGCTGGAGACCGGCCACTATCGCAACCCTTATACCGGTGCCACGGTAGAAAAGAAAAAGCGCAATCCCAAAGCGTTGAGTCAGTGGATCGACGAGTACAGCCTCGATACCGTTAAAGAGTGGAAAATCTAATCCACTTTGCCTTTCAACCCAGCGCCGGTAATACCGGTGCTGGGTTGTGCTTTCCCCTTCCCTTACAAAATTTACTTTTCTTTACTTGTTAAACGTATATTCCTGTATTTCATCGCATATAGGTTTACTTGCTCGCCTATCTTTTGCATAACTCCCAACCGATTATTGGATTGTGAGAATGTATCTGTGTTTACCCGTATCGCCCGCCTGTTAACCTGCATCGCTATCGCTTTACCCGCAGTCTTTGTTTGGGCCGAAGCACCCGCTTCGCAGTCCGCCAGTCAGGTTATTTATCTGGTGCGCCACGGGGAAAAACAGCGGGGGCCCGACACCGGTAGCAATCCGAATCTTTCTGAGCAGGGCCAAGCGCGTGCGAGACAATTAGCATGGATGCTTGAGGAGGTGGGTATTGATGCGATTTACAGCACCGACTATATCCGCACAAAAGAAACTGCTCGACCGCTGGCCGAGCTGCGTAACTTATCAATACAGACCTATGACCCCCGCAAACTCAAAGAACTGGCCGAGCAGCTGAGCGGGGCCGGTGATCGAATACTGGTGGTGGGGCATAGCAATACTACTCCACAGCTGGTGGCGTTGCTCGGCGGGCAGAAGGGGAAAGCAATCAGGGAGTCGGATGAATATGATCGCCTCTATATTGTTATCCGTGATCGCGACCAAGTGACCACCTTATTGCAGCGCTACGGTGCTGATAGCACGGCAAAGCCCGCGACTGTGAATACGAAGACACCGTAATTAGGCTTCTGTGGGCTATTTAAGTGCGACCTTTGAGTCCTGTAAAACTATTCTGGGGTTACTCAGCCGAGGATTTCCCGCACAAAATGATCGACAACTGTTGAGGCTAATCCATAGCGATGCTCGGCAAAGGCATCGCCAACACTGCTGGACTCGAGATTTAATTCCACACTCTGGGCTCCCGCTTGATTGGCGCACTCCACAAAACCCGCGGCTGGGTAAACATTGCCGGATGTGCCGATGCTTATAAACAGATCGCAACGGCTCAAGGCTGCGTAAATGGTATCCATCTGTAGAGGCATTTCTCCAAACCAAACGATATCGGGGCGCAAAGTCCCGAGTTGGCTACAGCAATTACAGGGATCATCGGTGTGTAAGTCTCCTTGTTGAGGAAATAATTGGCCACTGGCACTACAGCGCGCTTTGAGCAATTCACCATGCATATGAATCAGTTTTTGAGTGCCTGCGCGTTCATGCAGGTCATCAATATTTTGCGTGACTAATAAAAATTCTCCGGTGAACTCCCTCTCCAATTTGGCCAGGGCGCGATGGGCTGCGTTGGGACTGATCTGCGCAGACAGCAGATGGCGACGCCGTTCATTGTAGAAGCGTTGCACTAATTGTGGGTTGCGTGCAAAGGCCTCGGGCGTGGCGACATCTTCAATACGCTGGTTTTCCCACAGGCCGTCGGTCCCGCGAAATGTGCGGATGCCGGATTCAGCCGAAATACCGGCACCGGTGAGTACCACGATACGTTGATATTGCATAAGGATGTCTTTCGCCAAGCTGCCGTCATTAGCGGTCGAATTATTTTAAGTATCTGAGGAAGTGTACGGCGATAAACCTTACATCTAAAGGTTGAACAGCTGTATTGTTTCACTAAAGGCAATTATTCCCTGGGTGGCCAGGGCGCAGTTTGCAGTTTAAAGGCCAACTGGAAAAGACGGCCGGAGGTGGCCGCCCTTTTTATGGGGATAATTTTATCAGTGCAATTTAAGCCGGGGGTTGACCGCGCGATTGGCCTGGCCGATCAGGTAGAGCAGCATAGCTTTGGGCCAGCCGTGAATAGCCGCCAGGTGCATGCGGTAGAGGGAGCGATAGGCGAGGCCGGCAATACGCCCCTCCACGGTGAGACTGCCTTTTACCAGAGTGCCCATTAGGTTGCCCACCGCGGTGTATTTACTCAGGGAAACCAGTGAACCGCGATCGCGGTAATAGAAATGTCCCAGTGGCTTTTCCTCGATCAGGGCAATCAAATTGGACGCGGTGAGCTTGGCCATTTGCTGTGCCGCCTGGGCTCGCGGTGGCACACGCTGTTCGTTACCGTCGATACAACTGGCACAGTCTCCCATGGCAAAGATATGCGGATCGCTCTGGGTTTGCAGGGTGGTTTTGACCTCGATCTGGTTGAGGCGGTTAGTGGCGAGGCCGTCGAGGCGAGTGAGGAACTCCGGTGCTTTGACACCGGCAGCCCAGACGCGAATTGCCGCGGGGATCTCTCTGCCGTCGCCGGTGGTGAGGCCGCTGTCGCTGGCGCTGGCGATACTGCAGCCGGTGAGTACACGGACCCCCATTTTACTCAGTTCGCGCTCGGCGTTGTTGCCCAGCCGCGCGGGTAGAGCCGGGAGTAGGTGCGGTCCGGCTTCGACGACCGTAATGTCAATGGCATCGGCGCCGATTCGCCCATAGTTTCCCATCTGTTTACTTGCACCAATCAATTCCGCCGATAGCTCTACTCCGGTGGCACCGCCGCCGACTATGGCAATCTGCAGCGTTTTATTGGTGTGCGTCTCAAGGCGCAGAAAGTGATTGAGTAGCTGCTGGTGGAATTTTTGTGCCTGCTCGCTGCTGTCGAGAAAGACACAATGCTCGCGCACACCGTGGGTGTGGAAATCGTTACTCTTACTGCCGATACAGAGTACCAGGTAGTCGTACTCCAGCTCGCGCGCCGGCACCAACTCGCTGCCCTCGTCATCCATTACTGCGCCCAAGGTTAAAACCCGGTGCTTTCTGTCGAGGGACTGCAGGGCGCCGAGCTGGAACTCATAGCCGTTGGCGCGAGCGTGTACCTGGTAATTGAGAGCGTCCATATTGGCGTCGAGTGCGCCGGCGGCGACCTGGTGGAGCAGGGGCTTCCAGATGTGGGTGCGGTTTTTATCGACCAGAGTGACTTGTGCAGTGGGGGCATCGCGTTTGCGCCCCAACACGGTGGAAAAGCTAAAATAATGCCCGAGTCGTGTGGCTAGATGCAGGCCACTGGCGCCGCCGCCGACGATCACAATTTTTTTCATGGTGGGTGGTCTTCCTGTCGATTGCTAAAAAGCCGACTCCCCAATCTGTGAAGACCTCTCGCCGCAATACTTGGTTGTCGGCGTTTGTTCTGGCGTCAGTATCTCCCCCTTGGGCGGCGATAGCAACTGGTGAGAGGTGGGCGGCAAGCCGAGGCAGGGCGGGTATTTTGTGTATCACACCTGGCTGTGTTCTGCCTCGCTGTCGCGGGTGATTAATTGCCGCCAGTGCCCCTCCCGACGCAGGTTTATCTTGGGCTGAACATCGCCGCCAGCGCTGACAACCCCAATGATGGCGGCCTGGCTGCAACCGCTTTGTAGCAGTGTGCGCATACAGGCCTCGGCTGTGTTTTCGGGTACGGCGGCGAGCAGGCCACCGCAGGTTTGCGGATCGGTGAGCAGGGCCCAGTGCGGGAGCGACTGCCACTCCCGTGGATTTTCCACAAAGGCGTAGGCACTGGCGTTTTGTGGCTGCAGGCTGGAAAGCCAACCGCGCTCTATACACTGGCTGGCGCCGGGAATCAGCGGGAGTTGTTCGGCAATCAGGGTGGCGTTAAGCCCATCGGGTTTCAGCATTTCCAGCAGGTGGCCGAGCAGCCCGAACCCAGTGACGTCCGTGAGGGCGTGGGCACCATGCTGGGCGAAAGCCTCGGCGGCGGCGGCATTGCTGTGCAGCATGCACTCCAGAGCCTTCTGCAGCCAGCGCCCCTGGACCTCCCCCATTCCCTCGGCGGCGAATATGGTACCCACGCCTAGGGGTTTGCTCAGAATCAGGCAGTCTCCCGCCTGGGCTCCGCGCTTTTCCAGCAACTGATCGCGCTCGGCCAAACCGTTTACGGTGAGGCCCAATTGCATTTCTGCGCCTTCGGCCGTGTGTCCTCCAGAGAGGGCGCAGTGATGCCGGTTGAGCTCGTAAATGGCGCCGGCGAGCAACTGCTGTAAATCCCGCTGGGTGATTTCCTCCGCTGCGGTGGGCAGGGTGGCCAGTATCTGCGCACTGACTGGCCGCGCGTGCATGGCGAACAGGTCGGAGAGTGCGTGCAGAGCGGCGAGTCGCCCGAATAGCCAGGGGTCGGCAACGGGCGCACGCAGCTGGTCAGAACTCTGCACCAGTAACTGTGAGGCGGGCAGATCCATTACCGCCGCGTCGTCACCGAGTCCGCGCAGGAGAAAGTCGGACTGCTGGGCGGGTAGTTTGGCCAGGGCGCGGCGCAGTACCTCCGGGCCTACTTTGGCGCCGCAGCCATTGCAGCGCATACCCGCCAGGGAGATCCCCTCGCGCTGGCCCAGCGCTTCGCGCGGTCGGGCCGTCGGCATTGTTTCCAGGGTGACCGGTAGATCTTCGAAGCGCTGCATAAAGCTGCGGTCGATATGATCTTTCCAGTGCCACAGAGGCGCGCCCACCGCGGCAAGGCCATTGCGTACGGCCACCGCGCGCTTGCCGCCACAGGACAGCAGGCTCAAAAAGCGCTTTTGTGGGCGGTAACTCTGCAGCGGGCGTCCAGTGAGAGTGGCGCGCAGGTTGTGGAATAGAACTGGCCCCTGGCGCACTGCATAGACACCGGCCTTGGGCAGTGGCTCGGCGGCGAAGCTGGCCACATCACCGGCGGCAAAAATATCCTGGTGTCCACGAGCGCGCAGCTTGCGGTCCACCAAAACGAAGCCTTTTTCATCCAGTGCCAGGTCGGCGTCTGCGAGCCAGGGCGGGGCACAGGCATTCGTCGAGAGGAGAACCTGGTCTAAACCGAGCAGCTCACCACTTTTGTTGCGCACGCCTTGTTCGGTAATTTCCGCCACGGGCCAATTGTGATGTTGCAGCACACCGAGCCTTTCCAGTTCGCGCGCTACGAGTTTGCGCGCGAGAAATGGATAGCCCTGGGGGATTTTATCGGCGGCGTGTATCAGGTGTATTTGTACGCGCCCGGAGTAGATTTGCTCCTCCAGGCTGTGAGCCATGGCCATGGCCAGCTCGCAACCGCCGGCACCGCCGCCGACGATGCCGAGCCGCAGGGGCGTACGGTTTTTCTGCACGTGCCTCTGTAATTTTTTCCAAAAGTTATAGAAATGCCCGATGGGCTTGATCGGAATGGCCAGCTCAGAGCCGGGTAACTCGCGCACGGGGGTGGCGCCGACATCGAGAGACAGAAGGTCGTATTCCAGAGGCGGGCGCCCGAGTAGAGAGACCGAGCGCATTTTGGCATCGACATGGTGGGCGCAGGCCTGAATAAATCGTGCTCCGGCGGCGCGGCACAGGCGTGCCAGGTCAATATGGGTGTCATCCAGGGAATAGTGTCCCGCGACCATGCCCGGCAGCATGCCGGAATAGGCTGTCTGAATCTGCGGGGAAACCAGAGTCAGACGCGCGCCCGGCAGCGGATTCATGGCCCACATTTGCAATACTATGGCGTGGGTATGGCCGCCGCCGACCAGAACGATATCCTGGTAATTAGGGTGCTCCTGCATGTTCGCTCACTGCTGTTTCTGTGGAACGGTCGCCGGGGTAAAGCCTTTGCCCGCCAGCCAAATACTCCCGCCGCGCAAATTCACTCTTGGATAAATAGTAGACAGCATGGGTAGGGGCGAGACCCATAGCACGACGTCGGATTTCATTATCGCGAATAGTGACGCCAGGGTAAAAAAAACCACGGGCCTGGTCTTTACTTTATGGGCTTGGCTGTCGTTGCAGCTTGCGTTCAACTCATTTCGCGGCGCTATTTTTACAATGCCAACAGAGCCTGCCGATCATAAAAATCACTTTCGCCATCTGCTGTGGTGGTTGATAGGTGCATTATTGCTGCTGGAAGGGTTTTCCCTGGTCGTTTCAGGACTGGTGCGCGATAAAGCCAGTGCATGGATGGCCGAACGGGGACTGGATTTCCAGGCGCAATACTTTCGCGTGTCACTGCTCGATCTGAGTGTGCTGGTTGTGGATGCCAGGGCAATAAACCGCGAGGGGCGGGGCTTTTCTGCTCAGGAAATCCTACTGGACTACAGCTGGTGGCAACTGTTGCGCGGCCGCGCCAACTTGCCGCGGGCCTCGGTCAGTGGCGCCTATATGGATTTGCAATCCGCCCCCGGTGAGCGGCACAGGGCGTGGGAGGTGGGTGGTTGGAGTCTGGCCCAAAGCGAGCGCAAGGACAGGAATTTTCACCTGATGATCGGTTCGGCGCGGATACGCAATAGTGAGCTTTGCTATCTGCACCGGCCCATCTGGTCGACGGCCTCCTGTGTTTATGTCGGCGATGTAGATGCGCGGGATTTTTCCTTGGGATTGCGGCGCAAGGGCGATGTTCCCCTAGAGGTGGATATTGCCGCCGCGGAGATTCAACTGCGCGAGCTGTTGGCGAGGGAGCGCAGCGCGGTGCGACATAACACCACCTTGGCAGAAGTGCACTTAAAGGCGGTGGATTTCCGCTGGCCCAGCTTACGCACCGAGGCCGAATCTTTCAGTGCAGAACTTTTCTCCAGCTGCCCGCCACAGCAGTGGGCCGATGCGATTCAGGGATTGCAGCGCTTGATTGGTCACTGCGCGGCAGCGCGTCGTTTACAAGCTGCGGGAGATCTGAAGTTCGATTTTGGCCGGGTGGCAATGGCTCAGTGGCGCCTCGCGAGTGGTGAAGGGGTTGTGCTGCGGCGCAGCGATCAGCGCTGGCAGGATTGGCGCGCAGAAACCATCGCTATTCGCGATTTTGATTATGTCCGTCCGATCAAGCGGTTGCGCTGGGGTAGCGCTGGCGCCACCGCTTTTGACTGGTGTCCCAAACAACTGCGCGACAGCGAGCGCCATTTTTGTGTGCGCGCCACGACCCTAAATCTTCCCGGCCCCACCAAATTCGACTGGAGTCAGCGTTTAAAGATATCCACCGGGCCGAGCCGTGCGCAACAGGTGCGCTATCTGGATGTGGCCCAGCCGCACCGCCAACCCCTCACCGCACAACAAGCCCGGTTGGGTCCGCTGGAATTCGATATTGTCAGCCGTATTCTGTCGGTGGGCAGCTTATCGGTGGATAGTGCTAGCGGCTGTGTGCCCGGTGCGCTGTGGCACAAACCCGATCATTGTGTACGCCTGGCGGGTCTGCGCGGAGAAGAGAAAGTGGCACTGCGCTTCGGTTCGTCACAGAAGAAAATTCCCTGGGGATTCGCCAGTGGACCGGTACATCTGGCGCAGATGCAGCTGGTGGGACTGGCGGAGGAGCGGTTGCGGCTGCGCAAGTTGCAATGGCAAAGCATCGATACACTGGCATCCGGCACGCCCTATTCAATTCAGAATTTCTCCCTGCTGTCCCTATCTGGTTGTTTATCGCGAGGTCTGTTGCCGGACGGGTGGGGGCCATTGTGCGCCCAAGTGAATAGTTTGCAGGGGCGGGGCAACTTTGCCTGGCAGCGAGGGGAAGAGGGTTATGCCATTTTCGGAAAATTGGGGGTGCAGCGTTTGATGCTGGGGGATTCTACCAGCGGCAATAGCGGGCTCTTATTACAAAAACTGGCCAGTGGTGCCGGGTATTTCCGGCGCGAGCCGGTCGAAGATCCCTGGGCCGCCAGCGCACAGGCATCGGATATTGGACCTGGCTCAGAAGATTACGGCACCGAAAAGGGGAGGCTGCAGGATCAGGGCCCATTGGCCAGCCATCAACTGGCTAGCGTTGATGCGCCAAATTTCAAATTGCAGAATGCCAGCCTTCAGCGTCTCGATGGTTGCCTGCCCGACACTTGGGCCCGACTAATTTACCGCGCGACTCTTCCCGTGGAAGAAATGCCAGCCTGCTTTGACCTGCGCGATCTGCGCCAAGAGCAACCACTTCGCATTGCCTGGTTGGGCGGGCTGGATATTGCCACAGCTGAGGTTTTCATCGAGCGCGCCGAGGCTCGTACGGCTCAGGACCGCTCGCTGCTGGAGATCAAAAACTTGAATTTACCGCTGGTTAGAATCCGTCGCGCAGAAAGCGCCGCATTGAGTACCTATATTGCACTGCCGGGTAGTGCGCTAGAGGCGCTGTATGGCTGCCTACCGAATATTGCGAGATTGTCGAAAACGCCTATCCGCTGTGTGGATTTGCACAGTGTTCAATTGGGACAGGCCTTCCACCTGGAGTTTGGCCTTCAGCAGGCTTCGGCGAACTTGAGCGATTCCAGTATGGCTCAGGTTCAACTGCTTAAGGCCGGGGGAAAACCGGTGCTGGATCTACAAGACCTCACCATGCCGGTGATGGAATTCCTCTGGTCACGCAATGGGGCCGCAATGTCAGAGGTAAAGTTTGAGGCGCTGTCTGCGAAATCATTACTGGCTTGCTTGCCAGCGCGTACTGGATTGCAAGAAAAGCTACCGCACTGTGTTTTCAGTCAAGATCTGCGCTCTATTGGCAGCAGTGGTGTGGCGCTGGGGCAAACAGCGTTCACCCGAACAGATTCCGGTGTGCCTCTCTGGCAATTTGAAACACTGGCGATACCGCAGGTGTCCTTTTCGACAGATTCCATCGATCTCTACGACTTATCGATGGACAATATATTGATTTGTGGTCTGCGGAGCCTATTGCCCAGTGAGGCTGATCGAGTCAACTTGGCTGACTGTATTGAGACCTCACGAATAAACTTTACTAGTGACCCCATCCGTATTGGTTTTGGTCCTCACCGTGACCGCCTCTGGTTGGGGCCGGTGCAAAGCGGGCCAATTGCCTTTTGGCAGAAAGGACGCGACTTTCTTCAAGCTGGCCTACAGCAACTGAGTTGGCAGGGGTTCAGCTGGAAGGGTGGAAAGCAGTTTTCCGTTATTGATTTGAAAATCCTTAATACCCGGGTCTGTCTGCCGGAATCTGGTAAGTCGGTGAATGTCGAGCGACTTGAAGGTGCCAGGGTCGGGGACACACAGCGCTGCTACGGACTCGATGAGCTGTATATGCCCGGCAAACAACAGCTATCTCTGAATCGGCCCTTTGCACTTAAGGGATCGCTACAAATGTCCGGTCTGTCAATTCCAGGAAAAAATTCTCCTCCACTGAAATTCCCCAGTTTTCAGCTAGATAATATTTCTCTTGAGGGTGAGGCGCTCGCGCTTATACAAAATGTCAGTGGCTGTCTACCCGCCGGACTGCTTAAAGACAAAAAACTTGCCCCCTGTTATCAGCTGGGGCAGTTGCGTTTGGGGGGAATGGAAAGTCAACAAACGGCTACAGGGCGGAATTTTCTGCTTAGAGATATCAGTGTGGCGGATATACAAATGCACGAAGCGGGTTTTCCACAGGCCCTGCCTCTACCGCTACTGAAAACCGGGCGGCTTCAAGTAGAAAATCTGCGCTTTAGTGGCCGTTCTGTAGGGGTACACCAGCTGCAACTCCAGGGTATCGCCAGTTGTATTCCTGCGAAATATTTTGATCAAGGCAGTCACTGTTTCAATCTCGATGTGGTAAGACTGGATGGCAATTTCAGCGGCACTCACGGATTGACGCTCTCTCTATTCAAAGTTGAGAATATTGATGTGCTTTCCCCTGGCGGGGAACTATTAGCAGAAGGGGAGAGTGTAGAAATCTCGCACTTTTCTATGAATGCCAAAGAGTGGTATTTCGCCTGGGGTGAAGCCGTTCATTTTCATTTTTTTAACCGAGATCCGAGCGCACCGGAATTCGAGCGCCATAGTACGATAGGGGATTTCAGGCTATTACATATAAAAGCCTTATCTTTTGATCGGCGCAGGGAGTACTTAACGATTGATTTCATCGATTTTTTTCGACCGCGTTTTATCCTACTGCGGGATGAGCAGGGCCAGTTTCCGGTAACCTGGGAAATCGCCGAGCTTCGCGGTATGCCAATTCATAGAAATATGCCCAGCAAGAAAAAAGATCGGCCACCCCTCTTGTACCATGTCGGTGATATTCATCTGCGCCACGGCACCTTTACCTGGGTGGATCGTAAACATGAATTTCGGGCACGCCTGCCTGTGCGCGATATTAATCTTAACCTGAGTGATATCAGTAATCTGGGGGAGCATCCTCCTGCGGTCGTGGTGGCCAATGGTCGCCCTGGAGGATTTGGCGATCTTCAAGTGGGAGGGACGATCGATTATCTGGGGAATAAAAAGTGGAACGCAGATCTGACTGGTTACCTGGCCAATGTAAACCTGATCCCGGCAACCCCTTATATGACCCAACTGTTGGGTTTCAAAATACTACAGGGGCAGATGGATGCAGTAGTGAATATTCACGTACACGAAAACCAGCTGAATGCCTTTGCCGATGTCGTGCTGGAGAAAATCAAGGTTCGGCGAGTGCGAAAAGACGATCAACTGTCAGTGAAAAAGCGATTTATTCCCCTAAACCTGGCCCTTTGGTTATTAAAAGATGGAAAAGGGAATGTAAAGTTTGGTATGCCCGTCACCGGAAATATCCGCGACCCCAAGTTTTCAATGGAGTTTGTATTTAGCGAACTACTGCAAAAAGCCATTATGGATGCGCTATTTAGTTACTTTACCCCTTATGGGGTTTATCTATTGGCTAAGTTAGCCTGGGGGCGTTTTATGGCCAAATCATTTGATACTATCGATTTCCAGCCGGGCAGTGCGGAATTGGATGGTTTGGCTTTAGCGCAGTTACAACAAATGGTTGAGGTGCTACACAAACACCCAGATGCCCGTCCTGGGGTTTGTGGAATAGCCAATGCCAGGGACTGGAATGCAATGTATCCAAATTCCACAATCGGACTGCGCGGTAGCCGCCGCTATCTATCGAACTTTTATCGCCGACCGCCCATTACATTGCGGGAGGAGTTTGAGAAACTTGCACAGGAGCGTAGTCGCAAAGTTGAGCGATACTTGATTGATTCAGGCATTCCCGCGGCAGAGCTGATTCCCTGCGCACCGGATTATATGGGGCGAGATTTTGGTGATCCGAGAGTGGAATTTTCCAATTGATTCTAAAAATATAAAAGAAAAGAAGCTTCATTGAAACCAAAAGGTATTAACGCAGATTATATTTTGAGAAACGCACCATTTCCATAAAGTTCTCCTCACACCCTGTGGAAAAAATGTACTTAGCTACTATATGGAATGGGTTTTCTTATCCAGAATTAGAACCATTTCAAACTCTATGTGTTGACAAGCAGGTGAGAAATTTTCTGCAATGATTTTGCACGTGCAGCTTCCAAAAATTAAGCGCTTTAACGATGTTAGGTTGGCTTGATGCGGTTCTTAATTCTATGGCATGGTTAGCGTAGAAATACCTCTTTTTGGGTAGTGCTATTTACCACCAACATTGCCACTATCTATACATAATTAAACATCAGTATTTAGGGAATGAATATGAGATTAATCCTGTTTTTCCTATTGCTGTTTTCAACCTCTGTATTTGCTGTTGAACAGCAGCAGCCTCTGAAAACTATGTCAACGTGTTTGGTAATGAATAAATGGAGTGCCTGGGGTATGTGGGAATTCCAGGTTTACGCAATGGCCAGGGAGAAGATCTTAATTGGTGATAAGGAAAATCACTTCTTGATTACAGCGGATGAGCGGGGTTTTCGCCACATTATTGCTGGTGAGGAAGTCGCAAATTACCCAGAGGCAACCACCCTGGAAGATCTGGGGCGGTTGTGCATGGAAAATTGCCCGCTGAATCACACAAAAAGAATGAATTGGTTCAAGCGACGCTGCAAGTCTTATGAATCTTAGATAGCCCCACGGCAAGAGTTAGTAAGTGTACGCTTCTATAGCTTTACAGAAGAGAGAGAAAAATATGAACGAATCTAATCAAGTCCAGGGAAGCTGCCTGTGCGGTTCTGTGACCATTAAGGCTGAGCTGCCTTCCTCTGACCTTGGAGTCTGTCACTGTAGCATGTGTAAGAAGTGGAGCGGTGGTCCACTGTTGGCGGTAGACTGCCAGACCAGTGTGGAGATTTCCGGTGAAGAGCATGTATCTGTATTTGACTCTTCGGACTGGGCTGAGCGCGGTTTCTGTTCCAATTGTGGCTCCCATCTCTTCTACCGATTAAAGGAAACCCAGCAGTACTCGGTTCCTGCCGGTATTTTAGATCTCCCTCCAGGAGTAGCTATGACGCATCAGATTTTTATTGATGAAAAGCCTGGTTATTACGATTTTGCCAATGAAACCAGAAACATAACCGGCCTGGAATTGGTCACTGAATTTTCCGGAGAGTGAGTGATCACATACTTCTGATTTCTTTTTTGGGGACCATTTGTCCCCCTTTAAGGTTACTATTGGTTGCTAACAGCGCTCGCAGTCTAAAGGCGGCTGCACCCATAGTAAAATTCGTGGGTAATTTTGGCTATCTAGAAGCAGTCTTATCAAGCTGTGAAAAGGGCCTAAATAATGTGGAATGATCAAGTGGTAATAAGGAGTGGCAGAGCGCCATGACAGAAACACAGATAGTAGAAATTTTCCTAGCCAATCAGTGGTGGGCCATCATTGCCTTGGTGGTATGTGTCATAGGTGTAACCCTGTGTTGGTTTGGGGGCCTAATGGCTGCATTGACTGCTTTGGGTAATAAGCACTGGGTTTGGGGAGTTGTCACTATATTTCTTGGCCCTATTACCGGGATTCCCTATGCGTTGCGTTATAAAGAAGCGGAGTATGCTCGCTCTTTGATGCTTCGAGGAGTATGGGTGTTGTTGCTTGGTTTGGTTATTGCTATTTTGGTTTTATTTTTAGGCCGCTAGATTTATTGCGCGTTACTTTTAAGTAGCGCGTATCTCTCCCGAAGTATTTCCCTACTACATTTCTCTACTACTGAAGGCTGTTTTAATTGCAAGATTTATGAGATTACATTTTTTAATCTTTAAGGTTGAGTGTGATTAACTTTAGTGCTGGTGCCTGCTCCGTGCTTAAAGGTTCTATATATAATTTTTTGATGTTGCTATGTTTTTAGGGTGTTGAAAATATAAGATATTTTTTATTCGGGTTAATTATTTTTGTGTTTTGGTTTTTTTAAATGGCAGGAGTCTCTTAATTTTTGATGGTGGTTTGAGTGGGGTGTTTAATTGTTCCTGTTGAATTTGCTCAAGGTTTTCTGGGTTTTTAATTTTTTTCGTTTTTTTGTGTGAAAGTTTTCGTCTAAGCTTGTCTGTCTTTTAGGTTAATGGAAGAAAATCTATTTTTGATTTTTCAAGTAGTATTTTTGTACCATTTTTAGCTTATTGATATCCTTTTTCAGTGTGTGGGAATAAAAATAAAAAAATACTTGGCGTATTTTTCTTGAAAGAGATCTATGCTCGTCGATAGAATTCGGCGTGTATTTTATTGTCGGGAACGCCGCAATAAACTGTCTTTAAAGGGATGATGGGTGTTTAAGGGAGGAAAGTCATATGTGTTGTTGTTTTTAGTGGCTGCTTTTGGGTTCTTTAAAGATAAAGAGCTTTCTATTTGCTGTTGTTTTTGAGGTTGAGGTTTTTATTTTTCGATCTTTTTAGATCTCTGTCGTTTGGTTTTTAACATGTTGACTTTTGTTCGTAACTTTTTTGTGCTGCAGGTTTTAAGTCTCAGTGCTATTGCTTATGGGTCTGCCTTGAGCGGGCCGGGCACAGATACTGATGGGAAATATTCCTTATCATATAGGTCTGTAGCGCCACTTGGGGTAATGGGTGTATATTTAAAGGAGTATAAAAATGGAACTTTTACTCGGAATATTTCATTAGACTATGGGTTTTCCAGTTCAAACTCTACTAAATCTGTAACCGTTTCTTCTGCCGGTAAATACTTTTATGAGTATTGGCATGAACACTGTACTCCAGATATTATCTCCCCTGATGATTGGGAAGATAAAGTTACATCTTGCCCTGCTTCCCGATTCAATAGGGTTAAGTTAGGCACTCATACCGTTAACGTTATATTTCAACCAGCAGCGCCCTCCAGTATCAATTACGGCACTTTCGATAGTGATGGGGCTTACAAGGTTAGCTGGTCTTCCAGTACTGGTGCAGGCCGGTATGAGCTCTACCGTAGGGTAAATAGTGGCTCCTGGAGCAGGGTTTATAACGGTTCTGGAGCTAGCTTTAATGAAAGTGGCCGCTCTAGTGGTAACTACCAATATCGTGTTCGAGCCTGTAACACCGCAAAGAATTTATGTGGTGCTTATAAGAACGGCGGAACCATAAAGGTAGAGCTGACTCCATCAACCCCAACCTCTATCACTGTTCCCAGTTATACCTCCTCTAGCAGCGTTAATATCAGCTGGGCTGCCAGCAGTGGGGCTACCCGTTATGAATTACAGCAGCGCAAGGATAATGGCAGCTGGTCAGGTGTTTATTCTGGTTCATCTACCAGTACAACGATTGCTTCCCTGAGCCATGGTAGTATTTACCGCTTTAGAGTACGGGCCTGTAATACCACTTGCTCTGGTTATCGAGAAAGTCAAAATATAGAAGTCTATTTCCGTCCTGGCGTACCAACACCTAAATTAAATACCACCACCAGCCTCGATGGTAAATATATTGTCAGCTGGAATACCAAGCAGTTTGCCACCAGTTATCAGTTAGCCGATGGCAGTGGCTCCACTCTGTACAATGGTTCTGGTTTAAGTAAAAGTTTCTCTGGTGTTAGCAATGGCTCTTATAGCTATAAGGTTCGCGCTTGTAATGCCAAAGGCACCTGCGCTAACTACTCCTCGTTAGTAACAGTTAAAGTCGATCGCGCTGTTGGTGTGCCCGTAGCCTCAGCTTCGCCAACCAACAGCTGGGATGGCAAGGTCAAGCTTAGCTGGAGCGAAGTTAAAAAAGGCGGTCTCACCGTTGAATATCAAGTGGTAGACAGTGCAAATAAGCAGCTTTATCGGGGCACTGCACGCAGCTACCAGCTGAGTAACTTGCAGGACGGGCGCCACTGCTACCGGGTACGTGCACTGACCTCAACAGATCAGTCCAACTATTCACCGGAAGCCTGCGCCACCGTAGCATTGCTGAAGCCACCCGTAGCGCCTAGTTATATCACTGTGCCTTCCTCTACCGGCGAAGCTTATACCGTAAGTTGGCCCTCAGCCGATAAAGCAGATAGCTACCTGCTACAGCAGCGTATGAATAACGGCAGCTGGAAAGCCGTGTATAACGGTGCTGGTAATAGCTATAAATACAATGCCTCTCCATTAGTATTCGGTACGCACGATTATCGTGTCCAGGCCGCGAACAAAGCGGGCTCTTCCGACTTTAGTAATACCTTCACGGTAACGATGGAGCTGGATCCCACGGTACAGATTCGCAAGCAGCTGTACTACAACGAAGCCGATCAGGTACCTGCGGCCCAGGAAAATCCTGCCCAGGGTATTTTCTCCCAGGATAGAGCGGCCTTCCGCTACCTGGACCTGATGTATATCGTTGATACCAACACTAATATGGTGATCAACCCCTATGCCAGTGGTGAAGCCACGGTTGAATTTTCCAGCCTGTATGACACTGCAGAGCGCAACCGCGCTACAGATGTAGAAGCCTTTATTTTTGAGCAGCTGACTCACCATCCCAGCAATGAAAACCTGCAGCGTTTCACGCTGGATGTTTACTACGATCGCGCGGTAGCGGAGATGATCCTGGCTAATGAAGCCCTGGATAATGCCCGTATTAGCCGCCTGCGTAACGAAGCGGTAGAGGTCGAAGTTGGGCATATAGAAACTGCACACCAGTTGTTGAAGGATGCCCTGGAGCAGTACAACTCTTTGCTGATTTATGCACCGGAGTTTTTAGCCCAATGGGGTCCCTCCCGTGGTCAAATTAGTCCCCGCTACTACGATCCCAACGACCTGGCACAAAAAGATGTAACCCCGGCAGAATTACTGTTTACCGGTTACAAAGATGTCACCATGCTCTATCAATTGATGAGCAAGTTGGCTTCCACCAAGGTGCAACAGGCGCGTTTGGCCGTCGTAGCCGGACAGACCAATACCACCCTGCTGGCGCAGATGGTTGACGAGTTGATTACGCTGCGCAGTGAGCTGATTACTAAAGAGCAATCGCTGCGTGCGATCTTCCCGGATACCGATTTTACTCAGGTGCAGGGTTTCTCCGGCCTATCCGAAGCGGTGTATGCATGGCAGACCCATCTCAGTGATTTGGAAAACTCCGTGAGCTGGCTCACTGGTGAAACCAATATTCTTGGTTTGCCTGAAGATTCGGTACTGCTGGTACAGAATTATAAGATCAATGGCAATAATGTATTTGATTCTTTTAATGCGTTGAGTGATTACATTCGTCAAGACACTGGCCCTATAGCTAGAGCAAGAAATAGTTTGTCTTCTGCGAAAATAAGTTATGAGAGCTATCGCCATAGCGCCGATAAGTTGGCTACAGAGTATACCGATCGCCATCAAGAGTTGGGTAATTGGTTGTATAGTTTGCTTGGTGTGAGCTTTCCAGATGGCTGCTTCTCTGCAGATTGCGTAATTATTAGTGATAGCGCCCAAAAGGGCAGTGAGATCTCCCTCCAGGCGAATAATATCGACTTGGCTCAAATTGCGATGGATCGTAATTTGCAGCGTATGGAAGATCTGTTGAGTGCGATTGAAATCGAAATTGAACGCCGCGCTGAAGAAGAAGGCATTGTCGATGGAATGTCGAAGATCATTCTAGACTATGGTTCCAAGCAGGCTTCAATTACGCAGCAGATCGCCAAGATTCGCAAAAAAGCTGAGCAATCCCGAAAACGGAGTAGCTTATTTGGCGGTGTTGCAAGGGCCGTAACCTCGGGTAGTTGGCTAGCATTTGCACAGACACTGGCGCAAACGGCTGAATCTGTAGCCATACATAACCGAAATATAAAAACCATTAAAGAAACAGGAAAATTAGAGGCTGAAAGTGTCCGCGTGGCGGCGGAAGAGCGAGCTGCTCTTAATGACAGTACGAATAAATTACTGGATGTTGAGAGTAAGTCACGGGTGCGCACCATGTGGTTGGAGGCGAATACCATTTCTTTGGATATTGCCCAAGCTGAAGCCGCGCTGGAACAAGAAGTTGAGCGTCTGTCAGGGATGCTTGGGCAGGCACAGCGCATCGTAAATCAGATGTTTGTTGCCAATAGTAATCTATCTGAACGCTATTTTGCTGATCCAATTCATGCCAGTCGCTTGACTACTGACATGATTCGAGCTGAGCGAGATTTTGAAAATGCTCAACGTTGGTTGTTCTACACTGCTAATGCCTTGGAGTATAAGTGGCAAGAGCCCTTTGTTTCGGAGCGCCTTGAAATTAACAAGGGAAAACTCTTCCGTTTACGAAATGCAGAAGAGCTAAGTGATTTCCTGGGCGCGATGATTGATTTCGATCAGAAACGTAACTTCAGTGATGTTATTTTGGCTACCGATACCTTCTCATTGAAGGATGATGTCTTTGGATATGTTGATCTTTTATGGGGTGTCGAACAAACCTATCCACACCCGGATCCAGAAAAGCAAGATGGACCTCGCTTAAGTCCGCAGGAGGCTTTCCAGGAAAAACTGCGTTTGCTAAGAGTTAATGCCGGTGCAGAAGAGTGGATATCTGTAGTATTCAGTACTGTTAAGGAATTGCCTGGGAGTAATTTCTTCAGGGGGCCGCTTGTGGCTAATAATGGTGATTTAAGCTGTTTAGCATACGATGGAGATTATTTAGATAAAATTGAGACAATTAGTCTTAATGTTCCTTTGATATACAATGTAAGTGGCCAAACAGAGACAAGAGCTTTATTAACTTATGGCGGTATTAGTTTTATGAGGAATAAAACGCCAGGTACCCTCTTAGAAAATGAAGATGGTGTTGGTGTTGATGGTGAGTTTATTACTCATGCACCTATTTTCTGGAACTTTAATACGGAAGGTGTTTTTGATCCTCGAACTAGTCATCGGGTCCCGATGACTGCCAATCTAGATACTTTTAATAGTGGCGCTGGTTCCAATACTACAACTACTTCTGCATTTAAAGAGCGCAGTGTAGCTGCCACTGGATGGCGTTTGTCAATTCAGTTAAAAGATAATTTTGGTCCGATGGTTGAAATCGATGCCATCAAAGATGTTGAAATGATCTTTAATCATCGTTTTAAGACAAGGGATAAAGCCGGCGCTACTTGCAGTGGTGACAATGGCGGTGGCCCGATTCTTTTATTACGTGAGCCCGTAGTCCACTAAATCTATATTTAGTTCTACTTAAAAATTAGAGCACCAATCTGGCAACCCAGCAGTAATTATGCTGCTGGGTTGTCGTTTTTGTTGGGTATTATTTTTATGGCAGCTCTCATGATTATTAGGTCTGCCCATAAAAACTATGAGTATTTAAGGTGTTTTTTGAGAGAACACTGATTTAAAAACAAGGATGCTTATGCTTCGCAATTTATTGCTCTCTTGCTGCATAGTGGTGTCATCTACGGCGGCTGTTGCCGCTGATGAACACACCGCTTTGCAGGCGCCCGTCCTCAATCTGCCAACAGGCCCAGGCAGTATTTCTGGTCTTGGTGAAGCTTTTATTCCTAATTTAAATACTGGCACCAGCTCGCGCCTAGTGAACTTGGCTGTGCCCCCTGGGCGTAATGGACTGGCTCCGGATGTATCACTGGAGTACAACAGCGGGTTTGGTAACGGGCTATTGGGACTGGGGCATAAACTGGTTATCCCCTATATCCAGCGTCAAACCGACAAGGGCCTGCCTAATTATTCAGAGTGGGGCCAGACTGATCGGCAGGATAACGACCGCGATGGTCGCACCGATGAGTTTGATGAGTTTGATACGTTTATCAATCACCTGGGCGAAGAATTAGTTCTGGTGGAAGACGGTGTTTATCGCACCAAAAATGCCAGCGATTTTGCGCGCTACGAGCGTCTGTCGAAGGGTTGGCTGGTGACACAGTCCAACGGTCTGCGTTGGTATTTGGGGCAAGACTCTAATAGCCGAGTCAGTGGCAACAACGGCACATCGGTATTCTCCTGGTATCTAGAGGCGGTAGAAGATACCCAGGGCAATCGTATCGACTATCAATATCGTAAGTTGGATGATGGCGTTCAGATTTATCTGGACAGGATTCAATATAATACGAATGGCGATATGGCGGTGCAGTTTCACTATGAAGACCGCCCTGACGTCCTAACAAATTATAAAGCGGGTTTTGAGATTAAAACCGCTTATCGCTTGCAACGCGTGGAAACACAATTTTCCGGGCGCCACTTACGTAAATACGAATTTTCCTATCAGCCACTAACGGAATGGCAAAGCCTCTCTTTGTTACAGGAAGTCCATTCCAGTGCAGGCGAGGGCGAATCTACGGTAACCCTGCCACCAGTACGCTATGGCTACACCCACTACCAGCAGGATCAGGTGTTTATGTCACCGATGCCGGCTGCAAGCCAAGTGCCTCTGAATAACCCTGACGTATCCTTCCTGGATATTAATCGGGATGGCTTACCGGATGTTGTTAACACGGCACCGAATAAAGATGTCTATTGGCTTAATTTAGGTCCTGACGAAGATGGCCTGCCCCAATGGCAGAGTTATCGTGAAATGAATACTTTCACTACCAGCCGTATTTCCAGTAACTCGGTCACCTGGGCTGACATTGATGGTTCTGGTGAAGTGAACCTGCTGCAGTATAGCTCTGGTAGTACTCATTACTTCCATCTTGATGATAATCATAGCTGGCAGTACAGCGGTGCCATAAACGGGCTGTATATCCCCCTCGATAGTTCCAATGTGGATATGTTGGACATTAATAACGACAAGCGTGTTGATGTCTTTGCAACGATAACCAATAGCAGCGGTAAGGTTTTATCCCATGTTGTGCAGCTGAACCACCCCAACGGTTGGTCGCAGCCCATTCAATTACCGATGCCCACAGGCACCGCGGCTATGCGCCTGGGTGATCCCAATGTCTTTCTCCGCGATATGAACGGAGATGGTCTGCCTGATTTGGTTTGGGTTAGCAATGGCTATGCCGCTTACTATGCTAACCGTGGTTTGCAGGGGTTTGCCCCCGCAGTGGTGTTCGCCAATAGCCCCAACACATTGCACAACATAAAGAATGTGCGTGTTACTGATATCAATGCCGACGGCCGTGCCGACCTGATTTACCTCAATGGAACTCAGGTATCCCTATGGCTGAATCAGGGCCTGAATACGAATCAGCATCAGCAGGCAAAGTTTAGCCAGCCACAATTGATTCAAGCCCAAGGGAATGTATCTGCCGAGGAAGTGCGCCTGGTCGATATCAATGGTAATGGCTCCACGGATATCGTCTGGTATAGCCCTGGCCGCGGTGCTAATACTTTTTACTTCGCCGAACTGTTCCCCACTGAGCAACCGAACCAGCTAAAAACCATCGACAATGGCCTAGGTGCACTGACGACCCTGGAGTACGGCTCTGTTGTCGAAGAAATGGTGAGAGACCGCGAGGCCAGTAGCCCCTGGCCACAGGGTATTCCCGTAGCGATGCAGGTACTCAAACGCGTTGTTGTGGACGATGGCCGCGGTGGCGAACAGCAAACCACCGAGATGGATTATTGGGACGGCTTTTACGATGCTGCCGATAAAGAATTCCAGGGCTTCGCGCACAGTGAAGAGCGCCGCGTGGGCGATGCCAGCACCCCGACATTGGCAACCCGTTATGAATTCCACCTGGGCCAAAAAGCCGATGGCACCGAACAGGAAGCCCTGCAAGGCAAGATCAAACAAATAGAAACCCGCGATGCCTTCGGCGGAATTTTTTCGCGAGAGGAAAACCAGTGGGAGCTGCGCCAACTGCTTTCCGGCTATGCCGAGGAAAACCGCAAAGTCGAGTTTGCGGCTATGACCGAACGCCAGCAGCATATGCTGGAGCGGGGCAGCGGTAGCCCAGTGACCCTTGCATGGGAATACGACTACGATAACTACGGTAATACCACTTATATCAAAGAGCTGGGCCGTACCGATGGCAACTGGCAGGACGAGCGTATTACCCAATTGCGCTTCAGTGCGGAATCCGCCTCTGCACAGAGCCACTGGTTCTTGCATCTACCCCTAGAGCGCAAGGTTACCGACTTATCGGGCCGCGCTGTGGCCAAAGAGCAGTGGTTCTACGACGATGAAAGTTTCTCCGCTGGCAACCTCGGCGCAGTCTCCAAGGGCAACCTAACCCTGCGTCGACTCTGGCACGATGCCGACAGTGCGGATGCCTACGTTGCTGCAGAGCGCCATGTCTACGACACCTTTGGTAACCGCATCCAAAGTTATGACCCCCTGTGGGGCTCCGAAGCGGGCCATCAAACCAAAGTCACTTACGACTCGCAATATCACACCTTCCCCACGGAAGTGAGTTTGCATACCGGCAGCCGCTGGCTCACCGCTAGTGCGAGCTACGACAAGGGCCTGGGTGTACTTACCGACTACACCGACTTTAACGGACAACAGATCCAATATGGTTACGACAGCCACGGGCGACTCACTGCTGTGGTCGAACCTGGAGATAGCCTGCAACTCCCCACGGTTGAATACGATTATCAACTGGCGCAGATGGTGGATGGCCACCGCATCAGCTGGGTAGAGACACGCCAACGCGAACGGAGTGGCACCGGCGGTACCATCGACAGCCGCCATTTTTATGACGGCCTGGGTCGTACCCTGATGGTACGCAGTGAAGCCGAGCAGCCGGGACAAGTTGTGGTCAGCGATCACAGTAACTTTAATACGCGCGGCCAGGTAGTACAGACTGCGCTGCCTTACTTTGCCCAGGGTCTCGCCTACCGCGCCAATGATAAAGGTCAGCACCACCGACAATATCTTTACGATGCCCAAGGGCGAGCCCAGGAGATCTACCAGCCTTACACCGCGCAAAGTGGGGAAAGTGTCTTCAGCCGTATCACCTATCTGCCCATGGCGCAGGTGCTGGAAGATGAAGAGCAAACCCGCGCGAACAGTGTTCACCATGGCGCCGCCAAAAAACTGGTGTTTGATGGCCTGCAAACGGCGCAGGGCGAATACCGCCTGAGACAAGTCGATGAAATTGTTGGAGCCAATACCCAGGGCGGTATCGGTGGTGCCACCTGGTCCACCTATTACGACTACGACCTCAATGGTAATTTTACCCGCCTGCAGGATGCGCAAAATAATGTGCGCACCATGCACTACGACGACCTGGGGCGCATGCGCTTCTTGGACGACCCCAACCGCGGACAGCGCTGGCAGTACTTTGACGATGCCGGCAACCTGCTGGCTACCCGCGATGCCCTGGGGCAGGAGCGGCACTATCGCTACGACGGCGCCAACCGTCTCTTTGCCGAGTATCAATTATCGCCGCGAGGAGAAGCTCCCAGCGGCGCAAATTGGCAACCGGGCTTGCAGCTGGGCTCCACCTCACCGGTAGTCAGCTACCAGTACGACCAGCGCGGCGAAGAGGGCGGTGCCTTCCTGCTTGGGCGCCTGGCCAAAGTGACCGACCAAGCTGGCTTCGAGCAATGGGGATATGACGCACGCGGCCGAGTGGTACAGCGCCAGCGCAAGATCATCGGCCCGCAAATTGACAGCCCCCTCTACACCACGCGCTTCGCCTATGACAGTGCCGGGCGTATGACACAGCAGTTCTACCCCGACAATAGCCGGGTGAACTTTGAATATAACGCCCGCGGCCTGCTCGAGCGCATCCCGGGAGTGGTAGAGCGCCTGGACTATACCGCCAATGGGGTTTTGCAACACCAAGGGCTGGCCAATGGTGTTGAAACTGATTGGGGCTTTGACGAGCGCCAGCGACTGGCTGGCTTGCGCACCCAGCGCAGCGGGGACGCCCTGCCACTGCAACAGTGGGATTACCGTTTTGATGCCGTCTCCAATGTACTCGGTATCGACGATAAACGCCCCAGTGACGCCCTTGCCGCAATGGCTGCCGAACTTGGTGCAACCAGTGCCCAGGCAGCATCACTGGCAAAAAATATTGTCTACAGCTACGACGATGTTTATCGCCTGACCGGCGTTGCCGACGATATCGAGCAGGTTTATTACAGCTACGACAAAATCGGCAACCTGCTGCAAGTGGGCCGCGCGAGCGTCGACCTGGCAGATATGGCTACCGCTGGAAATACCCAGATCACAGATCTGCGTTACGGCGGCAGCCATGACAATAGCAACACTGGCGCCTCCAACCGCAGCAGCTGTGGCAGCCTGCCCGGACCTCAAGCGTTGAGCTGGGCCCAAGGCCTGATTGAATACGATGACAACGGTAATCGTACGCAAGCCGGCGACCAGACCTACCACTGGGACCACGACCAGCGTCTGACTTACGCCGGTAATCAGCAAGCCGCTGACCAGTACGGTTATGACTTTAAACACCAGCGCCGCTTTAAAATCACCGAACGTACAGGCGGAGCTCGCAGCGTCACCCTGTATATCGACGGAGATAGTGAAGTACGTGATGGCAAATTACTGAAGTACATCAGTGTTGGTCAGAAACGTATTGCCCGCAGTGACCAGAGTGGAGAAGTGTTCACGCCGACTGAGTATTACCTGCACACGCACGTAGGTTCTACCGACCTGACTCTGGATAAAGCTGGCAAGATCGTTAATGCCTTTACCTATAAGTCTTACGGCGAGCTGGAAAATGTCTTCGGTGATAGTACCGCAGCACCTTACCGCTATGCGGGTAAAGAGCTGGATAAGTCCACGGGTTTAGGCTACTTCGAAAGGCGCTATCTGCAGTCTGACTTTGGTACCTTTATCAGCCCGGATCCGGTGCTAAACCACTCGGGACGTTTTGCCGATCCGCAGCGTTGGACGCCCTACCGCTATGCGCGGAATAATCCGATTAATTATGTGGATCCCAAGGGTGAGTCGATTGTTAAACTGGCTGTCACTGGAGGGAAGCTGGCGTATAAAGCGTATAAGCAGTTCCGTAAAACCGGAAAACTGGATGCCAAATCTCTAAAAGAGGTTGGTCTGGATGAGCTGGTAGGGATCGCTGATGACCTGAATACAATATTCCTTGATGACAAAGCTGGTCTGAAAGATAAACTTGCCGCTACTGTAGATCTTTTAGCGGGCACTGAATTTAACGATGGGGCCCTTGAGGATCTTAGAGGGTTAGGGAAGCCCAAGCCCAAAGAGGTTACAAAGAGTGGACTCCCGAAAACTCGCGAAGCTTTGCACTCTGATTTAACTGCCAAAGGCTATAATTTAAAATCAACTACTAATGGGAACGGCTATGCAACATATAAAGGACCGGATGGTTTAAAAGTTGATGTAAAACCTACAGGTGAAGTAATTCCTACTCAGCGTGTATGGAAAGATCCTAGCAATCACAATCTGGGTAAAGGTCAAGTAAGGCTTGATTACGATGGCAATCGTTTACCTGGTGGGCATGGGAATCAATCTCATCAAACAGGGCATTATGTTGAACAGTTCAATGGCCCAATAAAATCGAGTCGTTAGGTTTAGAATGAATTTATTGTCCGATGTAAACTTAGATTCCGTTAAGTTCTCCGTTGATGGAAGAGATATATGCTTAAGCTTTCTTGATATGTATGAACTACAGCCTTTAGCTGATATACAGTGTAAGTCTGTGTCCATGTTTAATATGCAGAATACCTTCGAAGAAGATGAAGGGTTTGCGTGTTATATAGGAGAGGTTAACTGTGAGACAGTGGATAGGGAAAGTTTAGGAAGCTGGTTAAAAGAGAATAAGTTCGGGTTTTCTGGCGGAAATGGAAAGACCTATCTACCTGGCGAAGGAGATCTAAAAATACTGAGCCTGTATAGCGGAGAGATTACAATTGAAATATTATGCAAAGATGTAATTTCAACTAATAAAGATTAAACATTTTTCTGATAATTGTATTGAAGCCCGCATCGCGGGCTTTTTGGTAGTGTTCAGAATTCTGTGTCATTTCTTTACTATTAGCAAAAAAGAGATGACCCATGACCAAACCTACTTTCGATATGAATGCTGCCGTTAAGGCGCTGCATGAGGGTAAAGATCTCAGTGGCAAAAATGGCATCCTGACCCCACTGATAAAACAACTCACTGAAGCGGCCATGCAGGCGGAATTGGAGGAGCACCTCGCCAGCGAGGACAAGCCCAACCGCAAGAATGGTACCACCTCAAAAACCATGAAAAGTCCCGCCAGTAGCTTCGAGCTGCAGACTCCGCGGGACCGCGCTGGTACCTTCGAACCTCAAATCGTCAAGAAGCATCAAACCCAGCTTACCGACGAACTGGAGCGCAAAATCATTGCCCTGTTTGCCTTGGGTAACAGCCTACCAGGACATTCGTACACATATTGCCGATATCTACGGAATGGAGCTTTCCAACGGTACCATCAACACCGTTACAGACAAGCTGCTGCCTGAGCTTAAAGCCTGGCGTGAGCGTGATCTGGAGGCTATTTACCCTATCGTCTGGCTCGACGCTATTCATTATAAGATCAAGGAAAATGGCCGTTATGCTAGCAAGGCTATTTACACGATTCTTGGCCTCAATATCGAAGGCAAGAAGGAATTGTTGGGGCTCTATTTATCCGACCAAGAAGGCGCCCACCATTGGCTGAACGTCCTAACTGACCTCCATAACCGTGGGGTCAAAGATATCCTGATTGCTTGCATCGATGGCATGCAGGGCTTTCCCGAGGCGATAGAGAGCATCTACCCAAATACCGAAACCCACACTGCATCATTCACCAGGTCCGCAACTCGCTGAAGTATGTAGCTTCAAAAAACCAGAAGGCCTTTATGGCTGATCTTAAGTGCGTCTACAAAGCGGCAACGCGCAATGCTGCCGAGAGCGCTTTAGATGAGCTGGAAGCTAAGTGGGGAGAAAAATATCCGATGGTGATCAAGTCGTGGCGTGGTAAATGGACAACTCTCTTGGCCTACTTTAAATACCCAGAATATATCCGTACTCCGATCTACACGACTAATGCGGTGGAAACTGTACACAGGCAGTTCCGCAAGTTAACCAAGACAAAGGGTGGCTTCGCCAATGAGAATCGCTTACTGAAGCTTCTGTACGCCGGTATACTAAAAGCCACCGAGCGCTGGACGCACCCGATTCAAAACTGGAATCTGACGCTGTCACAGCTAACAATCCACTTCTCGGATCGTTTGGAGAAATACATCAGCCTATGAGGCTATGGCTGACACAGAGTTTTGAACACCCTCCAATCTAATTTACAGCCTTCGGAGAAAATCTTGAAGATCTCCTAACCTTCAAGTAGCCTGCCTAAACTTAACCTTTCGCGATCATCAAACAAACGCTTCGCACACAATCCAATCGCCACAAAAGTACCAAACCCCGTACCCGCAGCAATCGTAAACATAATCAAAATCTGATATTTCACTGCAACTGTAGGGGGTGTACCAGCTAATATCTGCCCGGTCATCATACCGGGCAGAAATACAATCCCTGCTGCGGCCATTGAATTGATCGTTGGCATTAATCCCGCGCGCATGGCATCCCGGCGAAATTCTATACTGGCTTGCCGCCAGGTTTCACCCAGCATTAGGCGGTTTTCAATAATATCACTTGAACGTCGCATACTTTCTGTTAGTCGGTCCAGTCCCAAGGCAACGCCGGTCATGGTATTGCCCAGAAGCATCCCCAGTAGTGGAATAGAGTATTGCGGTTGGTACCAGGGCTGAGGACCGATTAGTACCACTAGACTCAGTATTGTGACGCTAAATGCGGAAACCAGCATGGATAAAGTGCCAATGGCAAAACTCCAGCCCCCGCGCAGGCGATATTTTTGCCGCGAGATGACTTGTTGCCCGGCAAACAGTAACATCGCCAGTCCTAACAGGCTGACCCAAAACAGGGTGCCTACGGCGAATAGCGCTTCCAGTATGACTCCGACAAGCGCCAGCTGTATCGCCGTGCGCACCGCCGCAATAATCAGCGATTTACCGAGCTGTAATCGTGCGATATGGGTACAAATTGCCAGGGCGACTACCAGTGCTGCTGCCAATGACAACTGCCACCAGGAAAGATCGATCACACTCATTGTGATATCTCCCGCTCCACAAGATGACTGCCCTGAATCTCAAAATGCCTGCTGGCTACGCGCTGGATCTGCTCTCTATTATGCGCCACCCAGATTACCGGGTATTGATGTTTTTTAATCTGTGCAAGTAGCCATTTTTCTACTTTATTAGTGGTATCCGTATCCAGATTAGCTGTGGGTTCATCCAGTAAAAGCGCACTGGGTTCATAGGACAGGGCGCGAATAAGCGACAAACGCTGCTTTTCCCCGGAGGAGAGCCGGCTCACCTGCCACCCTGTGGCCTCTGCGGGAAATCCGAATACCTTTATGGCTTCTTCCATCGGTTTATGAAAGTGTTCACCGACAGTCTCATACCACCAGGCACTCTGTGCCGGTACCAGCATGACTTGGCGACGCCACTGGTGGCCAGGTATTTTATTCTGTTCTTTGTCACCAAAAGATATCTCGCCACTATGGGGCTCTATATCTGCCACAGCTCTGAGCAGGCGGCTTTTACCGGAGCCGGAGGGGCCGGATAGGCAGATGACTTCTCCCGGCGGTACATCCAGCGCTATTTTTTCAAGAGAGCCGATACTCAGTGTTTCTAATTTTAGTTGAGGCATATTGAGGGTTACTTGCTAACTACTTTGCAGTTAATGGTTTTTGTTTTCTGCCTGCATTTTGAAGTGCTTATACATCTATCGTGTGAATTTGGAACTGTGGTTTTTACGGCTTGTTAGGTTAGCTGAGGATTAGACCCAATTCCTTCTTCTACTCCAGTTTCGCTATGCACCCTTTGAGTACTCTTCTGAGCACTCTTCGCTTCCCTTTGAACCTCCCGCCCCAGTCCGCCATAATCCGCCCCTTCCGAATCGAATAACGAGTGCTGTATGACCGACACCTCTATCTATGAGGCCACAGAGCGCCTGCCGTTAAAGGAGTATACCGAGAAGGCGTACCTGGATTACTCCATGTATGTAATCCTGGATCGTGCCCTGCCGAATATCGGAGACGGCCTGAAGCCGGTACAGCGGCGTATTGTGTACGCCATGAGCGAGCTGGGCCTGAAGAATACGGCTAAGTACAAGAAGTCTGCGCGTACGGTCGGCGATGTGATCGGTAAGTACCATCCCCATGGCGATAGTGCCGTGTATGAGGCGATGGTATTGATGGCACAGCCGTTCAGCTATCGCTATCCGCTGATCGACGGCCAGGGCAACTGGGGCTCGCCGGATGATCCCAAGTCTTTTGCCGCTATGCGTTACACCGAGTCGCGCATGGGTAAATATTCGGAAGTCCTGTTATCGGAACTCGGCCAGGGCACGGTGGATTGGCAGGGGAACTTCGATGGCACCATGGATGAGCCCTGTGTGCTGCCGGCACGGGTGCCCAACATCCTCCTGAACGGTACCACCGGTATCGCCGTGGGTATGGCCACAGATATCCCGCCGCACAATTTGCGCGAAGTGGTCAACGCTACCGTAGCCCTGCTGGAAAACCCCAAGGCCACTGTCGAAGACCTGTGTGAGCATATTCTCGCGCCAGATATGCCCACTGAGGCAGAAATTATTACGCCGCGGGAGGATATTCGTAAGATCTACACCACCGGCCGTGGCTCTATCAAGATGCGTGCCCTGTGGAATAAGGAAGACGGCGATATTGTCATCACCGCGCTGCCCCACCAGGTGAGTGGCGCCAAAATATTGGAGCAGATTGCCCAGCAGATGCAGGCGAAGAAGCTGCCAATGATCACCGACCTGCGCGATGAGTCGGATCACGAAAACCCTACGCGCTTGGTGATTGTGCCCAAGTCCAATCGGGTGGAATTGGAGGCGGTGATGAACCACCTGTTCGCCACCACCGATCTGGAGCGCAATTACCGCGTCAATATGAATATGATCGGTATTGATGGGCGCCCCCAGGTGAAGTCCCTCGACAAGATCCTGCGCGAGTGGCTGACGTTCCGCGCCACTACCACCCGCCGCCGTTTACAGTTCCGCCTGGATAAGGTTGAGAAGCGCCTGCACGTACTGGCGGGCCAGTTGATTGCCTTCCTCAATATCGATGAAGTGATCGAGATTATCCGCACCTACGACGAGCCCAAACAGGCGTTGATGGATCGCTTTGAGCTCACCGAGATCCAGGCGGACCATATCCTCGATACCAAGTTGCGCCAGTTGGCGCGCCTGGAGGAAATGAAGATACGCGGCGAGCAGGCGGAGCTGGAGAAAGAGCGCGATACCCTGACCAAAACCCTGGACAGCGAGCGCCGCCTGAAGACCCTGATCAAGAAAGAATTGTTGGCTGCGGCCAAGGAGTTCGGCGACGAGCGCCGCTCGCCCATTGTCGTGCGTGAAGAGTCCAAGGCGTTTAGCGAGGCGGAATTGCTGTCCTCAGACCCAATCACGGTTGTTGTCTCTGAGAAGGGCTGGATTCGCTCGGCCAAGGGCCATGAAATTGATGCCGCAGCGCTCAGTTACAAGGCGGGTGATAGCCTCGGCCTCGCCGCGCGGGGCAAGAGTAATCAGCCGGCTCTGCTGTTGGACAGCACCGGCCGCAGTTACTCGATTCCCACCCATACACTGCCCTCGGCGCGGGGGCAGGGCGAGCCCTTGAGTGGCCGTATTAATCCACCTTCCGGGGCCAGCTTCGAGGGGCTGTTGATGGGCCCCGATGACCAGCGGATCCTGTTGGCTTCCGATGCGGGCTATGGCTTTATCACTAAGCTCTCGGACTTACAGTCGCGCAATAAGGCCGGCAAGGCCATGTTGACGCTGCCCAAAGGCGCCAAGGTGCTGCCACCCCAGGTATTGGAGAGCCCGGAGGGGGCGTTGCTGGCGGCAGTAACCTCGGAGGGGCGTATGTTGGTATTCCCGGTCACAGAATTGCCGGAGCTGTCGAAAGGCAAGGGCAACAAGATCATCAATATTACCGCCGCGCGCGCGGCAAGCCGTGAGGAATTTGTGGTGGGCATCGCCGTGTTGGAGGGCCGGAACCAATTGGTCGTTCACGCCGGCAAGCGCCACACCAAGATCAAGATCTCGGAAATGGAATACTACCGCGGTGAGCGCGGCCGACGCGGCAACAAGCTGCCACGGGGCTTCCAGAAGGTCGACAAGATCGAAGTCCTGGAAAAATAAAGGCTTGCAAAGCGGCAGAAAAAAGCGGTCACTGCGACCGCTTTTTTATTGCCATTTTTTTGTATTACTAAGCGGTACATTGATGAAATAATAAGCAGGCTTATAATGAGCGCCCTCAAAAAAAGGGAGTGACTATGTCAGGGACGGACGAGTCTGGGAATGACCCGGCAACTGAGATGGGCTTTGCGCTGCACAGCGCGGCGCGCCTGCTGCGGCGCAACTTTGATCGCCGCGCCAGGGATCACGGCCTCAGCGATGCCCGCTGGCAGGTGCTCTGGCACCTGACGCGCGCGCAGGGGCTGAAACAAACTGCGCTGGCGGGGCGCCTGGAGATGGCACCGATTAGTCTGGCGCGACTGCTGGACAAATTGCAGCGTGAAGGGCTGGTGGAGCGTCGACCCGACCCGCAGGACCGGCGCTGCTTCCGAATTTATCCGACCGGCCAGGCGGAATCCGCCATGGCGCTGCTGGGCGGGCTGGCCGAAGAAACCCGCAGCCATGCCCTGGATGGCTTTAGTGCGGCGGAAATAGGACAACTGCAGGCGCTGCTTGGGCGGCTGCGCAAGAACCTGATAGGCGAAGAGATTGAATGTGACTGATAAGCTGCACCTGAAGCTAAAGCCAAGCGCAATGCGTAAGCTGGGGGGCGTCCTGGGCCTGGCGCTTGTCGCGCTGGCGGCCGGCTGGAGCCTGTATGACGGTGGCGATATCGTCGAGACCCAGAATGCCTATGTAAAGGCCGACAAGGTGTCCCTGGCGCCCGAAGTCAACGGCGTGGTCACCAAAGTGTTGGTGAGCGCCAATGAGCCCGTTTATAAGGGCCAGCTGTTGATTCAGATTGACCGCACCGCCTATGAACTGGCGGTGACCGAGGCCGAGGCGCGCCTGGCTCAGGTGCGCAATGACTTATTGGCGCGCCGCGCCGAATACGCCGAGGCGGATGCCGCCCTGCAGCAGGCGCGCAAAGATGCCGACTTTTACCGGCGCCAGCTGGAGCGCAACGAAAAGCTGGGCAAGGTGGCTTTCTCCGAGGCGGAGCTGGACAGCGCGCGCCAGCAGTTGGACCGGGCGCGGGCGCAGATCACCATCACTGCGGAGAAACTCTCAAGCTTGCGCGCCGAACTGGGGGGAGACCCCAGTGTGGCCCTGGAGGAGCAAGCCGACCTCAAGGTGGCCCAGGCGCAACTGGACAAGGCCAGTTACCAACTGTCGCGCACCCGTATTATCGCGCCTATGGATGGGGTGATTGCCAATACCCTGCCGCAGGTGGGTGAAATGGCCACCACAGGCCAGAGTCTGCTCTATATGGTGGGCACCAGTGGTTTGTGGGTGGAGGCCAACCTGAAGGAAACCGAATTGGCCAGGGTGCGCACCGGACAGCAGGCCGAGGTGACTCTGGATGCCTATCCGGACTTCGAATGGCAGGCCCAGGTGGACAGCATGAGCCCGGCCAGCGGCAATGAGTTTTCACAAACGCCACCACAAAATTCCAGTGGTGAATGGCACAAGGTGGTGCAGCGGGTGCCGGTGCGCCTGCGTCTCTACCCCCTTAAGGATGCACCGCCCCTGCGCGCGGGTATGAGCGCCCAGGTGCGTATTAATACCAGTGAAGATGCCAAAGTGGTTTCTGCACGAGCTTCCATTGATAAGAAAGGCAGGGTTGTCCTTTAGGCCCTGCTTGTATAGGCATCTTTTAATATCCCGCCAAAAGCCCGCTATTGACTTACTGAGTTGATTATGGGCTTTTCCCAAATTTCCCCCATTCTCCAACCCTCTACTATCGCCGCTGAATTCCCTGAATCTATGAGTGGAGAGCAGCCAAGCCGAGTTAATAACGAAGCGATTTGACAGTCAAAGGCGAAAATATTTGAAATACAAATTGGCTGCCGTCAAATGATCAGTCTTTTGCCAAAGAAAAATTGTTGGCCTTGCTCTGTGGCAAAGTTGTGCTCTTTGTCTAATTTAGAAGTGCATTTTTTATTTTAACTTGGCACACAGATTGAGTGAGGAAGTGACATGACCTGGAGCAAACCGGTAATTATTGAAATTGAATGCGGTATGGAAATTAGTATGTATGGCCCATCGGGAGACGATGAGCGCGACGGAGAACTTTTTTGACCCGATCACTGCAGGTTGTAGTACTCGGCGCCGGAGCCGGGGGCGGTTTACCCCAGTGGAACTGCGGGTGTTGTAACTGCTCCGACGCGCGGAGAGGCATTATTCCAGCGATGACCCAGTCATCGATCGCTGTTTCTGCCGATGGTAAACACTGGATGATTCTGAACGCCTCGCCGGATATCCGCACCCAGTTGCAAGCGTGTGTAGACATGCACCCAGAATCGCTTCGGGGCACGCCAGTTAGTGCGGTTTTTCTCACCAATGGGGATATTGATCATATTGCCGGCTTACTCACCTTGCGTGAAAAAAGTGGATTCCGGGTTTTAGGGACGGAACAGACTCTGGGGATTTTAAGGGAAAATACGATTTTTAAAGTGTTGGATGCTGAGCAGGTTGAGTTTCTCCCGTTATCCCTGGATCAGCTTTTTGAACCCGTGCCCGGACTCCTTATTGAGCCTTTTGCCGTGCCTGGAAAAGTGCCCTTGTACCAGGAAACGGATGACCTCAGGCTCAATGCCATGGGAGAGCAGACTGTGGGCCTGCGCATCGGTGCGGGTGATTCGGTGCTTTACTATATCCCCGGTTGTGCAGAGATACCGGATTGGTTAATCGAGCGGGTGTCCGATGGCGATATGATTTTGTTTGATGGCACCGTTTGGAAAAACGATGAGATGCGCGCTACGGGCACTGGAACTAAAAGTGGCGCCAGAATGGGACACATCGCCATGGCGGGTCCACAAGGTAGCCTGTCTCGTTTTAAGGCATTACGTGACTGCCAGAAAATTTATATTCATATCAATAACACGAATCCTGTTTTGCAACCGAAGGCGCCTGAGCGGGCACTGGTTGAGAGTGAAGGGTGGGCTATTGCTCAGGATGGCATGAGGTTTCAGTTATGAGTGAGGCTGTCAGTGAGCGCACTTGTTTAGAAACCCGTCTGCGCCAAATAGGTCGAGAGCGTTATCACGATAAACACCCTTTCCATCAAATGCTCCACTCCGGTGGCTGCACTATGGATCAGGTCCGTGCCTGGGTAATAAATCGTTATTACTATCAGAGTCGTATCCCGATGAAAGATGCTGCATTTCTCTCCCGGGTCGACGATCCCATGCTGCGGCGGGCGTGGCGCTCCCGTATTGGGGATCACGACGGAACGGCAGAGCAGGAGGGGGGGATTGTCCGCTGGTTAAAACTGGCCGAGGCTGTGGGGCTGGACCCCGCCTATGTCGCTTCAACCCGGGGAGTGATACCTGCAGTTCGCTTCGCTGTTGATGCCTATGTGCGCTATGTGCGCGAGCAATCGCTACTCCAGGCGATCGCCTCTTCATTAACAGAACTGTTTGCCCCAAGTATTCACAAGCAGCGCATAGCTGGACTGTTGGAGCACTACGCCTTCGCTACACCGGCAGCAATCGACTACTTTCGCCATCGCCTTGAAGAGGCGCCTCGGGACGTGGCCTTTGCGTTGCAGTGGGTGTTGGAGCATGCAAATACGCCCGCTGAACAAGATGCCGCAATAGCTGCGCTGGTTTTTAAAATGGATGTGCTTTGGGCCCAGCTGGATGCAATTTGGGGCGGGTATATTGATCCGGGCCATATTCCCCCAGGGGCCTGGCAACCCAGTGAGGGGGTTATTTTATGAGAGAGATTGATATACCGCTGCTACCCCGCGGAGTGCGTTTATATTTTGATAAGGTCCGGAATACCAATGTCTTACTGGGACCGGAGCGCACTCTTGTATTGGATGAAATATCCAATGCAATACTGGGTGAAGTTGATGGCAGCAACTCGCTGGAGACTATCTCCGGGAAATTGTCTGAGCACTATGGAGCACCGCAAGATACGGTTCAACGAGATGTGCAGGAATTTCTGCAGGGTTTACTAGAGAAGCGATTAGTGGATCTGGTTGATGGAGAATAACATCAACATTTTACCCCCTATCGCGATGCTGGCCGAGCTAACTCACCGTTGCCCCCTTGCCTGTCCATATTGTTCCAATCCTATGGAATTGATTCAAAAGAACCGGGAATTAAATACAAGTACCTGGTTGGATGTATTTCGGCAGGCGGCGGCAATGGGTGTGTTGCAGGTGCATCTATCCGGCGGAGAGCCCGCTTCTCGGCAGGACTTGGCTGAGTTGGTCGCTGGCGCGCGCCAAGCCGGCCTCTACGTCAATTTGATTACCTCTGGTATCGGCCTCAACCGAGAGCGTTTGATAGCTCTGGATGTCGCGGGAGTTGATCATATTCAATTATCCCTGCAGGGGGTTAACTCGCAGGTGTCAGATTGGGTCAGTGGGTATCAAGGTAGTTTTCAGCATAAATTATCCATTGCCGGAGATATTCGCGAAATCGGTATCCCTTTAACTGTGAATGCGGTAATGCATAGGCACAACTTGGATGACTTAGAGGAAACTCTGCAGATGGCATACCGGCTGGGTGCACGCCGGGTTGAAGTGGCTTGTGTGCAATTCCAAGGTTGGGCACTGCGAAATCGAGCGATATTGCAGCCAACACGCGATCAGGTGGATCGAGCTAAGCGAATTCTTGCCGGTGCGATTGAGCGGTTTCGGGGGGAAATGGTTATTGATTTTGTGCCGCCGGATTACTACGCGGATTTCCCCAAGGCATGTATGGGCGGCTGGGGGTCGACAGGGTTGAATGTCACTCCAGATGGCACTCTGCTGCCTTGCCATGGAGCGAATATTATACCCGGAATGGAATTTGATAATGTTCGGCAAACCCGCCTCGCAGACAGCTGGTATCGTGGCTTGGCCTTTAATGCATTTAGAGGTGGTGATTGGCTGCCGGAACTTTGCAAAAACTGTGATCGCAAGAATATTGATTTTGGTGGGTGTCGATGCCAGGCAATGGCGATTGCGGGAGATGCCAGCGCAGCAGACCCTGTATGCAAAAAATCACCGCACCGGAAAAAAGTGGATTTGTTACTGGAAGCAGAGGCAAAGTGCGAGCCGGCGCAGACATTTCGCTATCGTAGGATAAGAACTAAAAATCTTTGCGATTAACGGCTTTGCCAAAGAAAAATGTACCATTGAATCGCTGGTTATTTATGGTCAAAAAGCTGCAGAGACTGAAAAGTTGATGCTCATAAAAAAGGCCCCGTCCCGGAGCCTTTTTTGATAGGAATCTCAGGTTTACTGCGCGCGCTGCCAGGTTTGGGTGCGGTACAGGAAGCCGAGATAGCCGCGCACTTTCAGGGTATTGTCACCTTCCAGCCAGAATTTACAGTCATAGACCTTGCCTTTCACCGGGTCCATAATTTCCCCGCCTTCGTATTTCTTGCCCTTTTTCACCATATCGGTGATCACGTCCATACCCACGAGCGGTTTGCCTTTTAAGTCGCCAGGACAGTTCTCGCAGATAGTGTCGTTGGGTTTCATCAGCAGCTGGTCGATCCTGCCGAAATACTTACCGTCTTTCTCGTAGATTTCGACGATGGACTTGGGCTGCCCAGTTTCATCATCAATGGTGCGCCACTTGCCTACAACATCTGCGGCACTGGCCTGCAGGGCGAACATCAGGCCGAAAGCGGCCAGGAGCAGGTTTCTGATCATCTGTAGGTTTTCCTCTATTCAGTGGGTGACTCAGATCTTACAGCAAGTCATCTGCAGCGGCACCGGATAAGTCGCCATCGGATAAAAAATTAACCGCATATAGCGCGCAGTTGGCCGCAAATGGCGGCAAGTTATTCGCATTTTGTACCAATTTACACTCTATTACGAGCTACAGCTCAGGGGAATACGTTTGCCGGATTCCGGTGGGGCACAGGCCCAGGTCTCGTGCTGTGGGTGTTCATCAAAAGGGGTTTGCAGTAATTGCCGCAGAGTGCGCAGGGGCTGGTAATCCCCTCCTTCGGCGGCTTCGATAACCTTCTGTGCCAAATAGTTGCGCAGAATATATTTGGGGTTGGTCGCCAACATGGTGCGGTTGCGCGCGCGGAAGTCACTGTGTTCGCGCGCTAAGCGTCGATCGTAGTGCTCCAGCCAGTGCTCCAGAGCGTCCTGTTGTGCGGTGGCGATGCACTCGCGCAACGCTTGTGCCGGGCGCTCACCGCGGTAGTGGGCCAGGGCGCGGAAAAAGCGAGCGTAGTCCGCCTGACTCTGCTGTAACAGTTGCAGAAGCTCTGCGCACAGCGCTTGGTCGCCCTCCTCTTCCACAGCGAGCCCGAGCTTGGCGCGCATGCGCTCGGCATAGGCGTGGCTAACCTGTGGCTGGAATTGCTCAAGGCAATCGCGCAACGCCTCCACGCTGACAAAGCCGGAGAGGGCGTGGGCCAGGGCATTTAGATTCCACAACACCACACCGGGCTGCTGTTCGAAGGCGTAGCGGCCGGTGTGATCTGAGTGATTACAGATAAAGGTCGGGTCGTAGTCATCGAGAAAGGCGTAGGGGCCGTAGTCGAAGGTGTCGCCGATGATCGACATATTGTCGGTATTGAGCACCCCGTGGGCGAACCCCTCCGCCTGCCAACCGGCTACCAGCTCGGCGCTGCGCTGTGTGGTGAAGCGCAGCATGGCTTCTGCCTGCTCGCCGGCGCTGAGCCCATGGGTACCCGGGAGAAAGCGTCGGCAGATGTCGCCGATTAACTGCTGCTGGGCTTGCAGCTGCTTGGTGTAAAACAGGTATTCGAAGTGGCCGAAGCGCACATGACTCTCGGCCACACGGATCAGCATGGCGCCGCGCTCAATGTGTTCGCGGGTTACGGGCTCGTCACTACCGACAATGCTCAGAGCGCGGGTGGAGCGGATACCCAGGCCGTTGAGAGCCTCGCCGGCGAGGTATTCTCGAATGGTGGAGCGCAGTACTGCGCGGCCGTCGCCAAAGCGTGAGTAGGGGGTTTGTCCGGCACCTTTTAAGTGCAGTTCCCAGCGGCGCCCGGCTTTTTCAATTTCCCCCAGCAGCAGTGCGCGGCCATCGCCCAGGTCCGGGTTGTAGACCCCGAACTGGTGCCCGGTGTACTTCATGGCGAAGGGGCGGCTGCCGTTGAACAACTTAGCCCCACAGCCCAGTTTGGCCCAGTCCGGATTGCTTGCCTCCGCGCTATTGATTCCGAGCAGCTGTATGACTACCGGATTGATATCGATGAGATGGGGGTGTGCAAAGGGGGTGGGGGCGATCTGACGGCCAAAGGCGTCGCCCAAGTCGGCGTAGTGGTGGCTGAGGGTAACTTCGCTGAGTTTCATAGATACAGAGTTTAGGTTGGAAATGGATGCGGGCCCGTTATGCAGCGGCCCCGCGCAATCTGGGGAGAGGCGCTATACCGCCAAAAGGCGCAGTGGGTGGCTTTGTGACTGCCAGTGCTGCTCCTCCTGGTAGAGCAGCTCTTCGATGGCCGGGCTGCTATCCAGCCATGCCCGCTCAATTTGCAGGCGATAGGCATCTCCCTGGTCCGCTAGGTTGATCCCCTGCAAAGTGCGCTCTGTGCGGTCGCGATGAATAATGCAGGCTAGGCGTAGGCACAACAGTAAATCTGGGCTGGGGTGGAAACCGTAGTGCTCCTTTGGCGGTTTAATGCCACCTCGCTGATTGCGTACCAGATAGGCCAGGTGCTCTTGCTCGTCGCGGGAAAAACCGGCCATATCGGCGTGCTTAATCATATAGGCGCCGAGTTTGCGGAAGCTGCTGTGGGTGAGTGCCAGTCCCACTTCGTGTAACTGTATGGCCCAGCGCAGACGCTGTCGGCCCTCCTGCGAGTATTCGAGGCGCAGCTGATGCAGCAGTTTGAGGGCGGTATCGTTGACACGGCGCACTTGGTTTTGGTCGATCTGCCAGCGCTGTACCGCGGCCTCCACGGTATTGGCGCGGCGATCACCACCGTGCAGCCGGCCGGCCAGGTCGTGCACTATGCCCTCGCGGATGGCGTAGGGGGACACCTCCATGCGCTGAATATCCAGCTCGCAAAAGATGGCATGCAGGATCGCTAGGCCGGCGGCAAAGACCGGGCGCCGCTCTTCGTCGAGGCCGGGCAGGTTGAGGTCGGCAATATGCTCTACTTGTGAGACCTCACTGGCCAGCCGGTCGATGTCCTCGCGCAGGATCTCGGCCACCTCGCCGTCATTGAACACTCGCGCCACGGCTTTCACACTGCCGGAACAGCCAATCACCTCGGCCCCGGCCGCCATATGTTGCAGCTCCTGTAGCTCGGCGCGGGCGGCGCGCTGCGCGCGGGTGAAATGGTTGACGGTATTTTCGCTAATCAGACCATCGGCAAAGTAGCGCTTGCTAAAGGATACACAGCCCAAATCGAGGCTCTGCAATTGTTGCGGCGCTTCGCTGCCACGCACCAGCTCGGTGGAGCCGCCGCCAATATCAATGATGCAGCGCAGCCGCGGCGGCCCATCGGCGGCGGCCATTACCCCGCTGTAAATCAAGCGCGCCTCTTCAATGCCGCTGATGGTTTCCACCGGCACACCGAGAATCGATTCCGCCTCTTCGAGAAAGCCGTCGGCCTTGGCCGCGGCGGCGCGCAGGGTATTGGTGCCGACGACGCGAATATGGTCAGCCGGTAGCTTTTGCAGTACAGGTTGGAAGCGAGTGAGTGCGGCCAGAGCGCGTTCGGATACTGCCGGGTCGAGGTTGTGGTCCGCATCCAACCCCTCCGCTAGGCGCACCATGGCGCGGTCGGTGTGCAGGCGCACCATGCGTTGTCCGCGAAACTCAGCCAATAACAGATGAAAACTGTTGGAGCCAAGGTCGAGCGCGGCGAAGCGTTCAATCGGCATTTGTGTCGGCATCCTGGCACCTGCTTAAATGAAAAGAGCAATCTGCTCTAGCACCCGCTGTCTCGGCAAAGAGTTAGCGACAATATCTCGGCTAGTGCCGCCAAAGTCCACAGGCGTAGAGAAATGCGCGAGTGTATTTTATTGGGAAATCTTCAGACTTGGCTAAGTATACCTCTGTCACAGAGGTTTCGTCTTTCGGGGGATTTTATCCCGGTTGATCTTGTTATCATGCTGTAACTGGTAATTTTGCGAAATGGTTTTCCGATGCCGAGTGATATCCCCCTTTACCCCAAAGAATTAAGCTGGTTGTCTTTTAACGAGCGAGTGTTGCAGGAGGTGGAGGATAAGAGCGTACCAATTATTGAACGAGTGCACTTCCTGGGTATTTTCTCTAACAACCTGGACGAATTTTTTCGCGTACGTGTAGCCGATGTACGCAGGTTGACTGCATTTGCTATTGGTGAGGAACAAAAACAGCACTTTTCCAACCTGCTGGGGAAGATCAATAGCCGGGTACTACAGCTGCAAAAGCGCTATTCCAAAGCGTATTCCGAGGTTCTCTCTGAGCTCGGAAAGCACAATATTCATATTGTCCGGGAAACCCATCTCAATGAGCCGCAGCGCGCTTTCGTCGAGGAATACTTTCACCGTGAAGTGCTGCCTGAGTTGGAGCCCTTTTTTATCGATGACCGAAATTCGATGCCGCTGCTCAATGAAAAGAATATTTATTTCGCCATTACTCTGGAATTGGAAGGCAACCTGCGTAGATATGCGGCCATGGAAATTCCAACGGACACCCTGTCGCGCTTTGTGGAAATTCCGGCGCGAAGAGGCAAGCGGGAAAAGGTATATATTGTTCTCGATAATATTATCCGTGCATGCCTGATGGATGTTTTTCGTCACGTTTTACCTATCCTTTCTGCCCAGGCCTATATGTTCAAAATAAGCCGCGATTCCGAATTGGAATTGAGTGAAGAAGTGACTCAGAACATCGTCGATCGGGTGGAGCGCTCACTCAAACAGAGAAAATACGCTGATCCAGTGCGGCTGGCTTACGATGCCGAAATGCCCAAGGCACTGTTGGGCCTGGTGAAGAAAAAATTAAAAATGGGGCGTTACGACAGCTATACCCCAGGTGGGCGTTACCACAACTCCAAAGATCTGATGGGCTTTGCCTCGGATTCTCGCAGCCACCGCTACAAGCGGATGTCCCCGCTGCCCACCCTGCCGGTCAACGAGAGCATTTTTGCTCAACTGAAGTTGAGCGATCAACTCTTTTATTATCCCTACCATGATTTTCGTGCGATCACCAATTTCCTCGCTTCGGCTGCGATCGATCCGCAGGTGAGGGAAATTCGGATCAGCCTGTATCGAGTGGCAAAAAACTCCCGGGTTGTGGCTGCTTTGATCAATGCGGTGAGAAATAATAAAAAAGTAATTGCGGTGGTTGAGTTGCGGGCGAGTTTTGATGAAATGGCCAATATCCACTGGTCTCATGAATTGAGTGAGGCCGGCGTACAGGTAGTTTATGGTATACCGGGACTAAAAGTGCATGCCAAATTGATTTCGGTGGTGCGACGGGAAGAGGGTAAAAACCGCTTTTATAGCCATCTGGGCACTGGCAATTTTAATGAGAACACCGCACGCGTATATTGTGATTTTAGCCTGTTAACCAATAACCAGGCGGTTGGCCGCGATATTTACAATGTGTTTGAATTTATGCGTGCTCCCGATCGGCGGCCTGTTTACAGGAATATTATCGTTTCGCCATTTAATTTGCGTAAATCTCTGGAGGCGGCTATTGAACGGGAAATAGAGGCCGCCAAAGAGGGGCGAGAGGCCGGGTTGTTTTTCAAATGTAATAACCTGGTAGACAGCCAGGTGATCGCCCAATTGTATCGAGCCAGTGCGGCCGGCGTAAAAATCAAACTGTTGATTCGTGGCATGTGCTCTCTCATTTGTGAAACACCGGGATTATCCGACAATATCCAGGCAATTAGCCTGGTGGATAAATATCTGGAGCACGCGCGGGTATATATATTCCACAATGGCGGCGAAGAACTGCTGTGGATATCATCGGCCGATTTGATGAAACGCAATCTGGACCAGCGAGTTGAAGTAACCTTCCCAGTATCCAACCCGGAGCATCACAAGACCATTCGGGAAGTTATGGAGTTACAATGGAACGATAATCAGAAAGCTAGGGTACTCGATGCCGAACAGAGTAATACCCGCCTGGCCAACGCCGAGGGGAAAAACTGCCGCTCCCAGGATGCTATCTACACTTATCTGAAGCAGCTTGGTGAAAGTGAATAACCCTATTATTAAGAGATTAATGGTTTTTAAACACAGCAACGAGGTCGCGGTGCGCAGCTGGGTAGCAGGCAACAGGCAAGGATGCACCTCTTTCATTGTGTGGCGCACAGTTATCTCTCCTGACTGAACCCCACCAACTTGCCACGATTGAATGAAAAACGATAGCGCAACCCTATACGCAGCCGCTCGGCGCAGGGAGACTGAATAATCATACGCGGGTACTGAGGTGTGACGACCCAGGTCTGGAAATCATTGCCGGGGCCGCGGCCGATCAGCCAGTAATAATCCCCCCTTTTGCAGAAGGCGCGCGGTGCGCAGCGTTCACTACCCCACACATAGGCCAGCACGTCGTACTGCATAGGCACGTTGGTCTTTTCCTGAAAGGGTTCGCGCTCACTACCGGTAAAGGTATAGAGACTGTCAAAGGTAACCGGGCGAAACCCTTGTGCGGGGATGGCGCAACTGACCACTTGGGGTTTACCGGTGATACGGGCGTATGGGGGCGGTGCCTTTTCCTTGCCGACGATGGTCATTTCGCTGGGCAGATAACCGCAGCCGCTGGCAGTTAATAGAGCCAGGGCCGCGAGGGTTGCGGCCCATGCAAATATGCGCACTGATCACCTATTCGAATTGTTAGGGCCTCCTACCAATATAGCCATAGTTTGCGCGCTTATTTTTTCCGTGCGATGGCCGGGGCGCGACGGTGGAAACGCCATTTGCGCCGATAGGGGAAGGCGCTTTCCACATGTCCGGCGCGAATACGGTCCTGCAGGCGCCTCCAGTAACGGTAGTCGTAGAGATCACTGTGCAATCTTTCAAAAGCGGCGCGCGCGATGGGGTTGCCGGAGAAAAACAGGCGGAACTCCTCCGGAAAAACATCCGCCTCATCCACGGTATACCAAGGTTTATCTGCCAGCTCCTGCTCGGGGGTTTGCGCCTCGGGGATCTTGCGGAAGTTACATTCCGTCAGTGCGCAAAGTTCGTCGTAATCATAGAAAACCACACGACCATGACGGGTCACACCAAAATTTTTGAGGAGCATATCACCGGGGAAGATATTGGCTGCGGCCAGTTGCTTGATGGCGTTGCCGTACTCTTCCATCGCCTCGCGGATTTCCGCATCGCTGGCATTCTGCAAGTAGAGGTTGAGCGGCTCCATGCGGCGCTCGACATAGAGGTGTTTGATAATCACCCATTTGTCGTTAATGATTAATTTGGATGGAGCCACTTCCTGTAATTCGCGCAACAGCTCCTCGCTAAAGCGATTACGATAGAAGATGAAGTTGGTGTACTCCTGGGTATCTGCCATGCGTCCAACCCGGTCAGAGCGGGATACAAATTTATATTTTTCCCGCACAATTTTTTCGGTGACGGTTTTAGGCCGATCGAAGCGGTCTTTAATAACCTTAAAAACTACCGGGTAGGAGGGCAGGGTAAACACACTCATGACCATGCCCTTGATACCGGGGGCAATGACAAACTGATCATTGCTCACCTTCATATGGGCGAGGATATGGCGGTAGAACTCCGTCTTGCCATGTTTGTGGAAACCGATGGAATTGTACAGCTCCGACTTTTCCTTGAGCGGCATAATGGTGGAGAGAAAGCGCACAAAGCGCGAGGGGATCGGGGCATCCACCATAAAGTAGGAGCGGGTAAAACTGAAAATGATGCTGGCGGAATCATTGCTGTGCAGTAGGGTGTCAACAAAAATGCCGCCGCGGCCATTGTTCAGACAGGGCAGAATAATGGGCACCACTTCGCCATTGAAAATCATGCGCCCAACCAGGTAAGCGGCTTTGTTGCGGTAGAAAACGGACTCCAGCATATCCACACGCAGCTGTTTTTCATTCTCCAGGTGTGCGAGGGGCTCTGCGCGCAGAGCCGCACAGATATTTTCAATATCTCGCTGCATGTTTTCCCAGGGCGCGGAAAAACTGAAGTCCTTGAGAATGTCCTCGATCATACATTCGAGGCCATCGCGACCACTGTAACTGATATAGATACTGTAATCGCGCAGCGGTTTATCTTCGGGTGCACGCGAGGGTTTGACGAAAATATTCTTATCGTGAATATCTGCGTGCTTGAACTGGCTGCAAAAGACCGAGTTGAAAAAGGTTTCGGCAATCTCGTAATTGCTGTGATTGGCGATCAACTGTGCATAGGTGGCGCGGGCATCGCGCCACAATTCCAGCTGGCCGGTGTCTTTACTGGTGACCGAGTGCACCAGTTTAAGTACTTGGTTGACCTTGATTTTATACAGGTCGATACGCTCTTTATTGGCGTGGTGAGCCGCCTGCCAGGCGGCTGTCTCAAAGCGCGCTTTGGCGCCTAGAGTGATGTTCTGGTAGTCTGCGAAATACGCATCAAAACCATTCAGGATGGTCTTAGCGATGCGGCGGGCGGTCGGTGAGTGATTGGTCATGCACTAGACTTGCTTTCAGAGTTTCAGGTTAAGCATTTGCCAGTAGGGCTGTTATTGGTGGTCGATGGGCATACCATATTCTACCCCCAAGGCGCTTGCCGATCTCCCCGCGGCAGGGAATAAGCGGATAATAGTAGCATGGTACGCCGGAGCACCCTTGAGCGATTGGATTAGTAGTTTTGTTTTTTTCTTTGCAGTGATCGATCCGGTGGGCACCCTGCCGGTATTTATCGCGGTCACCTCCCGCCACGCCGAATGGCAAAAGCGTAAAATCGCCTGGCTCGCCGTGTTGGTGGCCACCGGCATACTGTTGTTCTTTTTGCTGGTGGGGCAGTTTCTGCTGGAAGCGATCGGCGTACCCCTTTCTGCCTTCCAAGTGGCAGGTGGCGTCGTGCTGTTCCTGTTCGCCCTCACCATGATCTTTGGTGACAGTAAGCCGGAGCAGGAGATGGAAATTGTGCGAGAGGGGCACGAGACAGCGATCTTTCCTCTGGCTGTCCCCTCAATCGCTTCACCGGGGGCCATGTTGGCGGCGGTGGTACTCACCGACAACCACCGCTTTGATATGATGCACCAACTCAATACCGCTTCGGCGATGCTTGCGGTACTGGCCATTGTGATTGCGTTGTTGCTCACCGCCAATTGGATCTACCGCTTTATTGGCAATGCCGGGGCCAGTATCGTCAGCCGGGTCATGGGGCTGATACTCGCCTCCGTGGCCACCACTAATGTGTTGGTGGGAATTCAGCAGTTCTTTTCGATCTAGCCGCTTGTGGCGGGTCCGCGCGATTATTCCCGTGGGCTCGCTTAAATGATCTTTTGGGATTTAGCAGGAATCTTGAAGTCATTGCCAATAGGACTCTTCACAAACTCTACCTCCCATTCAGGTTTACCTTTCGGCGACAGCCATTTTATTTTTTGTGACTTTCGTGAATATAAAGATTTTCCTTTATTGACACGCTGAAAGCCCTCTTTAAGTCGCCGAAGAAATTTCCCAGATAGGAACATTTCGGCGGGTTGATCATCCCACTGGTAGTGCCTACCCAGCATATTTAGCCTTAAGTGAGAGGCTGTCATTTACTGCTTGGAGTGAACGCTTTATAACAACAGTGTTTTATCTCGCGCGCGCCCGAATTATGAAAGACAAAATAACAAGACTGCGGCTTCTGAATTTGCGGCGTGTTAAAGTTATATGTTGGTACTTTCGTTTCGCTTTTTGTGCTCTTCTATTATTGTTTATCTGCGGTGTTTTCTTCCCGCAAAACCCCGTATGGGCACATACCCCCCTCGATGTCACGGCCAATGAGGCTGGCGATAAATTTACTGGCCTCCACGCCATATGGCATGACGAGCACGGCGAGAGTGGTCTTACCCAAGCGCTGCAAGCCTATGAACAGGGAGAGTTTCATACTCTGGAAACTGCGGGCTCCACCGGGCTTCAAGCCGGTGTCTTTTGGTCTCACTTCTCCCTGCACAACCGGGACAGCCAGCCGGTAACCTTGCATATTGAATACGTCGATCACCAACTTGTTGGCCTACAGGTTTTTAGTCGGGAGAAGGGGAGTAGAGAGGCATTTCGCGAGATAAGCAACCTCTCAATTTATCAGCCCTTTGATAGACGCCAGGTGGCACACAATCGCTTTGTCTTCCCGCTCACCATTGCACCAGGGGCCGCTGAGGCGCTGATGGTGAAATTCGATCCCGGTGAGTTGGGCGTGATTTTCCCCAGTCTACGAATTTGGAGCCCTCAACCTCTACAACAAAACAGTAAGGGGGAAATCAGCCTGATGGCCTTTCTGTTTGGGGGCTACTTCCTGATGGCGATCTTTGCCCTGGTGGGGGCGATCGCCATTAATAATAAAATTTTGTATTTCTATTCTTTTTACTGTGCCAGCAAAATTTTAGTGTGGGGCACAGTATTGGGATATACCCACCAATATCTGATGAAAGGCAGCTTCCACTGGGGACATGCCACGCTCAGCGGCGCTGTGGCGATTATGGCGGGGCTTTTTTTCGCTCGCACCTTTCTAAAAACCCGTCGTCACACACCAAAACTCGATGCGCTGTTGCAACTTATGCTGCTCAATGTAGCGTTTTTAGTGGGGTGTGTTTTATTGGATTGGAAGGCCCTGTCCCAGATATCCATGATTATCGCGTTGCTGTGTTATCCGCTGGTGGTGCCTATCGCCCTGATACGCTGGCGTCAGGGGGAAAATGCCGCGGGGGTATTTGCCCTGGGCTGGGCGACCCTGGTACTGGGACTGCTGGCACAGGCGATGCGCGATCTTGGCTATGTAGTGCACAATCCGGTCAATTATTACTGGCCACCGGTTGCTTCCTTTGTCGAGATGCTGGCGATCATGGTAGCGATTGGCCTGATGGTACAGCGCCTGCGCTTGCAAAAAGATCGGGCGGAAAAGAAATACCTGCAACAGTTGGAAATTTCCAAAACCGATCTGGAGTTGCTGGTGCAGTCGCGCACCAGAGAATTAGAGGCGGCCAAGGCCAGAGCGGAGCTGGAGGCGCGCACTGATCCCCTCACGGGTATTCACAACCGCCGCAGCTTCTTTGAGGAGTCCAACCTGCTGCTCAAGTTGGTCCAGCGCAAGGGGATTCCCCTGGGCATATTGATGTTGGATATCGACCGCTTTAAATCCATCAATGATATGCACGGTCACCTAATCGGTGATCAGGCCCTTTGCGCCACGGCCAGAGTGATTGCCCAGCATGTGCGCGAGGTGGATGTCTTTGGTCGTATCGGCGGCGAGGAGTTTGCACTGCTGGTCAGCGCCGATGGCCCTGGCACACTGGCCATTGCCAGGCGTATCCACCGGGATATCGCCAAGATTATGATCAAGTCTGCGCAGGGGCCGGTTCAGTTTACGGCGAGTATCGGTGTGGCCCAGTTACAGGGGGAGCGCGATGTATTGGAATTATTACAGCATGCCGACAGCGCTCTCTACCGGGCGAAAAGAGCGGGGCGCAATCGGGTCTTGCCCTATGTTACGGTGGACACAGATGCCTGAACGGGTTGCACTACTGCACGTAAGTGACGGCGTTGAGGACTCTTAGGCGCACACTTTCCGGTAGTGGGACCAGTCCAATATTCCCGGCCTCCGCTTGGGAGTTTTGACTCAGCATAAATACCAGCATTTGCCGCAAAGCTTGGGCTTTATCATCTTCCTGGTTGGCGTAGAGGAGCAGCCAGGAAAAACTGGTGATGGGGTAGGCGCTCTGGCCCTTGGGGTCCCACACCCAGGCGATCAGATTGGGTGCGCCGCTCACAGGCAGCTTGCTATTGGGAAACTCTACTTCCTCCAATGCTGCCATGCCGCTCTTGGCGCTGGCCTCAACATATTGACCCGCACGATTTTGCAGCACGGCCATGGGCAGGTTGACGATCTCGGCAAAGCCGTGTTCGACGTAACCGATGGCTCCCGGTATCGCCCTGACTTTGGCAGCTATCCCCTGATTGCCGGGAGCCTGCTGAAAGGTTGCTAGCTTGGGCCAGTTGGGAGTCCGGTCCAGCCCGATGGTTTCGCGAAATGCTTCGCTCATGGCACTGAGGTGACCCGAGAAAATATACGAGGTGCCGGAACTTTCCGAGCGGGTGATCACTGTAATATCGGTGCGTGGCAATTTCACACCGGGATTACTGGCGACGATGCTGGGGTCATTCCAGTGTCGCACCTTGCCCATAAAAATGCCTAAGTAGGCTTCCCGAGACAGCTTTAACTCCTCGATACCGGGCAGATTGAATACCAGTACTACCTCTCCGGCTGTGACGGGAAGTACCACGCCCCCCTCTTTGAGATGCTTGAGTTCATTGATCTCTATAGCCGCGTCAGAGGCGGCAAAATCTACGGTATGGCCGATAAAATCACGGATACCATCTCCGCTGCTACTCATCTCGTAAAAGATAAAAATATTGTTTTCCCGGTGCGTGAACTGGCGAAACCATTCGACATAAATGGGATAGGGGAAACTGGCGCCGCTGCCTCGTAAGTTGACGGGATTCTCCGGCACCTGGGCCTGGGTTGGCACACTAAAGAGCAGGATACTGGCCATTGCCGCCAGTAAGACTACAAGGGGGCGTAAGACCGTGGGGCACCTCGGTAACATGGGGAACCTCTACTAAAGAGCCGCCAGTATTCCTTTGGGAACCGGCGGCGTGCCACACAAAAAGGGCGGTAAATAAAAATTTTAGCAGGGCCGCCTGGATTGAGTGAAAGCGCGCCGACAGGAGATTTCCTAACGTCCCACCTCGCCGCCATCGTCCCGGTAGATTGCCAATACCGAAGGGCGCGGTGGCAGGTTCGGGTCATTGTCTGGCCAGCGGTGCAGGGGAGAGCTGAAGGTTGAATTACGCGCCTCGGCGGGATGTTGCACCGCCACAAATAGGGTTTTGCCATCGGGGGTGAATTCCGGACCGCAAACCTCAGCCCCTTGGGGGCAGCCAAAAAAGTGCTTGGGCGCCGCGCGTAGAGGGCCCTCGGTGGCCATGGCCCAGAGGCCGTCGTGAAAACCGAAGCGCTCGCAGCCGTCGGTGGCCACCCACATATTGCCGCGGGGATCGAAAGCGACATTGTCCGGATTGGCAAACCAGCCGTGGCTGGAGATGTTGTAGTGAGATTGCTGGCCATAGGCACCGCGCTCCGCGGGGTTTTCCGCATTGGGATTGCCTCCCAGAAGAAACTGCTGCCAGCGGAAGTGGTTACTGGTGTGATCCCGCTTACCCGTGCTGCCGGGGGGCACAATTTCCAGTACATGGCCAGCGGTGTTGCGGGGGCGGGGATTGGCTGCGTCTACAGCGTCTTTGCCACGTTTTTTATTCTTGGTCAGCATTACATAAGTGCAGTCGTTGTGGGGATTGGTTTCCACATCCTCCGGGCGGTCCATGGGGGTGGCGCCCATGAGCGCAGCTGCGCGGCGTGCGTCGATTAAAACATCCGCCTGGCTGCGAAAGCCGTTTTCCCTAATCAATGGGCCCTGGCCAACGATCAGTGGCAGCCACTGCCCGCTGCCGTCCTCGCCAAAGCGCGCCGCGTAGAGGGTGCCCTCGGTCAGCAACTGGCGGTTGTGGGCGGTATCGTCCGGTTTGTAGATATCTTTGGAGACATAGCGGTAGACAAACTGGTGCTCGTCGTCATCGCCGCCATAGGCCACCACCGCCTGGCCCGGTTTGCATACCAGGGTGAAGCCCTCGTGTTCAAATCGGCCGAGGCTGGTGAGTTTGCGGGGGACAGACTGGGGATCGTAGGGATCGTATTCCACCATCCAGCCAAAGCGGTTGGGCTCATTGGGCTCATGCTGGATATCGAAGCGCCGGTCGTAATCGCCCAGGTTGCGGTTGTGCGGCGATATACCAAAGTCGCGATGATTGCGTGCCTCGCGAGGATCCTCGATGTCGTCGGGGGCCCCCTGAAAGGCACCGCCAAACCCCTCCTCGGCAATTAACACGGTACCCCAGGGGGTCTTGCCACCGGCGCAGTTGCCGATGGTACCGAGTACTCGGGTACCGCTGGGATCTGCCGCGGTCTGCAGCCGCTTGTCCCCCGCTGCGGGACCGCGGATCTGCATCGCCGTCGTCAAAGTAATACGGCGGTTGTAAGGGCTGTCCAGAATGACCTGCCAGCCCTTATCTCCGCGCGCAATTTCTACCACCGAATGGCCACAGGCGGCCTGTTCAATGGCGACATGTTCAGCGCTGACTCCCCGCGTGGCGCTATATTTATTGTTATAACCGGGGAACATCAGATGTGGCTGGGTGTATTCGTGGTTTACACACAGCAGGCCGCGGGTGCTGTTGTTACTTCGGTAGTGGAGGTCTCCGCGCTCCGCGGGGATATCCGCCGCCAAGGGCATAAAGGCGATAAAATCGTTGTTGTAGCCAAAACGGTGTAACTGGCTTTGCGCAGTGAGTGCTTGCGGGCGAAATTCCGCAGTGTTGTCATCAATGGGATCACCCCAGCGCAAAAGAATATCCGCGCTGTATTCCTGCGGCAGGTGGTGTTCGAAATCCAGGCTGTGGGGAATTTCCCGAAATGAAAGATTCACCGCAGTGGCCTTTTGCTTGGCGTCGCAGCCGGGAATTAACGTGGAGGCTGCCCCGACGGCAGTGGCACCTCCGAGGGTCTTGAGTAGCTGTCTGCGACCGGGATTTTTGGGGGAGTCTTTCATGGGTGCTGCTCCATTGCGGGAAACCTGAGAATACATTTCGAATGTTTTACATATCAGTGTGCACACATAGGGTGGAAATCACTGTAGATCATGTGGCGGTACCACCCGGTGAGCCATTCATTAGTAGGCAATCTTGCTACAGGTGAATGTTTCTCGACTTTGCTGCCAATTAATAAAGTATCACCGGTAGGAAAAATTGAGCGGAAAACTTCCAGGTTTTTCTGAAGGCTTGATGACAGCTTAAAAAAATCGTCATGCAAAGCTCATAGAGGCCCTCTAGTCTGCGCTCCAATAAATACGCCATCGATATCAATTGGAGCGGGATACGATGAAGAGTAAAACCATTGACGTTCGATGGCCCACCCCTCCGGTGACAGCACTCGCCTCAGTTATTTTTTGCGCCAACATTGTTTATTGTGCCAATGCCTTCGCGCAGGAAAATCAATCCCGCGTTATGGAAACGGTAACCGTCACCGCCCAGACCAGCAGCGCGCGCAGCGACCTGGGTCGTCAGCAGAATTCTAACAAAGTGGTGGCGGTGCAAACCTCCGATGCCATCGGCGAACTGCCCGATTCCAATGTGACCGAAGCCCTGCAGCGCATGCCGGGGGTCTTCATTGCCCGCGACCAGGGCGAGGGCCGTTTTGTGGGGGGGCGCCGGACTAGATCCCAATCTGAACGCCGCCACGATTAACGGTGTGAGCTCCCTGCACCGGAAACCGCGCTGTAGCCTTGGATGTGATTCCCTCCGATTTACTCGCCAGTTTGGAGGTATTTAAAACCCTGATCCCCGGATATGAGCGCAGATTTCAGACGCAGGGCTGTATCAGTTAGAGCTTTTCCTGGATAGTCAATCCACAGAGTTTACCCTTAGTATTCAGGCACGGATTTCCGTTGACAGCCAAGTTGAAGGTTGTGTTGTGGATGACAAAAGGCAAACCCTTTTCTTCGCCGAGGAGGACCGGGGGATTTGGTCGCTAAGTTTAGAAAAACAATCTGGCAATACGACACAGCCGCAGCTGCTTGCTGCCGTGGATAACAAAATACTAGCGGCTGAGATAGCGGTTACCTGATAGCCTCCACCCAGGGTAACGACAGCTATGCTGCGTTCTCTCGGGATGGTAAGGACTTTATCGGGCAGTTCAGGGTAGCGCTGAATATGCAGGCAGGAATTGATGGCAGTTCAGAGACTGATGGCCTGGAGGTAACCAGCGCGTACCTTGGATCGGATTATCCGGAGGGCCTCCTGGTTATTCAAGACGGCAGAAACCGACTGCCCAGTGCTACACAGAATTTTAAGCTGGTGGGCTGGGATTCAGTCAGGAAGTCACTGGACCACAATGCCATTGCCAAGTAATACATCAGCGACGTATTGAGCATGTAACCGATGGAAGGGAATCGTACAACGGGTAAATTTCTTATCAGGGTCGAAATTCCGGCTGTATGTTAGCGATTTATATCAGGGTTTCGCCGCTCTAATTGATGGGCCGCCAAACTGGCAAGTGCAATACCGATAAGATCGGCACCCAAATCCAGAAAGTCAAAAGTACGTGAAGGTAAAAATGCCTGGCTTGCCTCTTCAGTCAAAGCAAATATTAATACTCCTAGAGTCCCATAGTAGATTTTTAGCGCGTTCAACTTGAAGGTGCGAAACCTACTGGCCACAATAGCCAGAAAAGCGAGTAGGCCAAACAGAAAAATATGCCCGAACTTATCACCATATGGAATGGCCCTCACAAGATCAAAGAAAATGCTGTTGCTGGCTGTGTTTGCTAAATAAATTATCCACAGGATAAAAGAGAAAAAGGCGAGGGCTATTGTAAATAAAAATTTGTACATAGAGGAAAGGAACATCTGGTTACTGTGTTAATCAATGTGATTTATAGAGAAAGCCGGAAATGAGAAATCTATACTGAGATAAGTTTCAAAAAAATGTTGGGGTTTTAGGTTGCCCAATAGTAAACGTTTTTTTTGGCATTTCTTCTCTAAAATTAGACTCGACGTGCCGAGAAGCTAAGGTAGGGACCGTAGTCCCCAATTTATAGTTGTAGTGTTACTTTCTCGATTAATCGGCCATGCCGAGCATAGTAATACAATTGGTATATTCTGTTACTTTACTTTTTAAGTTGGTGCGATATTACCAAATGTTGGTCTCTATTGGCTATGCATTCAACCTGAATTTAAAAGAAACATCCCCTGGAATTTAGGCCCGGTGTTATCGGGCCTAAGATACCCCAGTTGTATGCAAATTGAGGCGTAATATTTTTCGGGCGTATAGGTCAAAGATAGATCACTTACCTTCAATGCTTGACAGGAAATTATCCAAGGCGTGGTTAAACGCCTTAGGTCTCTCCCAAAACATCATATGCTTCCCCATATAAACGGCTGTTGCCGATGGGGTGTTGGCTTTAATCCACCTGTCCGCCACTTCCTTCATCTCTTGACGCACGATATAAAGTAGAGGCAACTTTCCTTCCTGTGAAATAAGGTCTCTACTGTAGTCCAAATAAAATCCTGTGGCATTATTAATGGAAGCAACACTGCTGGAAGTTTGACGGGCGATATTGGATACCCAAGTAACTTTTTCTGGGGTAGGGTTTTCGAGCATCCATTCACTAAATTCAGCAATTACCTTCTCTCGATTTTCAATAATACCCTCGGTAAACCCGCGTGAATAGCCATCTGAATCGTCGTTTAGGTACCACACCCATTCATCGCGCGTGGCCCCTGTAATATCTGGGCCCGTGTCGATCATGATCATTGCTTTGAGCTTATCAGTTCCGAACTGATTCAAGTAAGCCAGTTGTTCTGTGACACCATAGGACCAACCCGCTAGAATTATATTTTCCAAATCTAATTTATCAATCAGCCGGGCTAGATCCCGAGCATGCTGTTGGTAGGTATGCCCCTCAACAGGTTTTGAGGATTTCCCTTGGCCTCGCGGGTCATATGTCAGCGCCCGGTACTTTTTTGAGCCCTCAAAATGTGCAAGTTGATGCTCAAATACATCGGTCGACATCATCCAACCCGGGATAAAGATAATGGTTGTATCGCCCTCGCCGACCTGCTTGTAATGAATGGTAAGAGTTTCATCTATCTTAACCTCTTCGGCAGTCAGATTCCCGATTGATAGCGTAAGTATCACAACTATGTTTATCAGAAATTTTATTTTTTTCATGATCGATCCATATATATTTTTGATGATTGCTGCTCGATGTAGGGGAGTTAACTGCTTGATCAAGTAGTTTTACCGAGCTTATTTCCGTTAGACGTATATGAAAATTCTTTTAAATATTTATAGGGCTGGGATGAAATTTTATCATCATATCCATTGCTAGGTATCATAATTTTTATTGACCACTACAGAGCATTTTTGGGGGTTTGATCGCCGCTAGGGACTCTACTTATCCATAATTTGGGTGAGGTCACCAAAAGTAGACCCAGTGATAACAATGCTATTGATTGATATTTGGATCCTTAAGTATGCGCTGTTTGAAAAACTGTATTCGCTTTGGGTTCTGAAAAACTATCAATAATAACACTCCACCAATTTTCAGGAAGGATGGCGGTCAGGTCTGTGCCGAAATTTCATCCCAATTAAAGTCCAGTTGTAAGGGATATTTTTCCTGTGGGCATGTATCCAGTATCTATAAGTCTTTCATGGTCGATATTATGTTTCAGGAGAAACGAAGCCGTAAAGTCGAGCTGAAATTTCTACGGCCTTACCTGTCGTGTTTATGGTTGGGAGGGTAGGCAACCGCAGCGCCGGTATAATCGTAAATAATTCAACTGGACCCACCCCAGGGGGATGGTTTTTCAAAGGTTGAAATATACAAATGCTCAACCTTATCTCTGGCCCATTGGGTTTTACGCAAAAATTTCAGTGATGATTTTATCGATGGGTCACTCTTAAAACAATTGATGTCAATCCTTTGGGCCAATCCGTCCCAGCCATAATGCTCTCGAAGCTTCGTTACAACTGTCTCTAGTGTGACACCATGCAATGGATTATTTGGTTGCTCATTACTCATGATGGAATATGCCATTATTACTTTAAGGGTTTGTCCTGTTTAATTAAACGGTGATCAGTTGTCGTAAGAAGCGTGCTCGATTTTATCTGGGCTGAGGGGTGAAATTTAAAACTCATGACTTTTAATTCACTTTAATATTGCCATTTTTTGCCTGCATAAATACTGTATATGGCAATACAACAGTATCTGCTGCTACCGAAAATACGGCATCAACTGCGGCTAGGGGCACATTGTTTACCGTTGACCCTTTATTTATATGTTCACTTGGTTCGCTATTTAGCAGGCAGAAGGAGTATGAGGTGCCACTGTAAACTCTTGGAATACTCTCACAATAACTCCTATGTCCTTGATGGCTAATATCTACCTGATTGTTCTCGGGGTTCACTGTCTTTACGGTGGCACATGAAATACATAGCAATGCAGTGGGTACCAAATAAAACAATTCCTTCAAGATTTATTCCTTAAGTTTGTGTCTGATTATCTGTAGTTGAACTATACGTTAGTTCATTTTCCCAAGGTGTAAATGGCACGATTTTATCGTGCTAGGATTTTTAGGCTGCGTAGGTGTTAATTAGTAGATAAAAAATGCTATCAACTGCCGTTACGACAAATAACACCATTAGTCCATAAAGTATCGAGGGTTTCCATGGGAGTTCAAACTGAAATCGTAACATAAGTGCCGGAATAATGAGGTATAATATTACCAGTATAAATAAAAGCTCCTGATTGATGCCCGCTATTCCTGTGACTATTCTGGCTAAGAAAATCAACATTGCTGGAATAAGTACAAAGGCAAAAGATGTAAATCCGTCTAACCCCCGATTTTTTCCTCGTTCAAAGAGTTTTAATAGAACGAAAACTATACCGCTTGCCAATAATGCTTGAATCATAAACTTTCTCAATTTTTATCTTATTCAATTGATCTGCTGAGGCTTGTAAGCTGTTTATTATTGTTGGTTCTGGAAGCGTAGAACAAAGTCATTCTCTCTGCTTCTCTAAAGGTCCCCATCCATTTATCGGCGTTATTCTTATAAGTGATTAGGGTTGTAAGTGTGTATTTACTTACTGTGGCTTCCTTGTATACTCTAAGGTGCTTCTGAATAAATTGTAAGCCAATTAGGTCGTATTCTGCTATCCAGCAAGATTGCGATGAGTCATGCATTAGGCCACCTCTGCTACGTAGTTTATCGCTTAAGAGAGTGTCCGTCGTTGGTGGGTAGGATTATTACAATCCTTGTCAGGATACCGAACAGCTTCAAGATAATCTTGAATCTGAAAGACGTTCTATCTTTTGAGGATGGCTTAATAAAATACAGGGAAGGTGACCTAAAGCTTTCAGTAGATCTGGTCATGATTTGGGAAAGTATGAAGGGAGGTGGGTGTTTGGAGAACGGCGCTAAGCGTATTTTTTAACGCCATCTACAGAAGTTTAAATACCTAATTCAGCACGCAAAGCAGCCATCTTTTGTGCATTCTCTTCTTTGGAAAGAGGTGTTCCTGGTTTTTCTTCCAGTTTTAATGGTTCTGGTGCGCTGAGTTTTTCTCCTTCCAAAACCCGCCCACAGAGTTTGCGGTAGTGTTCGGCAAATACCGGGTAGGCGATAGATTCGGGGTTATTGGCGAGGAAATGCCAATTGGATTCGCGCCCAGCGTGGTATACCACTGGGTGGCTCCACTTGTGATTGGTTTTGGGGCTTGGGGCGTTGCAGGCTTCTCGATAGGCGGCACGGGCTTCTGGAAGGCCATTTTCACCAGCGGCACAAAGCTGCAACATCTTGTGTACTGTGGGTAGATATTCGCTCTGCAAAATCGCGCGTTTCGCGCCCTGCATAATATCTTGCGGGGCGAAAGAGAGCAGAGCCTCCAGCCACAAACGCTTGGCGTGGTGCAAGGTTTCCGTATCCGGGAAGGCGGCACTGAACTGGTTGTGGTAATTCAGTTTAAAAAGTGCAAACACTTCGTTGATTACACGTTTTTTCTCGTTCAGCTGTTCCTGGCTTTGTCCGCTACCAGTTTGTGTCTGTGAGTATGTCGCCGATCGATCGGTCGCGGGTGCGCTGGTTTGCGCTGTTATTGGATTCTTGTGGTTTGCCATAAGAGTTTCCTATTGCCAACTTGTTGCGCTCCGCCCATTGGTGGCGGGCATGACGCACAAATACGGCGTCCCAGCTTTTGCGCGCGGCATTTTGTCCGCGCCAGTAAATAATAAATTCAGGCACGAGGGAGAGGGCGAAGTCCCGCTCGATTTCACACTGGTTTACCAGGTGGCTGAGACAATCACCGCCCGGTTGCCAATTGCGTGAGATCGGTTTAGCTACCGGGTTCTTTTCAATACCCTGGCAGTAATAGGCCCATTCTTCGCGGGCGTATTCAATAAATAATTCACCCCAGCGGGCACTGTGGCCGCCCCGCTCAGTCCACTTATAGATAAATTCAGGCAGCAGCTCGGCGGCAAAGCGCGGATTGATTGCCAGACGCTGTAGCTGTTCCCAGGTGTGTTCACTGGGCTGCCAGTCACGCGCCATAGCGGTGGGTTTACGCTTTTCGATAAACGGGGTGTCCTGCTTTTCCCAGTCTTCCATGATCCAGTCATTGAATTCTAAGTCCCAGGAAATGGACTGCTTGCCGCTCGAGTGATGGTAATCGAGAAAGCGCTGTAATCCGCGGCTGACAAATGTGCTGGGCACGCCTTCGTCTGCCAGTTTGCGCAGGGTGTCGCTGTTCGGTTGCCAGCCCTCAGGCAGAGCCTGTTTTCGCTGGGCGGTAGCGCGAAAGGCTTCCCATTTACTCTTTACCTGGCGGAGGAACAAGGAGCCAAAGGAATGACGTGGTTCCGCACGTTCGCGCCAGTAGGTGACGAACTCCGGTAGTTGTTCGCGCACGAAATGCTCGGGGATACCCAGTTGGCTGATACGCGCCATGGTTTCGGCATCCGGTTGCCAGCCCGGTGCGATGGTATTGGCGCTGCGGCTGGACGGTGCATGCGCCTGTTGGACAGGCGGTGGTGTGGCGGCGGAGCGCTTGTATTCGCCGGGTAGGGCGAACTTCAGGATCTCGCTGCTGCCGAATGGAGCCGCGCCAAGCAATAGAGCTCCCTGGTTGCGTAGGCTAGTGGCCACACGCTGAATATCGGCCGCTTGCCAGAACGGCAGCAACAGATACAGCTGCTCCCCCTGCGCGGTGTACCAATCCCGCCCCCCATAAGGTTCCAGGGGTAGGAAAGGCGTCAAGTCGCCGAGTGCTGTGAGTAATACCGCTTCCTCCAGGCCAACAGTCGCGGCCAGAGACGGTGAGATACTCAGGGGTCTTTCAGGGAGCAGGGGGTGTTTCATGGCGCGATAATAACACTCCGAAGTGGGCCTTGCGCGGCCTTTGCACTCGAGTTTGGCTAGGCCTCCGAGGCAGCAATTGGGCCGCTAAGCTGAAGATTGGCGACGCTTGCGCAAATAAAGAAGAGATTGCTGCGCAGACTATTGCCTTACCCCAGCGGTAAGGTTGTAACTTTGTCGCTAGAAATGGTTTCTCGGGAGAGCATTATGGCGAATGAGCAGCAATCAAGGCAGACAGTGTTCCGTTTAAGCGGCGTAAATTGTGCCGGCTGTGTGAACAAGATCGAGCGTGCCGTGCAGGGCGTGGCGGGGGTACAGGATGCCCGTGTCAACCTGGCCGATAAGACGCTCACCGTGCAGGGAGCGGCTGCGTCTCAGGCCTGTATCGAGGCGGTGCGCCAGGCGGGGTACGACGCCGAAGTGGCTATGAGCAGCGAGCGCCAGCGGCGTGAGGAGCAGCGCGCCCAGGAGCAGCGTCACTATCATCAGCTTCTCTGGCGCTCCGCCATCGCACTGGGTGTGGGCCTACCGCTGATGGCCTGGGGGCTGATCACCGACAAGATGTCGGTGAATTCTCTAGCAGACCAGCTCGCCTGGGGTGCAATGGGACTTGTCACCCTGGCGATCCTGGTGTTTTGCGGTGGGCAGTTCTTCAGTGGTGCCTGGAAGGCGCTGCGTCACCACAGTGCCACCATGGATACCCTGGTGGCGCTGGGTACGGGCACGGCCTGGCTCTTCTCGATGTTGGTGGTATTGGTGCCGCACCTGTTACCGGAATCTGCGCGCCACGTGTACTTCGAGGCCAGCGCCATGATTATCGGCCTGATCAGCCTGGGCCAGGCGCTTGAAGTGCGCGCCCGCGGGCGCACCAGTGCGGCGGTGGAGAAACTGCTGGAGCTGCAGGATGCCTCGGCGCGGGTGCTGCGCGCTGGTAAAGAGGTAGACCTGCCGATAGATCAGGTGCAGACCGGGGACCAGTTGCGCGTGCGGCCCGGTGAAAAAATTCCCGTGGATGGCGTGGTCTTGGAGGGCTCCAGCCTGGTGGATGAATCCATGCTCACCGGCGAGCCGGTGCCGGTGAAGAAAGGCGAGGGGGATAACTTGGCCGCCGGCACCTTGAATAAAAACGGTAGCCTGCTGTTTCGCGCGGAAAAAGTCGGCGCCGACACCCGCCTTGCGCAAATTATCGAGATGGTTAAAAACGCCCAGGGCTCGCGGGTACCCATCGCGCGCCTGGCCGACCGGATCTCTGCAGTTTTTGTACCGGTTGTCATGATTATTGCCGTAGGAGCGGCACTGGTCTGGTTCAATCTGGGGCCTGAGCCCCGCGCGGCTCATATGCTGGTGGTGCTGACTTCGGTGCTGATTATCGCTTGTCCCTGTGCTCTGGGGCTGGCGACACCCATGTCGGTGATGGTGGGCGTGGGAAAAGGGGCGGAGTACGGCGTGCTGGTCCGTAACGGCAAGGCGTTGCAGCAGTCTTGCAACCTGGACGTGTTGGTTGTGGATAAAACCGGCACCCTCACCGAGGGCTCGCCGCGTCTTACCGATATCGAAAGCGATGGAGACCGCGACCAGTTGCTGCAACTGTTGGCGAGTCTGGAGCAGGGCTCCGAGCACCCGCTGGCTGAGGCAATCGTCACTGCCGCCCAGGAGAAAAAACTGGGCCTGCAGGCGCCGGGCGATTTTGAAGCCATTACTGCACATGGGGTAAGGGGCACGATTTCCGGCAAAAAAGTGCTGCTTGGCAACAGTAAGTTAATGCAACGGGAAAATATTGCCCTGGGGGACTGGCAGGCACGAGCCAATTCCCTGGCGGAAGCGGGGCGCACGGTGATGTATGGGGCTGTGGATGGTGAGCTGCAGGGTATTATCGCGGTGGCCGACCCTATCCGCAGCGATGCCGAGGCGGCGATCGCGCGTTTGCGTACACTGGGTCTGCGTATCGAAATGCTCACTGGTGATAACAGGGCCAGTGCTGAGGCCGTGGCCCGCCGCCTTAACATCGATAAGGTGCACGCGGAGTTATTGCCGGAAGATAAAGAGCAAATCGTTGCCGAGCTGCAAAAAAGCGGTGAGCGTGTGGGGATGGTGGGGGATGGTATCAACGATGCGCCGGCCTTGGCTCGCGCCGATGTGGGCTTTGCCATTGGTGCGGGCACCGATGTCGCTATCGAAAGTGCCGATGTCACTCTGATGCGTTCCTCCCTGCATGGCGTCGCCAATGCGGTGGAGTTATCGCGGGCAACATTGGGCAATATTAAACAGAATCTGTTCGGGGCCTTTATCTACAACACTCTGGGTATTCCCATTGCTGCAGGGGTTTTGTTTCCGATAACCGGCATGCTCCTGAGCCCCATTGTCGCCGGTGCCGCCATGGCGCTCTCCTCTCTCACCGTGGTGAGCAATGCCAATCGCCTACGCCTTTTTAAGCCTTCGGAGGTCCACTAATGGAAGCGGTCTTGGTAAATACAATCGGAGTATTGCTGATTATTGCCATTATTTGGTGGTTTTGGTTGGGGCCCAGGCGCGGTGCGGTACAGGCTGTGGAGGCTAGTGAGAAATTGCAAATTCTGGTTAGAGGCGGCGTTTATGAGCCGGATCATATTCGCCTACCTGCCAATCAAGCTGCCACCTTGCACTTTCGTCGCGAAGACCCGAGCCCCTGCTCCGAATGGGTGATTATCCCGGATCTGGGCATTAGTGCTGAGTTAGAACTCAATCAGGAAACTTCCGTAGAGATACCGGCTGCGAAACCGGGAAAGTATCCCTTTAGCTGCCAGATGCAGATGTACCGGGGCACTCTGATCTTGGAGTAGTTTGGTCGTAGTGTGCAGCGGCAGTTGTTCTTGGCGAGTCGCCAGGGGGCAGTGTCATATGCTGGTACTTGAGGGCAGCTGTAATAATTTCCCGCCGGGTCCGACCACTCTTTATCGGCATCCAGTTTTTCGCCACGCCACCTTTGTGAATCGTCATGCTTCCGGAAACTTTTCGGTAAGGGTGGCTAAATTAACGGAAAGTGACGAGTGGCACTGCGCTGAAATTATTATTCACGATATGGCCCGGAACAATGAATATCCGCTTACAAAAACTGATATCGGCCCTCTTGGGCCTTTCCTTTGCACTGATTGCTATCGCTATATTTTCTGGCCAACAGGGCGGTTTAGCATCAATTTTTCGATTTTATGGTATTAGCCAAGCGTCTGATCTCACAGTAGCAGGGATTGCGTCAGCGACCATTTTCATGGTGGCAGCCGTATTAGCGCTACTTTCATTTTTACACCGAAAATGGATGCGTGTTTTGGCTTTATGGATGATTGTACTATCCGTAGTGCCTTTACTCAGCCTCTTCGGCAGTGCCCATTGGATAGAGAGCTTGGGTGGGTTTCCCGCGCTCGGTTCCGGGCAGGGTGTGATCAAATACTTTGCATTGGTCGCAATAGGTTTGACTCTACTTAGCCACAACACCCTTCAATCGCGACTATATATTTGGCTAAATTTTCTGCCGGTAGGTTTGGTTTTGCTGTGGATTGGTGGCATGAAGTTTACGGCTATAGAGGCTCAGGGTATTGAAGGCCTGGTTAGTAGCTCCCCTCTTATGGCCTGGCTTTATCGCTTTTTCGATATTCAGGAGACCTCCAATATTATTGGTGTTTATGACTTGGCCGCTTTGGTTGTGTTGGCCATCGGTATTCATATTCGCGCATTATTTTGGCCGGGAATATTACTTTGTAGTGCGGTTTTTTTGACTACACAGACCTTTCTGTTCAGCTACCCAGGGAGCTGGGTGAGTCTAGGACTGCTGTCCTCTAGTGGGATCTTTATTATAAAGGATCTTTGGTTTCTAGCTAATCTACTGATAATGATAGATATCCAGCGGCGGCTGGCTTGTACTTGATAGGATTGATTCCAAATAAATGCCAGAAAGAGTCACAAGACTAGCGTTTAAGATGCTGAAGGGAATACGGCAAATGTGCGTGTCGCTGAGAATTTGTTTTTCTTTTTTATGCTTTTCTGGATGTTCTCATTTACTTAAAAAAACCACTTAAAGAGCCTCGGATTGATTCCTTAATCTCTCTTCGGGGCTTGAAGGCGACAGATATTAGGCGCAGCGCGCCTAGCCAGCTGCAAGAGCGGCACGCACTAGCAGTGCTTTTAAGTCGCGCTCTACGCAGCTTTCAGGGTGATTCCTGCGCTACATTGTGACCTCCTGGAGGAACTTAGTCACTCCTGCGAAGCCATGCCTCGATGGTGAGCAGGTCTAACAGTCCATGGCATCATGGGGTTATTCAGAGTTTCCTTAAGCTGCTTTCTCGCAGAACATCAAGGGGGTGGCAAGCGCAAATAGTGCAAATAAGTTCTATCGATACACAGTATTTTCATAAAAAAGATACTGATCCTACCTATGGTGATTTTTATTTTTCTGGAACGGTAATCGAGTTTTGGCCATTAATTTGAATGGCTGGGGATGAAAAAAATTAGGCGAACTATATCGCTGAAATTTTGCTATTGAGGCGTTTATACCACCCGTCTAGACGGTTGGTATAAGGAAAGCTCTCTTGAGAGTATCTTAAACAGAACTTCGAGTTTGCGTATGGCGACAAGATTTCACATTATTTGCACAATAATAAAAATTTTTGGAACCGCATCTGTGGGTCACAGTCCATTAACCTGACAATAACGCCTTGTGAGTAATTTTCTAAAAATAGTAGTACTTGCTTTGTAGGGCTAAATAGGGAATTAAACATACCCAGGAAGGAAACCGTACATGCATAAATAATGGTTGTAGATATGATTTTACGAATGAAAAAATCGGCTCCATCTTTGAAAAAACCTGCATTAAATCAAACGCTACTGGCGATGCTTTTGGCTGGTATTAGTTCCAATGTAATGAGTCATGGCTATGTTGAAGAGTATGGTGGAGGGGTTGCATCTGCACGGGGAACTTTATGTAAATATCCTTTATCCACAACAGGTCAAAAGAATGTGGATTGCGGGGCTGTTCAATGGGAGCCGCAGAGTGTTGAAGGCCCTGAAGGATTTCCGCAAAGTGGTCCGGCGGATGGTAAGATTGCCAGTGCCGGTAGCAATGTGTGGTCGCCTTTAAATGAACAAACGGCTGACCGTTGGCTCAAAAATCCTATTACAGCGGGTAAACAAACTTTTAAGTGGCACTTTACGGCAAATCATGTTGCCCGTGACTGGAAATATTATATTACCAAACAGAACTGGAACCCGAATCAGCCATTAACCCGTGACTCATTTGATCTCAATCCATTCTGTGCTGTCGATGGAAATAACCAGAAGCCACCGATTGATATGCATCACGAATGTGTAGTTCCCGATCGAGAAGGCTACCAAGTGATTCTCGCAGTATGGGATGTAGCGGATACAGCCGCGGCCTTTTACAATGTTATTGACGTAGAGTTTGGTGGTGATGGTATCCCCGAATCAGACTGGAGTCAGGGTGGAACTATCAACCCAACACAAAATTTAAAAGTTGGGGATAAAGTTTCCACGCGTGTTTACAGTAGTAGCAGCGAAGAACCTACGTATTCGACCGTGTTGGAAATTGCTACAGATGAACAGGGCATGGCTAATAATTGGGCATATAATCTTGCGGCCAAAATCAACCAAGAGCAGACCAGTGTTCGCGCAGGTCAGCTTATTAATGAAGATCAATTTAGCCCAGTCTACGGCTCAAACCCAATATATTTGCAGAATGGAAGTGGTCTGGAGCGTGTTGAAATCAATTATGAGATCAATAGCCCGATACCTGACTACGATTTAGATGTGTCAGGGCTTGAAGATATGTACTCAATATCTGGAGAGCCACTTTCTTTACAGCTCGCTCTTACTGCAAAAGGTAACATCAGGGCCGATCTCAAGGTTTTGAATCATGCGCGAGAAACACTGGCTAATTATGAAGTCAATATGAGTGATGGTCAGAGATTGGATAAGACTTTGACACTCTCAAAATCTGAACCTGGACATCACATGTTGGTGATCGTAATAAAAGATATGGATGGCAACTTGATTGATCAAACCATGCAGGATTTCCACTTGATGGATGACGATGTAGCACCACCACCGTCAGGTAACTATGATTATGTATTTCCTGAAGGTTTAAAATCATATACTGCAGGAACAAAAGTGATGGCCAGTGATGGTAATATTTATCAGTGTAAACCTTTCCCCAACTCTGGTTACTGTGTGCAGTGGAGTCGAAGTGCAAACCAGTTTGAGCCGGGCAGAGGATCGAACTGGGATATGGCTTGGGATAAACTGTAGCCCCTAAAAATGAAACAAGGCCCCTTACTGGGGCCTTGTTGGCGTTTTAGCTATAAAAAGTCAGAAAATTCTTGGTTTTTAATGCTTCCATTTTTTCAAAAAATGAAAATCATAATAACTTTTTCGTCTTCTTGGTTAGGAAAGGTTTTTGGGGGCGTTGGGTCGAGTAAAAATAGGGGGTTATTATTCTTAAACTTCCCTAGTTGGCCAACTGCAGTCTCCTGTGCGTTTCATGAATTTCATTAAAGCTTGGAATTCTAGAGGGTTTGGAGAGATAGTTGTAGGCTGCCCGCATATGGCCAGCGCAGCGTCTTGCGGGTAGATTCCCGATGCCTGTACCTAAACCTGGGCATACGATTGAATTAATCTTTTCTTTGGGGTGTGCCTTATTAAATAGCTGTACTGAATTCAAAATGGCCCTGAAAGCATGGTAAGCATTTAATGTATTTGAGATATCTTCCGGTATGCGCATGGTGGGAGCAGAAATTAAGTAAGGCCAATTTTTGTGGGACGTTGAAACAATGATTGCCGCCCCTATAGGCAGTTCACCGTGAAAATCAGATTTTATCCGTTTTTGCAACTTCTCTTCAGCTTCAAAGCCAAGAGTATTTCTAATTGGGAGGTCTAATCCCCCATCCATGATTCCAAAGCTGTTTGCTGGACTTACCATGGCATCGGCAGGCTGTGAAAAGTAATCGCCCTCTATGATTTCGAAAATCTCAATATCATCGAATACTTGATGCCAGGCATCAGTTAACTCTTTTGCTTTATCAATGAGATATATCTTGCTTGGGAGCATTGTTACTGATTCCTATGTTTTCCTGCATTCAACTTTGAAGTGCATCAGTTAATCACTTGGAAAAGGACGGTCAGTCGAAGGTAATATCTGCCGCTTCTTCTCCGCCAAGAGATTAAGTGGTGACAGAAAGCGATAAACAACTGACCGGTAAGCAACGATGCCAGATTTAGGCATTAAAGAAAAGTGACTGGAGTCAGAGGTCAATCGTCAGGGAGGTTGGGGTTAGCCAAACTACGATTAGTAGAGCGCTGGCTCGTAATCGAGGTGGCTATGGCTACCGCTATAAACAAGCCCAACGGATGACTGAAGAGCGGTGTAGATAAGCGAGAATAACAACAAAGATGCTACCCAAGAACATTGCAGGGATAGAGAGCAAGCTGAAGCTGCAATGGAGCCCAAAGAAAATCTCTGGCAGGCTAGAACAGGAAGAAAGTCTGTCTCAGCCATGAAATCATTTACCTGCATGTCTGGGCTGATAAGCAGCGTGGTACCCTGTAGGAGAACTTGCGGCGCCGGGATAGACCCTACGACAAACGAGCAAATGGAAAATCAACTCGCGGGCACATCAAGAACGCCATCAGCATCGAGCAGCGCCCACCAGTTATCGATGATAAAACTCGCATCGGAGACGGGGAACTAGATACCGCTATAGGTAAAGGCCATAGCGGTGCCCTGGTTACCAGAGTAGATGGTAAGAGTAAATTTACTCTCTTTCAGAAGGTTGAGCGCAAAACGGCAGAGTTGGTCGCTAAACTTGAGCCGTATAAAGTCTTATTACACACCATTGCTATCTTAATGGAAAAGAATTTGCCCTGCACGTGAAGACTGGCGAGGTACTGGATTCAGCCATCTATTTTGCGCATCCGTATACCTCTTGGGGGAGTGGCCTGAATGAGATCACTAATGGCTTGCTGCGCCAGTACTTTCCGAGAAATACGGACTTCAAGCTTGTGATTCAAAATGATGTCGAAGTTTTTATTGAGCGTTTACATAATCGTCTCAGAAAACGTTGGGCTATAAAATTCCAGGCAGATATTGGGAGAATATACGGCTTTCTCGGCAGCCTAAAGGGTAATGCACTTCAGAGTTGAGTGTAGGTTTATAGGTAAGATTAAATACTATTTTTATAGGTCAATACTTACAAAAGCTTTCTAATATAGCACTCTAGGTTCAGGGTATAGTGCTGGAATGGTTTGAAAAACCCCATTAGGAATAAGTGATGAATTGCTTCCGGTAAGGGTATGCTGTTATTCCAAAATCGATAGGACTCCAATATTAACAATCACTCGCCCCTTACAATTCAGCCCCACGGATAAATGACCGATAAATAGAAGCGCCAGACTTCAGGCTCTATGAGGTCCTCTGTAGTCAGCCTTATTGGGGGAGCTTCATTGGTGGCTTCAGAATGTTACCCCTTGGGGTGCTATAATTTGGATTAATTTCGAAGTTTCTAGAAATGTAGTTTACAGATTGCTCAGTGTGGTATATCGTAATTGCCATGGAACACCAAGATGCCGCCAAGAAACTCGCTGAGCTGGGTCATACCACCCGCTTAGCAATCTATCGCCTGCTGGTTAAAGCGGGACCAGATGGTCTTGCCGTAAGTGCTATTCAGGAACAGCTGGATATTCCGGGCTCTACATTGTCTCACCACATCAGTCGATTAGTTAGCTCTGGTTTGATGGTACAAAAACGCGAAGGAAGAGTGTTGCGTTGCGAAGCCTGTTTCCCCGAACTTATGGGCTTGGTGAATTACCTGATGGAAGAGTGTTGTATGACACCTGGCCAGGAATCGGTTAACTGTAACTAGTCTATTATTTTAACCTATATTTCGAATATTCCAGAAATATAGGTATTTTGAGGTAAAGTCTTATGCTACCCAGGCATACCCGCAGCGAAATCCAACGGCGTTTGCAGAAATCTTCGCCCAGCAGCGAGCCTGCAAAAATTCTGATTCTGTATGGATCGCTTAGGCCCAATTCTTTTTCACGCTTACTGGCTAATCAAGTTGCCGAAATACTGCAGTACTTTGATGCCGAGGTGCGTTTGTTTGATCCCGCTGACCTTCCGCTCTACGACGGTGTCAATTTTGAGCACCCGAAGGTACATCAATTGAGAGAATGGTCGGCTTGGAGCCAAGGGCAGGTCTGGATCAGCCCGGAGATCCACGGGAATATATCTGCGGTTTTCAAAAACCAGATTGACTGGCTACCACTGGATCAGAGCGCAACCCGAGCCACTCAGGGAAAAACCTTGGCAGTCATGCAGATATCCGGTGGCTCCCAGTCGTTCAATACAGTTAACAGTCTGCGCGTACTAGGGCGTTGGATGCGCATGTTCACGATTCCCAATCAATCCTCCATTGCCAAGGCGTGGCAGGAATTTGATGAGCTGGGGCGCCTAAAGGATTCCTCATTCCGGGATCGGGTTATCGATGTTTTGGAAGAGTTGGTTAAGACTACTATATTGCTGCGTGGGCAGAGTGATTATTTGACGGAACGTTTTAGTGAGGCTAAGGGTGAACAGCTGGTCGCAGCTGAAGGAACGGTCAAAAATACAGTAGTATCATGTGGATTAGCGGGATCTCACAAAGTAGCTTAATTGGCTTCTGGAGAAAAATTTTGGGGTGATACTAATGAGCTTCTTGCTAGTAGGGTTATTTTCTCACCTTTTCACTAGGCAGAGTTATGCGGGTAATATAAATTACTATTTTCCCGCCTAATTATTGCAGGTGAATAAAATAACTAATCGTTGTGAATGATTTTATAATCGGTCGTGGTGGCTAGATTTTTATTTCCATTAAATATTCGATATGCCCGGTGTGCTCATCGACTTGTTCTTTAATCAGCTGAAATCCTTGAGATATGTAAAAGCGAAAGCTGGCTACGTTTTCTTTATAAACGGCCAGTGTCAGGTGAGGTTGTTTGGATTTCGCGTGAGAAAGCAGCTGTTTTCCTATACCCTGGCCTTGGAGATGTGGATAAACAAAGAGCGCCGCAAGTGAGTGCCCGTAAAGGGAATAAAATCCAGCTATCTCCGTTTGTCTCTCATAAGTATAAGTTTCTGAGGAGGGTAGATAGATATTGCGCATGTTGTCTAATTGTGACTCCCAGAATTCAGGAGAGATAAAATTGTGTGCTTCGGCAGAGGCTTTCAGCCAAATATCTAAAACGGTATCTGTATCTTTTGGTTTATATTTTCTGATCATTATCTTTCTGTTTCCTGGATTTAATAGGATCTAAATGACACAAACTCCTGTGCTCCATGAAAAGAACACATAATTCTCGAGTGTTTGATAGATGCTATCTGTCATCTCTGACTCTAAAATTAGGCCGATGCCTAAGTTCACTTTGAAAATGTCAAGTTATCGAGAAAGTTTTCTTTTGTGGATAATTTGGCATTGACATAGATGCTCCACTGATCTGTGTGTTTGTTGTTTTATCTTCAGGTCTTTCATTGATTAGGATGTCTTTCATCCTGAAAATTATTCTGTCAATCTCATCGTGTATGTCACATGAGAATAAATGCTTAAACAAGTAACCATCGATTTCTCTTTTTATCCATAAATTAACAATGGATTCCGTATACTTGATCATGATTTCGGTTGGCACCCATTCTTCAAAAAAATGCAGCTGATAGCAATAAGGAGTGATAAATACTTCAAATTCATTAATCACCTCGCTCTTAGGTAAAATCAAAAATTGGCAATACACGTACTCTTATTAAAGGTTCGATATTCAATGCGAGTGATATCCTTGTTGGGTGTTGCAGTAATATAGGTTTTCACCAAGTCAGGGTTGGAATAAAATACATCTATTGATGTTTAAAATTTTATTGTGGATTACCGTTCGCGAACGGAGCTTTCTATAGAGGTTTTTATTTTCGAACCCTTTCGCCCAAGTTGTTTAATCAAATCTATAAGCTCCTAAGATGTATGAATGCGGCTTAAACGCTGCATCGTCAAAGTATCTCGGCGAATTTTTATGTGGAGTAACCCTGCAAATCCTAACGGATATAAAGAGCGAGCAGATAGGCTTATAAAGTTTGATAATAGCTTAAAAACATAGCCGCTGTACGCTCAGCCAGGGCCTCCTGCTCGGCCTGGTTAGGTGGTCCCGAAAGTTGTAACAGCTGCGGCCAGAAGCAGCTACCTTTAATCAAGTTGTGAATCTGTCCACTGGCAATTTCAGGATCCAGCTGCTTCAGGCGGCCATCGGCCGCAGCGGCTTTTATCCAGCGTTGTACACCGGTTTCATTGGCTTTAAATTTTTCCATTTCCTTGTGCAGAGCATCCGGCTGGTGAAAGAAGTAGTCGAAGGCCATACGGTTCAATTCAATATACTGCGGGTTGCAGATGGTTTTAATTTCCAATGCTAGCAAGGTGCGCAGTTGTGCATGTAGATCGTTGTTTGGGTTGTAGTCGCAGCCGGGAGACAGGGTTGCCTGTTGCCAGAGCTCGCCAATCAAATACATAACCAGCGCTTCCTTGCTGGCAAAGTGGTTATACACAGTCCGCTTTGACACTTGGGCGCGGGCTGACAATTCATCCATGCTGGTACCCTGGACACCGAGTTCATGAAAGGCCTGTTTGGCGGCATCGATAATGGCTTGGCGTTTCAGCGCGCTTCTGGTTGACATCTTTTCACTCATGGGACTCTCGGTATCTCTGTTTGCATCCGGGCACCTGCCCACTACCCACTAGGGGTCTCTTTCGGTGAGCAATTTTACACTAACCGGTTTACTTTTTCCTTTGTCGTACATACACTGTACGGTATAGTTTACTTGGTGGTATCTATGAAGAAGCGTTGGTACCTATTTGTAGGGGTTATTGTTATGTCGATTGGTTTCTTTAATAGCTGTGCGACTCAATCCGAGAAGTTTCAAAATACGGAAATTGACTACAAAGCCGGAATGGGAAAGGTTGTGGAGATGCTCAATGCCTATATCCGCACCGAGAGAGCTGCACCGGTACCGAAAGTGCCAATTCCCTTGCAATCCATCACTGGGAAAGTACTTGCTGACAATGAGGGGCGGCCCACTGTTTATCGCTTGGGTCACTCATCGGTATTGATCCATCTTGATGGAGACTATGTGCTTACTGACCCGGTATTCAGTGAGCGCGCTTCGCCGTTTCAGTGGATGGGGCCGAAACGTTTCCATCCACTGCCACTGTCCCTGCAGGACCTGCCTGCATTGAAAGCGGTGATAATCAGCCACGATCACTACGATCATCTGGATAAGGCCAGCGTGCGCACCCTGGATGAAAAAGTGGAGCGCTTTATCGTCCCCACCGGCGTCGGCAGACATCTACAGAGCTGGGGGGTGGACGCGGGCAAAATTACCGAGCTTGCCTGGTGGCAGTCCTTCTCATTGGGCAGTTTGCAATTTACAGCAACTCCGGCCCAGCATTTTTCCGGACGTGGTCTTGCCGACCGGGATAAGACCCTTTGGGCCAGTTGGGTAATTGGTGGGCGCGATGCGCGAATTTTCTTTAGTGGTGATAGTGGTTATTTCGGTGGCTTTCGAGAAATCGGTGAGCGCTACGGTCCCTTTGATCTGACCCTGATTGAAACGGGTGCTTATAACGATTTGTGGAGTGAAATCCACATGCAGCCGGAGGAGAGTGTGCAGGCACATTTGGACTTGCGCGGTCGGGCGATAATACCAATCCATAACAGCACTTTTGACCTTGCTTTGCACGATTGGTTTGAGCCTCTGGAGCGAGTGCAGGCTGCCGCCGAAAGCCAAGGCGTGACATTACTGACACCAATTGTTGGCGCTCCGGTGAATGTGGTAACGCCACTGGCAACCCGAACCTGGTGGCGGGAGATGGTTACCGGTGATTCTGGTGAGCTGGCCGTCGAACCCTCGTTGTGACCGAAGTAATGATTTGATCAACGGGTAAGGGCGAAACTATCGCTTGAAAGTAGGTGAGATGGAAAGAGTTCTAGTACGTTTGTCAGTGGATTTAAAGGAAAAATACTACTGGCATATACGCCAATAATTATGCGGCGATCTAGCGTGCAGTATTTATTACTCAAGTAAGGGAGGCGCTATTTTATTTTTTGAATCAATGAAAGTGATTGGTATTAAGACACTGTGCCAATCACTTTGAGCCAACAAATAGTTAGCGTTAAGTGTTAGCAAAGAAGGGCCGTTCTTTACATTAAAACCAGGCGCGGAAGCCCAAAGCCCAGACAGTTAGGCCCACATCCTCGCCTTCTTCCCTGGCGAAATCTGCAGAATTTCCTATTTCCCTAGAATAGTGTACGCCGGCATAGGGAGAAAATTTTGGGGAAACTTTATAGAACAGGCGTATTCCTAATTCTAACTCTGACAAACCCGATCCGGTGCCAATCTCTTCGTCATTTTGCCCGAAGAAATTCAGTTCACATCGGGGAACCAAACTCCATTTTTCCGCGATCTTTAGATCGTATTCTCCTTCAATCCTCAGGGCGGTACTGCCACTTTTGCCGACAAAAAAAACGACATCCAATTCTAATGAGTAAGGTGTTTCTCCGACTATGCCAATAAGAGCCCAGTTGCGGCTGTTGCTTTCCAATTGGAAATCGTGGCGAATACCAGCGATCAGGTTCCAGTTCGCCGTGATGGCGCGGCTGTAGAAACCCCATAATTCCTTTCTTTCCACCTCCCCGGCGGTACGTTCGAAATCCACTTCGATGCCCACTTTATTGACATCGCCCCCATAGGTAAAATCTCCTTCGATTTCCGCGCCGTTTTGGCCACGTAGTTCAAAATAATCGAGGCTGACTTTTACTACGGGTTTTTCCCCTCCACTGCGAAATTGGATGCTGTGGTGTATGGGGCCTTGCTGCTGGGCATAAATCGCCGTACTCAGGAGGCAAAGTGCGATGGTTAAAGTGCAGGAAAATAATTTAAACAATACGCACCTCTCGACACATCCCCTGTGTGCGATACAACATCTGGCTTTGCAGTGCCCAGCGCCCATAGGTATCGGCACTGACCAGATAACTGATTTTGGCGCTGGGTTGCACCAGAACTGTATGCTTGCGCGGCAAATAGGTTCCGTCCCCGGTCTCCAGCTCGCTCCAGAAACCGTGTAGATGCATCGGCTGGATAAGCAGGGTGTCGTTTACCAGGGTGATGCGCAGGCGTTCGCCGTGATTAAAAACCAGGGGGTAGGCATCTTTGAATTTAATGCCGTCGATAGACCACATATAGCGGTCTTGGTTGCCGGTTAGGTGAAGCTGTAATTCTCTCTGGGGTTGGCGCTGGTCGGTTGTGGGTGTGAGGCTACGCAGGTCGGCGTAGGTGAGTACCCGACGGTTGTGGCGTCGCCGGTGTAGGCGCAGGCCCACCCCCGGATCATTTAAGCCACTCGCGGGTGCTTGTGCGCGGGTTGCTACGGCAAAACTTTTTTCACTGGATGGATGGGCGATAGGGCTGTTACTACCCAGCCCTGCGGGAGCGAGTCTCGCCATAGATTCTTCGTCAGAGTCCGGCGTGGAATTGGCATTGGTCAGGCCCAGGTCACGTTTGCCCAGCACCGGGATTGGGTCCATAGGGGGCACTTCGGCGGTGAGCCCTGCCTGTGGGGTTAGGGTGCCACTGGCGTAGCCGCTACGGTCGATAGCTTGCGCAAATACGGTGTAAGGTCTGTCGCCGCTGGGGCGCACTACGACATCGTAAGTCTCGCCGGTGCCGAGCCGAAATTCATCCACCCGCAGCGGCTGGATATTTTGGCCGTCGGCCGCGACGACGGTCATGGCCAAGTCGGGAATACGCAGGTCGAACAGGGTCATGGCGGAGGCGTTGATAAAACGCAGCCGCACGGTTTCTCCGGGCTTGAACAGAGCGGTCCAGTTGTCTTCGGGGGTCTGCCCGTTGAGTAAAAAAGTATATCCGCTGACATCGGAGACAGTGCGGTCGGATTGACTGAGCAAATTCCAGCGGTGCCGCTCGCGCAGGGTCTGCTCGATGCCTTTGGCGCGCACTTCGCGCCAAAGATCGGTGGCAGTGCGCTGATGGCGGCGACCGTAGTAGTGGCCGTCTTTTTTCAGGTTGGCGTAAATAGTGGTGGGACGTTCATCGCTCCAGTCCGACAGTAGCACCACATAGTCCCGGTCGCTGGTGATAGGGTCCGCTTCGGCTGGGTCGATGACGATGGCACCGTAGAGTCCCTGTTGCTGCTGAAAGCCCCAGGCGCTTTGATACCAGTAGGTGCCACTCTGTTGCACATTAAAGCGGTAGCGGAAGCGTTGACCGGGCAGAATACCGGCAAAACTGATGCCGGGTATGCCGTTCATGGTGCTCGGCAGTTTGATACCGTGCCAATGAATTGCGCTGCCTGTGGGGAGCGGATTGTGGATATCCAGGGTGATAGTCCGGCCCTCTTTCCAGCGCAAAATGGGGCCGGGAGTGGCGCCATTGATGGCTAGGGCCGTGCCGGGAAGACCGGAGAAATTGACCGGGCGATAGCCCAGTGTCAGGTCAAAGCGGTCGCCTATAAGCGTCGCCGGTGGAGGCACCCTCGCCCTGGCGGGGGGGGGGAAGCCGGGCAGACCCAGGAGGGCCATGCCGGCACTGATTCCGGTCACAAAGGTGCGGCGCGTCAGCGCGTCGCACCCGTGGGATTTTGTCATCGACAGTCCTCAGAACTGTTCTCCGGCCGCATCGATCTGTGCATACACCACACTGCTGCCGTCCTCGTTTAGCTGCATTACCTGGTAGGGGGTAAAGCGGTTGCCCACTTCCATGCCGGGGCTGCCCAGTGGCATACCGGGCACGGCCAGCCCGTAGGCACCCCGCGGTGGATTCTGTAAAAAGCGCTGAATCAATTTAGCGGGTACATGCCCTTCGAAAACATAGCCCTCTCTGGACACACTGGTGTGGCAAGACTGGTAGCGGGGTTCAATTCTGTGCTGCTTTTTGACGCCGTTAAGATCATCGACATCCTTTGCCACCACATCGAAGCCGTTGTCCCGGGCGTGGTCTACCCACACCTTGCAACAGCCACAGGTGGCAGATTTGTAAGTGGTGAGGCTCTGCGCCGGAGATTTGTCCGGTTCGGCACAGGCGCTCAACGCTAGCGCGGTCAAAAGTGTGGCAATGGCAGCCATTAAAGAGCGGTTCATGGGATAACTCCTGTCGTTCAAAAATAATCGTTGCGCGAACCAAATGGCGCGGGTGCGCTTGGTCTCGGGCAGGCGAAAAAGGTCTAATCAGAATTTTGCGGTTGGATCTTGAGGTCAGCGAAGGATGGGAGGTCGCAGGGTATTTTCCGGGTCGGGGGCGGGGGTAAATACCGAATAAGCGGTTGCCTCGGGGGGCGAGCGGGTGAAGTTGGGTTTGCTCTCCGAGACTGCGGCGAGGCTATTGCTCAGTCCAGGACAACAGCTGCATTCGATTCCGCAGTCGCCGCTGTGTTCGCTGCGGCAGTCAGCGGGCTGATCGGATGCGCAGTGGCTTTGTTCGCCGTTTGTCATACTCTGCGGCGCTATGTCGGCGGGCTCCGCACAGGGCACGGCCGATGCCAGGCCGGCGAAGGCCAGCAGCAAAATGAGCAGCAGTGTGCGAAAGGAGCCGTTGCGCATAACGTGAGTCAGAAGCAGTTCGCTAGGCAGTGTATGTGCGGTCTGCAGAGGGCGCAAGCGGTCAGGGCGGGAGCACAGGGAGCATTCCACTCCCCGCGCAATCCGGTCGAATCAGGATTTTCCCAGAGGCAATCGGTAATCCTGATGGCGCAGCAGGTCCGGGCCGCACTCCAGGCGCTCCAGCCAGCCGAGGAAGCGCTCCTTGACTTCCGCAGAGGCAAAGTATCCGCCGTGTTGGGGTACGATCATGGCGGGGTTCAGCTCCCGAACCATTTTTACCCACAGGCGGCAGGCCCAGTTGCCGCCCATATAGCGCTGGTGGAAGCCCTCCATGGAGGGAATGTGCATGTCGAAATCGTTCACTTCACCCTCTTCGCCGCCGAGGGAGGCGCCCACATCGCCGGAAAACAGGATACGGCTGATCGGGTCGTAAAAGCTGAAATTACCGCAGGAGTGCATAAAGTGCGCGGGCAGGGCCCAGATCTCGCTGCCGGCAAAGGGCAGAATTTCCCCCTTGTCACTGAGGGGAATGATACGCTCTTGCCACCGTTCGCTGCCGGCGCGCGAGGCCACAAATCCAGACACGAGATGTGGCAAAAAGCGCGACCACAGTTTGGATACCGCCACTTTGCAGCGTGAGTGCAGCATCCAGCGGGGCAGGGAGGCGATGATGTCCGGATCCTGGTGCGAAGCCAGGATATATTCCAAATCACTCAGATTGAGATGGCGGCTGAGTTCGATGGTCAGGGGCGTATAAGTGAGATCGCCACCTGGATCAATTAACGCACCCTTGGTACCGCGGCGTATCACAAACTGGTTGGCCTGTACGCCGTCGCTGCCGTTCTGCTCCTCGACCAGATCGCAGAAGCGTGCAACCAGGTGGGGGCCTTGCTCAAATAAGATGTCCACGCCGCGGCTCCTCTTATTGAATCAGGTCGAGGTACTGGTTGAGACGCTCCTTGTTGACCGCAATTCGTTCACTCATTCCCTCGGCGTGTTTCTTGGCATCTTCCAGATTGCCCGCCTGACCCACCTGTATTACGCCCACCATGCCCAGGGGCAGGTGCGGATCGCACTGGTACAGGTAAACCCCTTCTTTGTTCAGTGTCACGGTGACTTTTTCACCCATGCTGCCATTCCAGCTGGCGCCATCGGTCGGGGAGAGTACCGAGTGGCTGTTGTGGGCCATGTCGGTGGGCAGGAAAGTGACGCTATCGCCCGCTGCAACTGTCAGGAAGGCGGGCTCGAACGTCATCATGCCGTCCTTGCCCTGGTTCAGCATCTTAACTTCGTGATCTGCAGCCAGGGCGGGGGTCGAGGCCATGACGAGCGCCAGAATTGCGCCGCGAAGAGAAATAGACGACATAGTTACTTCCTGTTTAATCGGTTGTCGGTGTTGTTGCGTTATCGAGAGTCTTGCTCCGGCTCAACCTGCAAAAGAGCTGCGCCGCGCCGGATATTAGCCCGGTGAAAAGACGGTGAATTGATCTAGATCAATCGCGTAGACCCACGAGACAGGTGAAACAGGTGCCAACTCGCCGGCGAGGTAGAGGTGAGTCATACCTGACCGTTAAGCGCTGCCCGCTGGAGTGGGATAAGGGGTAAACTGTGCGCCAATTCGATCGGGCGACGCTTTGGGGGAATGACCTTGGCTGCAAAACGCAAAACGGCCTACGTGTGCAATGAATGTGGTGCCGACTACACCAAGTGGGCGGGACAGTGCAGTGCCTGCGGTGCCTGGAACAGCCTGTCTGAAGTACGTCTGGGTGTGGAGCATAAAGACAGCCGTGCGGCCAATTTTACCGAGGCGCAGAGTGGCTATGCCGGTGCCGCCGGTGCCGGCAAGGTGCAAAAGCTCTCGGAAATTGATCTGAGCGAGCTGCCGCGTATTCCCACCTCCGCTTCGGAGTTGGACCGGGTATTGGGCGGCGGTCTGGTGCCGGGCTCGGTAGTCCTGATCGGCGGCCATCCCGGTGCGGGTAAATCCACCGTGCTGCTGCAGACCCTGTGCCATTTGGCCACCAATATGCCGGCGCTGTATATCACCGGCGAGGAGTCCTTACAGCAGGTAGCTATGCGCGCCAAGCGCCTGGGTTTGCCCACCGATTCATTGCAACTGCTCAGTGAAACCGATGTAGAGCGTATTTGCCTGGCGGCCAAGGAGGTGAATCCACGGGTGATGGTGGTGGACTCCATCCAGGTGATGCATATGAGCGATGTGCAGTCGGCGCCGGGCTCGGTGGCCCAGGTGCGCGAGAGCGCCGCTTATCTAACCCGTTTCGCCAAGCAGACCGGTACCGCGCTCATTCTGGTGGGGCATGTGACCAAAGACGGCAGCCTCGCCGGGCCCAAAGTGCTGGAGCATATTATCGACTGCTCCATCCTACTCGAAGGCACCCACGATTCCCGTTTTCGCACCCTGCGTGCGCACAAGAACCGCTTCGGGGCCGTGAATGAGCTGGGGGTGTTTGCCATGACCGAACAGGGCCTGAAAGAGGTCTCCAACCCCTCGGCGATTTTCCTACAGCGCGCCGAGGAGATCGCTTCCGGCTCGGTGGTAACCTCCGTGTGGGAGGGCACCCGCCCGCTGCTGGTGGAACTGCAGGCGCTGGTGGACGACAGCAGCCTGGGCAACCCCCGCCGGGTGGCCGTGGGGCTCGACCAAAACCGCTTGAATATGCTGCTGGCGGTGCTGCACCGTCACGGCGGGGTACTGGTGGGCGACCAGGATGTGTTTATCAATGTGGTCGGCGGGGTCAAAGTGGTGGAGACCAGCGCCGACCTGCCCCTGTTGCTGGCCGTGGTTTCCAGTTTCCGCAATCGGGTATTGTCGCGGGATCTGGTGGTGTTCGGCGAGGTGGGCCTATCCGGCGAGATCCGTCCGGTGCCCTCCGGTCAGGAGCGCCTGCGCGAGGCGGCCAAGCACGGTTTCCGCAAGGCGATCGTGCCCGCCGCCAACCGCCTTAAAAACGATATCGAGGGCTTGGAAATGCATTCGGTAAAAACCCTGGCGGAAGCCCTCGCCGTGATCGATATGAGCTGATCAGGATGGCCGCACATTCCCATAAACGCTATCTCCCCTGGTGGCTACTACTCGGTGCGGCACTGCTGTTTGCAGGAAAAGCCCAGGCCTATGAGCGCATCGCCTCGCTCAACCTGTGCCTGGATCAGGTGCTGCTGCACTGGGCGAAACCGGCCGATATCGTCTCCCTGACTTGGCTCTCCGGTGCCGAGCAGTATCGCTCCCTGCCGATTCCGCAGCATGTACAGCTCAATCGCGCCCGTGCAGAAGAGCTGCTGCCCCTGCAGCCGGATCTGGTTCTCGCGGGGCAATACGGCGCCCAGCGCGCGGCCCAGCGGCTGCAGACACTGGGTGTGCATGTGGTAACTATTCCCGATGCCTACAGCCTGGAGCAATTGCAGCAGCAGCTCGATGCGCTGGAACAGGTACTGGGGCCGCTGGCGCCACTGCAGAGGCAGAAGCGCGCGCTGAGCGGGCTGCTCGAACAGTCCACGGGCGGAGGGCGCCCCACTGCGGTGATCCTCTCCGCCAACAACATCACCTACGGTAGCGGTATGCTGGAGCACCAACTGCTGCAGCGCGCCGGCTTTGAAAACCTGGCCAGTGGGCAGGGGCTCGGCCGTATCAGCCTGGAAGAGGTGATCGCTCTGCGGCCGGATCTGTTGGTGTTCTACGGCAGTGAGCAGCATTTTGCGCTGGCCTATCTGGCGGCCCGCCACCCGGTGTTGCAGCGCTATATCGACAGCGGCCGCACCTATACCCTGCCGTCGCAGCTGAGCCTGTGCCCGGTACTGGCGGTGGTGGATACGCTGCAACAGCTTATGGATAAGAGAGAAACCCTTGTTAAAGCACAATAAAAGCGCAGTTTTTTTGTTGATCGCCGCTTTGCCGGTGGCCCTGATCGGCGCCCTGGGTAGTGGCCCGGTATCGGTGGATCTTGTCAGCGCGCTGGCCGAGGGCTGGGGTGGGCAGAGCAGTGACGCGGTTATCCTATGGCAGCTGCGCCTGCCCCGCGCCCTGCTGGCGCTATTGGTGGGCGCCGCCCTGGGGATGGGCGGTGCGGCGATGCAGGGCATGCTGCGCAATCCCCTGGCCGAACCGGCGCTGCTCGGTGTCTCCAGTGGCGCGGCGCTGGTGGCGGTTTTATTTCTTTATTACGGCACCGCCTGGAAATCCGGCTGGTTGTTGCAGGCTCTGGCGATCGGCGGTGCCTTCAGCGCGGCTGCGGCGGTGTGGCTGCTGGCCGGGCGCGGTGCCAGTGCCGGGCGCCTGGTGCTGGCCGGGGTGGCCATTAATGCGTTTCTGTCGGCGCTGATCGCACTGGCGCTCAACTATGCGCCGAGCATGTTTGCCATGCAGGAAGTGGTTTTTTGGCTAATGGGTTCACTGGCCAATCGAGGCTGGGATCAGTTGTTATTGGCCCTGCCATTTTTAGGGTTGGGGGCAGTTTGTCTGTTTTTTACGCGCAATTATTTGCGCGCACTGGCGCTGGGGGAAGACAGCGCAGCTTCCCTGGGTTTTCAGAGTCGTATGTATCCTTTCATCATTCTTTTAGGCATCGCCAGTGCCGTGGGCGGTGCCGTGGCGGTGGCCGGTACCATCGGATTTGTCGGGCTGGTGGTGCCGCACCTGGTGCGCCCGCTGGTACGCCAGGACCCCGCCAAGCTTCTGTGGGTCAGTGCTCTGGCCGGCGCGCTGCTGTTATTGCTGGCCGATATTCTGGTGATTAATGTTGTCGGTGCCCAGGAACTGCGCATCGGCGCGGTAACCGCTTTTATCGGGGCGCCTTTTTTCTTCTGGCTGATTGTGAACGCGCGCAGGGGGCAGTGGTTGTGAGTTATACGGCTGAGCAAGGGATTGAAGCGGCCTGTATCGCGCTGGGGCTGCAGCGCGGGCGCAAGAATGTCCTGCGGAGTGTGGACTGTACGTTTAAGCCTTATGAGTTGACGGCGGTGGTGGGCCCCAACGGTGCCGGCAAGAGCAGTTTGTTGCAGTGCCTGTCCGGGGTGCAGCGCCCCAGTACCGGGCGGATAGTGTTCAACGGCGAGGACGCGGGGCGTCTAGCGGCATCCCAGCGCGCCCGTTTGGGCGCTTTCCTGCCACAGTCGGAAACCCCGGCGTGGAGTCTCTGTGCGGCGGATATGGTTGCGCTGGGGCTGCTGCCCTGGGGGCGTTTGCCGGACCGCGAACAGCGGGTGCAGCAGGCCTTGTTGCTGGTGGATGCTCAGGCCTTTGCCGAACGCCCTGTCACTCAGCTGTCCGGTGGTGAGCTGCGCCGAGTGCAACTGGCCCGCTTGTTGGTGGGGCGGGCGCCGTTATTGATCGCCGATGAACCCACCGCAGCGCTGGATATCCGCCACCAGCTGCAGTTGATGCAGAATTTCCGCAGCCTGGCCGATAGCGGAAAAACGGTGGTACTGGCTCTGCACGACCTCAGTCTGGCAGCGCGCTTCTGCGATCGGATTTTGCTGATGCTGGACGGGGCGCTTCTGGCGCAGGGCGCGCCGCAGGCCGTGCTTACGCCGGCGTTGATTGGTGAGGCCTACGGGGTGAGCTGTGAATTTCGCTGGCGCGACGGCATCGCCGATTTTGTACCGCTGGATTTGTTGCGAAAATCCAGCGGTTGAGTTTTCAATACCGAGCCTCCAACACTCAGCCCTCAACAGGGGCCCCTCAGCCTAACCTTTTACGCGGTGCTTGGGCCGCCCCATTCTCGGCCCGCGTCGAAAATCCTTTGAGGGTGTGCCCCTGAAACATCGCGGGATAATCGGCCACTCCTCAGTGAGAAAATAGGCGTAGGTGCCCAGGGGGAAGTCCGGAGTGCGCACGAAGCGGCCATTGCACTCATCCAGGGAACCCGCCCCCTCGACGAACTCATAGTCTGCGACAAAGGTGCCATCGTAATAGCCGCCGGGCTGGGCGTGGCCTTTGGGGCGCTGCCCGGATTTTACCCGGTAACTGGAGTGCATCTTTACAATGCCGGACTCTTCGTTTCCGCCTTCGTTATAGCCGTACAAAGCGTAAATTGGAAAGCCGTCCGCAGCCCAACCGATTAACGCCGAGTGCCGATCCGCATTTACTTGCAGTCGTGCCAGCAGACCACTGGGCAGGCCGTGATAATGATAGGCCCCGTTCGGCTGTACATGGGCGTAGTTCTCGTCCACACCCAGAGGCACGGCCCCGGAGAGCGCCTCGTAGCGCCAGAGCCCGCGATTGCCCAGATACCACTCCGCCGCACTGGGATCGAAGGGCACACCGTTCACTGCGATGCCGAAGTTTTGCAGGGTTACCGATGTGGGCTTTGCCGCCATTTTTGGAGAGGTCGGCACCTGGTATTTGTAGCGCTGGGTTGCGATTTCGTGGGGATTACCGGAATTTGGGAATGCGCCAGTTTTGTGCGCGGAAATACCATTGGCTTCAATGACACGCCAAGCCCCTTGAAGGGTAACTTTAATACGGCTGGAGGCGATTGGGTCTCTGTCGGCGGGGACTTTGTTCCGCAGCCCCTCTGACTGTATCACCTGGTGCCTGCGCGCTGGGGGCATGCCACTGGCGCGGTCTTGCAAAGAGGTTTTGGCGATAACCAATTTGTCCGCTCTACAGATCAGAGCCTGAGATTTAGACAGACGGAAACACTGTCCACTGTTGTGATTGATGTTACAGCTGCTGCCGGAGGTCAGATTTTGGCAGGCTTCAACGGCAGTTTGCGGCTGGCGACCCAGAGCCATGGGGGCGACACAGGTAAGGCTGAGTAATAACCACTTTGTCATACAATACTCTCAAACTGCGCGGCCCCCGAAAGGCCGGAATCGTTACTGTGCATCCTCTTTTTTATCTTTGCGCGGGCCGCGACCTTCCATTTTTGCCGGAACGCAAAGCATTTGCTCCTGCTGGGGCGGCTTGCGACAAGTGCCCTCCATGGTGCCGCGCGGTGTCTCCACTTTGCAGGCATCCCCCTCCGACATACCGTTACAGGCATCGAAAGCTTCCTGGGGAGGCTTGCGCGGTTGCGCGCTTGCCGTGGAAATCATGGCCAGTAAGGCGATGGGAAGAATAACCTTGTGCATGGTGTGCTCCTTTGGAGGCGAGTGGGCTTTACCTGCAAAGGGGCAGGTATGGGGTAACACCGGCGTCTGGTATGCCCTCTTTGCGTAGGGATATTTTTTAACCAGTGGCTGCAAGCCAACATAGTTCAGGAATACGCAAGTAATGTGGATTTTTGGTAAAGAAATATTGCGGAAAGTCAGAGGAGATCGGGGCGACAGAATAAAATTTATCGGGAAAATATCCACTAGGCAAAATACTGTGTCCTAATTAGGGAAGCGCTTGCCACGCTGTTATACTTTCCGCCGCCTTGGGTGCCCAGCAGTGTTTTTTACTTGGCTGGGGTAAACGGGAAGTCCGGTGATGTATGTACAGAGTCCGGCGCTGCCCCCGCAACGGTAAGTCGTTTTTTCTTTGTGAAATACGATAAGCCCGATACCGGCCCGCGGCAAAAGCCGGAATTTTCTATCCGGCCTCGAGGATAAAGCGGAGGGCTTTGTCTGGTCAGTGTGCCCACTGCGGGTTGCGCACCGATTGTACTCACCCTCCCTCAATCCGTTTTTCTGTTCGAGATTGGGGAACCACAATGAAAAAAACTATATTAGCCGCTGCAGTATTTACTGCGGTGCAACCGCTGTTGTCTTTTGCGGCGGAATTGGAAGAAGTCAATGTAACGGCTAGTCGCCTGGATTTACCTAAGAGCCAGCTGGGCGTATCGGTTTCAATTCTTAATGCCACCGATATTGAACGCCTGGGATATACCAGCTTACTGGATGTGATTCGCACTCTACCGGGGATGGCTGCCAATAATAGTGGCGGTGCCGGCAAGGTCAGTTCTCTGTTTATTCGTGGAGAAAGTAATTTCCGCACTCTGGTAATACTCGATGGGGTGAATATTGCCGACCCGACAGGTTTGCAGGTTAGTGCCCAATTGCAGCACTTGCAGGCCAGTGATATAGAGCGCATCGAAGTTCTGCGCGGTCCACAGGGTATGCTGTACGGTGCTGGCGCTGGTGGCGTGATTAATATTATCAGCAAGAGGTCTACTGAAAGCATTAATGCCAGCGCTTTTGTGGAGGCGGGCCGTTACGGAAGCCAGACCACCAGTGCAAACCTGGGGGGAAGCATTGAGTCCTGGTACTATGACTTGAATGTTTCCGACTATTCCACCGATGGTTTTAATGCGACCGAAATAGATTCTTCTGGTGAGGAAGATGGTTACGATAACTTTACTACCAGTGCACGTCTTGGTTACCAGATAAATGAAAATCTATCTCTCGAGGGTCAGTACCGCAAGGTGGATACTGAGACCGAGTACGACAACTGTTTTTCGGCTTCTCCTAATGATTGCCTGAGTCGCTTCGACCAGGAATTTTTCATCTTTAGTAGTCATTACCAGTTAGCCAACTGGAATCATAAAGTGAGCCTTTCTCAACAGGAGATTGACCGCGAAGAGGGTATCAGCCCTGGGTCCCTTCCCTTTATAACAAATGGTGAAATTCGAGAGGCGAATTATATCGGCAGCAATACCTTGAACGGCGGAAAACTGCTTTTTGGGGGGGAATATGAACAGCAGAAATATGCTACAGAGTTTGCCGGTATCACTTCAGGTGATGAGGTATTGGAAAGCACCGGCTTATTTACTGAATGGCATAGTGACTTTGCTGAAATGTTATTTTATACACTGGGGTATCGCCGGGATAGCCTGGAAGTTGAGAATCATAATAGCTGGCGTGTCTCTGCAGCCCTACCAGTTTCTCTAGGCGAAGATCAGCAGCTCAAGTATCGTGCGAGTTTTGGAACCGGTTATCGTGCTCCGAGCCCGTACGAATATACTACCAATGCTTCTTTGGGGGCTGAAACCAGTCGTGGTTATGAGTTGGGCCTGGAATACCAGTGGGCACAATTATTACAGGCTGAGCTGACCTACTTCGACCAGGAGATCAGCGATGCTATTTTTTATAACTACACAACCTGGTCTTATGAGCAGGATGATGGTGAGAGTCAATCTGAGGGGGTGGAACTGTCCTTGGGCGGCAACCTTAATAGCAACCTGGATTGGTCGATAACTGGCACTTGGCTGAACTCAGAGGACTTCACAGGCGCTCAGCGTGGTGGAGTTCCCCAGAGAGTATTTAACTTCGGCCTAAGCCAGCAATGGCTGGGAGATAAGTTGATCCTGAGTGGTAACTGGCAGCGGGTTGAGGATCGTATTGATGGTTATACCAGAATTGCTTTGGAAAACTATAGCAAGGTTGATCTGAATGCAGTGTATCGGGTCTCCCCCAATATACGTGTTAATCTTCGTGGTGAGAATGTGCTGGACCGGGACTACCGTGAAGTCGCGGGTTATCACACAACCGGCGCTGCAGTTTATGCCGGTGTAGAGTTTAGCCTGTAAAAGATGGGCGAAGTGAGATAGTTTTTGCAGGCTATCTCACTTCTTATCCTCTTTTTCACTTTATACCCAATCGATTGATCTACGCTATTTAGGGGGCTCCCGAGTAGGCGGTCCAATTGTTGCGATTTGATTATGTAGTGGTAGGCGCGATATGGCGGTATTTCGCTTTAACGACGTGGCATTGCACTTTGAAATTCGCGGAAATGGCCCCCGTCTAGTATTCCATCCCGGCACCCTCAGCGATCTTAGAGTGTCACCGACAATTTACGATTCCCCGCTGGCAAATTACTTTCAAATACTGACTTTTGATCCCCGCGGTATTGGCCAGTCCAATTCACCGCTTGACTCTCCCAGCATGACTGATTATGCCCTTGACCTTAAATACCTGATGGAGCATGTAGGTTGGCAGGACGCCTACCTGGTTGGGGAGTCCTTTGGTGGTATGGTCGCCCAGGAGTTTGCTCTGCAATATCCTCACGCAGTACAAAAACTAATTTTGCTTGTGACCAGTTCAGGTGGGCGGGGAGGGGCTTCATTCCCATTCCATCAATACGATCTTGAGGCAATGAGCCTCGATGATAAGGTGCATTTATGGATAACGGCGGGCGATAGTCGCCTGCAAGATACGGATTACAGGGATACCAATCCCACGCTCTACACGCCTTTACGCCATTATTACCAGCACGTTTGTGAGCTGGCCGCAAAGAAATCTGACGGTGTTATGTGCCGTTCACGGCAACTGCAAGCGAGAAAGGAGCACGATACTTTTTCGCGTTTATCGGCATTAAAGGTGGAAACACTGATATGTGCGGGCCGCTATGATAACGTTGCCCCTTTTGAAAATCAGCAGGCTTTATTTCAGCAGATACCCAATGCACGTTTGGGCATTTTTGTTGGTGGACATAATATCCTTTGGCAGGACCCGCTGATTTGGGATTTTCTCTCAGATTTTTTAGCCATGAGGAATTAAAAACAGAAAACGATGCCTTTTCCCCTGGAATAAAATAACACTGGTGGCGATATGGGGAGGGGCATTTGTTGATCGGGAAATTATTTCCCTTTTGATCCTAGAAAGTGAATATGCACATTTTCATTAATTCTAATATTTGTTGGTGTTTATGAGTCCTGAATCACAAGACAAAAATGGTCGCCATAAGGCGCGTATGCAAAGCCGCAAGAAGGTTGTGGATGAGGCGGTATCCAAAGCTCTGGAGGAACGCGGCATAGTGGTTCTCTACACCGGTGATGGCAAGGGCAAAACCACTGCGGCTATGGGCACAGTTACCCGTGCTCTGGGTTATGGCTATTCCACCGTAGTCACTCAGTTTATAAAGGGGACCTGGGAGTGCGGTGAGAAGAACCTATTGATGAGTGCTGCCCACCCGCTGCAATGGCACCAAATGGGTACCGATTTTACCTGGGAAACTCAGGACTTTGACGCCGATAAAGCTGCTGCTATAGCGCTTTGGGAGAAAGCCCGGGAGGCCCTGCGCAATAAAGAGGTGTACCTCGTGGTATTGGATGAGCTGACCTACGCGCTGAATTACCGCTGGTTGGATAAAGAGGCAGTATTACAGGCGATAACTCAGCGCCCAAGGGAACAGACGGTAATTATTACTGGGCGTGGCGCCAAGCAGTACCTTAAGGATATCGCCGATACCGTAAGTGAAATGCGCGCGGAAAAGCATGCGTTCAACAGCGGTATTGCCGCTCGCAGGGGCATAGAGTGGTGAGCTGTAGCTGGCGCCCGCTCAGAGTAATATGCAACGTTGCCTGACAGAGGTAATTTTTTTCTGGCGATATTAGGGGAGTAGTAGGTCTACCTTATGGCAGGTAAAGCACAAGGTTTTGGCTGCGATAGGAGTGCGTAGCCAAAACCTTGTGAACTGGTGTTTATTCGACTGTCTCTAGTGCTTGCTCAGCTTCTGCGGCTTCCTTTTCCGCCAACTGTGCCATTAGCTGCCGCCTGATCCGCATGGGGGTGGTGCCAAACCATCGATAACAGGCGCGGTTAAAGGAGCTCTGCTCGCGATAGCCCAACATATCGGAAATCTGTGACATAGGCGGCTGTTTACCGCTCAAATAAAACTCGGCGCGCTCCCGGCGAATGCGGTCCAGTAAATCCTCAAAGACCAGCTCCCGGTCACGCAACCGGCGTTGCAGGGTGCGTTTATGCATCCCCAGCTGGTTGGCTACTTCTTGCAGGCTACTGCGCTTCAATGGCATCAGGCAGTAAATCAGCTGCTGGACCTGTTTTACCAGGCTGGTCTCTCCCTGCTGTAACAGCTCTTCAATGTAAGTTTTCAATAACGGGCGCAGGCTCGGATTACATTTCTCCGTGGGTTGTAGCAGTGAGCCGCTATTTAGAATAAATGCATCATTTTCCTGGCCAAAGTGCACCGGGACACCAAAGAAGTTTTCGTAATATTCATGCAGGGGCCGTTCAGTTTTTAGGTGAACGCTCTCCAGTTGAAAGTTACTCCCGCACAGGTGCTGCAGGGCCACGAGAGATACCCCAACCAGAAACTCCCGGCATTGCTGTGGGGCTAGGTGGGAGTCCGAAGGGAGTAAGTGCTCGAGGTCATCAATGCAGTGGAAATTGAGGTGTGTGTATCTGCCCTTTTTTGTGAGTTCAACCCGAAGGTCATAGGGTGGGCTACCCAGTTGTTTAACCGCAGCATTCAGGAACTCGCCGAGAGTAAGGGACTGTAGTACAGCGGCACCCAGGGACCCGAGGGCGGCGGCTCCTTGGCTGTAGGCGAGGCGCAAGCCAAAGTCAGAACAGTTCAATTGGGTCGCGGCTCTGTCCACCAGATCGGCGACCAAATCCAAGCCGAGATATCCATCCAGGCTTTCCACCTGATGGGGGTTGATGCGCGAACTGATCAGTAGTGCCTCAGGGCTACCTTTTAATTGGCTCACCAACTCGTAAAAGCCTGTTAACAGGGTCGTTCTTATTTGTTGAGTCAATTTTTTATTAATCCTGTGAATCCCTGGGAAAGTTGCTGTTATAGATTTCTCAGGGTGAAAGGGTTTAATCCGGCGGCATAGATCGAATTTGGGCGGATATTACAGATAAAGAGCGGCCTTATGGCTCATCGTATTGATCTGTTGAGGGCTTAACTGCAACTGGATGAGAGGACAGTCTTGCCGGCCAGGGCCTGCTTTAAGTTGACGTCCTGAAATGTCAGTGATGGAGGGCAATAGCAATCTTTACCTCCAGTAGTGAAGGTAAGGTAGGGCACAACCACAGTGCTCGTCCTGAGCGGAAAATAAATGATAGTTAGATCAGGGCAGGGCTCTGCTGGCGATAATCCGCGTATCGATCTCCGCTAAACGTTATTACGATGTAATGTTACTCGTTTTTTCTGGATGATTTAAAGGCTATTAATCACTTGGGAGTGCTTAGGGTTAGCCTCTCTTGAAAAATAGTTCCTTATAAATAATTTAAATTGGTAATAAATGCTCCTGCTGTTCATTTTGACACTTTTTGTTTTATGACGACTGCGTCACTGGGAATATTAATTTTTTAGTGATGGCTATCGAAAAAATGTCCTAGCGGGTAAATCGGTCCTATTGGAGATGGAAACCGGATGATACCTAAGGGGCAGGAGGGGTTATTGAGGGGGGAGCTTGTACATTTCTTTCGCATTTGAAAAGGCCCGCTAAAGAGCGGGCCTTTTCAGTAAGGGGTTTTTAGCCACCGTAATAGGTTGCTGCACCGGGCCCAACAGGGAGGCCAAAGGCAAATACCCAGAGATAGAACAGGGCGGTCCAGCTAACAAAGAAGAAGATGGAGTAGGGGATCATTGTGGCGATCAGCGTGCCCATACCAAGGTCTTTCTTATAGCGGGCGGCGAAGGTGATGATCAAACCGAAGTAGCTCATCATCGGAGTAATCACATTGGTCACCGAGTCGCCAATACGGTAGGCGGCCTGGATCACTTCCGGTGCGTACCCAAGAAGCATCAGCATAGGTACAAAGATAGGAGCGGTAACGGCCCATTGTGCCGAGGCGCTACCCAGCATTAGGTTCACAAATCCGCACATCATAATGAAGAACAGGAACAGCAGAGGGCCCGTCAGGCCGATACTCTGTAAGGTGTCGGCGCCGAGTACGGCAAAGATGGTTCCCAAGTTGGTGACTTTGAAGAAAGCTACAAACTGCGCCGCAAAGAACACCAGCACAATATACATGCCCATGCTGTTCATGCTTCTGGCCATAGCATCAATGACATCGCGGTCGTTCTTCATAGTGCCCACCACCTTGCCGTAGACAAAGCCGGGAATAGCGAAGAACACCAAAATAAGAGACACAATACCTTTTAGGAATGGAGAGCCAGCCACCAGACCGGTTTCGGGATTGCGCAGCACACCCCATTCGGGCACTACCGAGAGTGCAAATACCGCAGAGACGGCGAGAACAGCGAGGCCAGCATATTTGAGCCCGCGTTTTTCATCGTCGGTTAGGGTGCCCAGTTTGTCCTGACTCAGGTCCACGGAGGCTTCGTTGGGATCGTACTTACCCAGCTTCGGCTCCACAATCGCCATGGTCACCCAGCTACCCACGATGGTAATCAGGAAGGTACTGATGATCATAAAGAACCAGTTCACCTCGGGGCCCACACTGTAGGTGGGGTCGATCATGTGGGCTGCCGATTCAGTAATGCCGGATAACAATGGGTCCACGGTGCCCAATAATAGGTTGGCGCTGTAGCCGCCAGAGACACCGGCAAAAGCGGCAGCCAGACCCGCCAGTGGGTGACGACCCAGAGAGTGGAAAATCATGGCGGCCAGGGGAATCAGAACCACATAGCCGAGTTCCGAGGCCGTATTGGAAATGATGCCGGCGAAAACAACAATGACGGTCACTGTTCGCTTGGAGGCCTGAAGCACCAGGCCGCGCACGGCGGCACTTAGCAGTCCCGAGTGCTCGGCAATCCCCACTCCGAGGAGGGCTACCAGAACGGTGCCCAGGGGCGCGAAGCCGGTAAAGTTATGCACCAGGCTGGTGACGATCATCCTGAGACCATCACCGCTCATCAGGTTGAAGACCTCAATGACACCATCGGGGTCGCGTCCCGCCGCACCCACCGGGCGCGGGTCGGCCACCGAAAGGCCAAAATAAGAAGCGATGCCACTCAGTACCACAACGCCCACGGCGAAGAGCGCGAAGAGAGTGATGGGATGGGGAAGCAGATTGCCTAGCCATTCCACCACGTCCAGGAAGCGGGTAAAGGCCGTTTTGCGTCCGGGGGGGCCGTCCTGCCGGTCGCTCGGGGAGGTCGTTGTGGTCATTGTTTGTCCTCAATTTTGTTGGCGGGTAACCCTAATTGCCTCTGGGATATCCGTTAGCCCAATAATTGGCTGAAAAATGTGCTAAGGCCGCGATCATACACAAAAGTCCTGGAGGTAAGAATGCCCGCGCTGGAATGTTGCGGGATACTTGGTCGTCGATTGCCTGCCTGGCGATGTCCCTGCTGTTCCAGGCGCACTTAGAGGGAATTGATTCTGGAGTGCCAACAGGCCTCTTACCCAAGCGGTGAACTGAAGAGGATATGAGAAGGGAAGGGGAGCTTTGGAGGCGTAGTTTTTTGCGATAGGCCAGCCGACCTAGGATTCTGTTATATGCCATAATCCGAAAACTCAGCAGTCAACCCAGCGGTGAAATAATGAAGATTGGAGTATTAAAAACCGATGATGTGCGCAAAGAACTGGTGGGCGAATACGGTGAATACCCGGAGATGTTCGCTGACCTATTGCGCAGCCAGGATTCCACACTGGAATTCACCACCTACGAGGTGCAGCACGGTCAGTATCCGCATCAGGTCGATGAGGTAGATGCCTATTTGATCACCGGCAGTAAATCGGGTGTTTATGATGATAAAGAGTGGATACCGCCCCTGATGGATTTTGTGCGCAAGCTGCATGATCGGAAAAAACCGACCATCGGCATTTGCTTTGGCCATCAGCTAATTGCCCAGGCATTGGGAGGGAGGGCCCACAAGTCGGATAAAGGATGGGGCCTTGGGGTGCACTCCTACGAAATGCAAGAGACCCCCTCTTGGATGTCTGAACCTGTGGACAGTTTCAACCTTCTGGTCACGCATCAGGATCAAGTGGTTACACTGCCGCCCGGTGGCCGGATACTGGCATCCAGTGAGTTCTGCCCGATGGCAATGCTCCAGGTGGATGACCATATGCTCACTTTTCAGGCTCATCCAGAATTTACCAAGCCCTACTCAAACAGCTTAATGGAGCTGCGTCGCGAAGCTTTTGGTACGGATGTTGTGGAAAAGGGGCAGGCATCCTTGCAAAACGATATTCACGAGAATGCGGTTGCCCGGTGGATGTTGGAGTTTTTGCGTAAATAAAGGGTTAATCAGCTTTTTTAAAAGGTGGGTAAACCACCTTTTTTAAATGCTGCCGATGCTACCTTTAGAGTAGCTTTAAGTTCTTTTATATCCCTTTCTTAGTACTTTTATCTCTGTCTATAGTGGATTAAATTCTAGTAAATATCCCTTCTCAATTCTCATTTTTTATTTGGGTTAGTATTTTCATATTTTTGGGAGAGCCTAAATATAAATATGGTTTTACACAGCTATTGCTGTGTTTCCATTATTTTTATGGGGTTCAAGGAAATACTATTTTTCAGGTTAGAGCTTTTACAATTTTGCGTCAGAAAGCCACAAAATTCTTGGCTTGAATATCATTTTTTCAGTTGTTTTTTGTGAAATGATTCCATCTTTATGAACTTTTTGAGACTTGCCTCTCATTTTTCTGGTGCATTTTTGGATTTACAAAGTTAAGAATATAGTTTCTCGGGATTGCTATCTCGATGTGCCTGATCGCGTCCCAGTTATCTAAATAAAATAAATTTACCTGGGGGTTTTATGATTTCATTAAGTGAAGCTAGGAAGGGGTTTTCGAAGAGTTTAATTGCTGTATCAATAGGAGCAGTGCTTGCAGCAAGTCAGGTCGCTTTGGCAGACAATACGACCGGTGCGATTAGAGGTTCTGTTGTCAATGTGGAAAAATCTGACAAAGTGAGAGTCACTAATCTATCTCGAGGCGTTTCTAGAGATATATCAATTAGTGATAAAGGTGAGTTTAGGGTAGGAAGTTTGCCTCCTGGTAAATATCAATTAGAACTTTTATCTGGTGATGAAGTTACTGAAACTCGATTGGTCTCAGTGAGTTTGGGTGGGACGGTCAATGTATTGCTTGGTGATAGCTCTCAGATGGAGGAGGTTGTCGTTAATGGTCAGCCTATATCTCAGCGGGATATCGGTATTGCTGAATCTGGTTTGGTTATTTCATCTGACGAAATCATTGAGCTGCCAGTGGCGCGCAACTTAAATTCAATTACACTTCTTGCTCCAAGTGTTTCCAAAGGTGATCGAACATTTGACCAATTTGGTGGTGGAACCAGTTTTGCTGGTTCCTCAATTGCTGAAAATGTAAGTTATATCAATGGGCTGAATACTACTAATTTTAGAAATGGCTTAGGTTATTCAACGGTACCATTCGAATTTTACGATAATATTCAGGTGAAGACGGGTGGATATTCGGCAAAGTTTGGTCGCTCTACTGGCGGTGTTATGAATGCCACTACAAAGAGTGGTTCAAATGAGTTTAAATTCGGTACCAGTGTTTATTATGATGAAGAAACTGATACGGCTCCAAATACTTTTGTTTGGGATAATGATAAAGATGTGTTGGATACTCGTGAAGCCAATATATATGCTTCCGGCGCGATTATAGAAGATCGACTTTTCTTCTACGCTCTCTATAGTAATGTTGTTGAAAACCAAGAATATTACGGAATAACTAGTGGGCGCGGATACAAGGAGGAAACAAAGTCAGATTTTTGGGGAGTGAAGCTTGATGGTTATATCAATGAAGATCATCGAGTAGAGTTTACTGCTTTTAGTGATGAGCGTGATATTGTTGAAGGAATTTATAATTACGATTCTGATACCGGTAAAACAGGTGATTATATTGGGGATATTGTTTATGGCCGGGGAGGTCATAACTGGATTGCTTCTTATATAGGTAACTTGAATGATTCTATGACCTTAAGTATCTCCTATGGTGAAAATTCACAGGATCGAAGTGAAGTTCCAGGTAACGATGAAGCTTCTACCGTTTATTGGTATAACCCTGGTCGTGTATCTATTGGTAATTGGGTTGGATCAAGTGTGGAGGTGGGTGAAGATACGCGAGAAATGTTTCGTGTAGATTTTTCCTGGACCATCGATGACCATATGGTGGAAGTCGGTATTGATAATGAAGTTAATAGTCTTACTGAGAATACTTCATATTCGGGTGGCGAAATATGGAGATTATATCCAGAGCTAGGCCGGGCTCGCCAGCTTATTTATGAAAACGTAGGAAGCTTCGAGACCGAGTCTTCTGCAATATATCTGCAAGATACTTGGCAGATAACGGATGATTGGTCTGTACAGTTTGGGCTTCGCAATGAGACGTTCACTAATAAAAATGCCGCCGGAAAGGAGTTTATTGATATTAGTGACCAATGGGCGCCGCGCTTTTCTACTGTTTGGGATCCATCTGGAGATGGTAGGCAAAAAGTATTTGCAAGCGCAGGGCTTTATTATCTTCCTGTGGCTTCAAACACAAATGTAAGGCTTGCAGGGGCGGAGTTATATACTAGCGAGTGGTTTGATTGGGAAAGTTCCTGCCTTAATAACGATGCAACTCCCTGTAATTTAGGGGATTCTGACGGACTATTTTATTTTGCAGACGGCAGTCTAAAAGATACCAGGAGTGTCGTGGATAAAAATATCGATCCAATGTATCAGTCGGAATATATCCTTGGGTATGAATATTTTTTGGATAATGGAATTCAGCTTGGTGTGAGAGGTATTTATCGTAACTTAGAGGTGGCTCTGGAAGATTTGGCAATTGATGCGGCGGTAATAAGCCACTATACCTCAACGGGCACCTGGGATGCATCTAAAGTAGGTGGGGCTAGTGTTGAAGATGTTTTTGGTGGATTCCACCAATATGTTCTGACCAACCCTGGTAATGATATGCGTATCTATATACCAGAGCAGGGTGAGTACATCAACTTATCCGCTGCCCAGTTGGGGTACCCAGAAGCTAAGCGTCAGTATGGTGCTGTTGAGTTTACTTTCAAGCGCCCATTTGATGGTCGATGGTCACTTGATGCCTCATATACGTGGGGTCATAGTTGGGGTAATAATGAGGGTTATGTTCGTTCAGATAATGGCCAAACTGACTCGGGCCTCACAACAAATTTCGATCAGCCTGGTTTGTTACATGGTGGGTATGGGGATTTGCCAAATGATCGTAGGCATACCATAAAAGCGTTTGGTACTTATAGTTTTGATATGGGGTTAAGGTTGGGGGCTAACTTTATGTGGCAAACTGGCCGCCCCAAAAACTGTTTTGGTATGCACCCAACAGATGATTTTGCTGCAGAGTATGGCTCTGAATCTTTCTACTGCCAAGGGAGGCTTAACTCACGTGGAAGCTTGGGTAGAACGGAGAATTACTGGAACTTAGATCTGAACGCGCAATACCCTGTTGAGTTGGCAAACAACCAAAAATTGTTGGTGAGTTTAGATGTTTTCAATATATTTAATAATGACTCTGTTGTTGAAATTGAGGAAAAAGGTGACCTTGATGGTACAGCAGAAGCTTATGAATATTTTGGAGATCCCTACTACTATCAAACTCCCCGTAGTGTGCGATTAGGGTTGAGATATGATTTTAATTAAATCTCTTAGGTGATGTTCTAATTTGTAGTGTTCCGTTAAGCTCAGGTAATCTCGAAGTTTTCCTGGGCTTAATTGTTTTTAGGTTCTATTTTTACTGTTTTTTTTAGCGGGATGCGGTTTCATTACGCTGCCTAATTACCATCTATGTTAAGCCAATATTCGGCAGTCTTTCCGACATCGGTGGCGTCCGAAGTAAGATGAAAAAATTTAGGAGTGAGCAATGACAGGTCAAATCTTCTATTTATTCGATATTGAAACTCAGCCAAATAACGCTGTGTATATTTCGGCCTAATCGTATAGTAGATGCTTCGTAGCGCACTCTTTAAATTACCAAGAGCCGTATTCACCCAATATAATTTAAGCTCTTCAACAGAAGTCCGACCTCCACCACAAACAATCTTGTCATGCACACAATCAGTGTCTGTGATTGCATTGAAGCACGCAAAATCATCGGAGAACACTGCATGAGTTTCTGTTTTGTACACGCAAGCAGCGTTGTAAGAGGTACCTAGATGACGCGACAACTTTATACGGGAAATGCCTTTCTTATCATGCGAGATACGAAAGATTCCTAGGAGCCAAGTGGTGAGGGGCAACTTAGTGGAGTTAGAGGTCGTACGAGGAGTGACCGACGACTGAGTCGACACCGGTTACACTGTTTGAGCTTGCGATAAGAAGGGTCGCAATACTTGTCGTGCCCTCAGTGAAGGCAAGAAAATCCGTTTGGCTAACGTCATTGGTAGAGTGCATCAAAGCGTGGCTTTTCGCCTCCTTATTCTTTAGAAATTGGATCAAGCTAATGTCCTTCTGGAACTGCACTTTGTTGCGATCCATGGAGGATTACCTTGAGGATCAAACAGATGGTTGTTTATATATACAGTTATCTGTGGCTTGATAAGAGTGATAATTGGGTAAGGATGAGAGTATGAATGCTGTAACCCAGTAATAATTCAGTGAGCATTGCGGTTAAAATTCATCGTCGCGAACAGAGATTTTTCAGGTGTAATATTCCAGAGAAGATATGCTGTGGATTTCAGGTAGTACTTCTGTGCTTAATGTTTGACCCTGGGGCGGGCGCGAAATTTTTATCGGACACTTTATGGTTCTCTATGTTGTGCTTGTCCCCGAGAGAAATTTCAATTAATAAATGGGTAATATTGCAGTTATTACTTGAAGCCAAGAGTTAAAATCTTTATAGGTTGATTTAATTTTATCAGAAAAGTTAGTTCACTCCGGACATAAAGTCTTCATCCATCAGCTGAATTCTTACCCTGATAGGATCATCTGTTTGAAAAATTCTTCGAGCCGTCTTATCCAGTTGAATAGCTAGTCTCTGTAACACTTCATGGGTGCGGGCGGGTTTTCGGCAGCAGATAATTTCAATATAACATCCAGCGGGTTCTACCTGTTTGGATTCAATAATGGCAACCAGTGCTTGCTCTCCCTGTGCTTCCAATCCTTCAATTATCATTTCGTTAAATAGATTGGCTACCGAATCTGGAATCAGTTTTTTGGAATCTACAAAAATTTTGCAGCTAGGCATATTTAGGATCCCTGATACTAGTAAAGAGATGCTCTGGCGCTGTACATTTCATTTGATTTCACCTACTCCTAGTGTAGCTGTTGTTGGCTAACATGCTAATTTCAAGTGGATAGTTAGACACCCTTAAAGGGCGGTAACTTTTAGTGCAGCACCAGTAGGTGTGAACATCGGTAGCAGAGTATTTAGGGAGATTTTGAGGGTACTTTATTTGGCTTTAGTATGCGGTCAAGGCAACCTCAATAATAGATTACTGATAATGCCTGAGTTTGTAATTGGTGCGCTGTGCCTGGTCGGTATGTATCTGAGTTGCCAATTGCCCTGCGCGTTTGCCCAGTGCCTGCTCAGTACAAAAGAGGGGGTACGGGTTTTGTACAGGTTCTATAGGTACAATTTATGTCGAATCCGACAGATTGGGACCGCTTTACTCGTTCCAGGTAGAGTTGGACAGGATGCGGAGTTAGGTGGCGCTCTACCCAGTCGAAATTATTAGGATTGGTTATATGCAAGCTTGCTGCATAGGTCGGCATAAAACAACGGGTTTCCTGAAGGAGTTGGCTCGCTGCCAGGCGTTGAGGCCGGTTATATTCGGCCAGTTGCTCATAAAAACAGTGACTATTTTGGGCTATAGCGGCATCCAGGTAGACTAAGTGCTGTACAGGGTGTCTTAGCCTGTCGGCCACTAGGGATGGGGTGATACTCCCAAAGCTGTGACCTAATAGAGTAACTCCATATAGTTCTTCCCACTCTGTAAAGTTGACGATATCTTCAGTGAAGGTGTCGATACCAACTCATGGGGAAAGCAGGTGGCAGTGCTCCCCAAGGCCAGTTTGGGCTGGCGTGAAGACGCGATGTCCCGCAGCCTCTAGCCGTTTCTCACCCTCCCCCAGCACCCTCCGCCGTGAAATAAGCCGTGTAGCAGGACAAAGGTTTACGTCATGTATTGTACGCAGTCATAAATTGTTTTTTCAGTATAGGATGTGCTGGTTATCAGAATTTTGGTGGCTTTTGCGGTAGAGAGCGTGTCAAGTTGTTGGGTAACTCAGAAATAGGCGAAGTAAAAAGTAGGAAGCTTCCAGTGCGTAAGCAAAAATATCTCATTCGCCGTGTCACTTCTTATCTTGCCTTATGAGCTGGAATGATATTTTTTAATGCTGCTGCTGCTGCTGCTGCTGCTGCTGCTGCTGCTGCTGGTTGTTGTTAGGTACCCGGCCGATTGGGGTGTCATATCTTTGTGAGCACTATAAAAAAAATTGCTTTCTCAAGGATAAATAAAAAATTTCGGGTTTGACTAACCGATAGTAGGGATTTAGATTTGGCCGCTCGATACTCAGCACATGGCTGTATTCGTACTATAACCACAAAGAATCTTCATACGCCTTAATTGGTACGAACTGGGTGAATTGTATTGCCAACACCGTTTATTCAAACTTCTCGCGCGATTAATTCTGATTCTTTCTACTCCCCTGGATTGATGAGTATTTTGGGTGTGCTCCTTATGGCAGCCTGGGCAGTTTGGTTCTTGTTTCAGGAAATCACTATTTATAGTGTCAGTGACCAAGCCAAACTGGAGCAAGAGCAGAATACCGTTCATGTCAGCACCCAGCGAACCGGTAGAGTGATTGCTATCCAGGCCTCACTAGGCGATACCCTCAATCGTGGAGATTTATTGATTGAGCTGGACACCAAAGCCTTGGACCTGGATTTGGATGGTGATTCACGAGTCTCCCAGAGTATCTCAACACAATTACAGTCGATCGAGCGCGAACATAGCTTGCGGAATAAGAAATTTTCCGAGGATGATAAGGCGTTGGGCGATCAACTAAGACTTCTGCGACAACAGCATGAACTTCAGGTGAGCAATCAGAAAATTCAGGCGGATGTGAAGGCGCGCTATGAGCGCTTGCTGCAGAAGCAGCAAAGCTCCGAGCTGGACTACCTTGCGGCAAAACGTACTTTCCAGCAGATGGCCATGGCCACTCTTGCATCGGAAGCGGCAATGCGTGCAATCAGTGATCGTCGGGAACAGCTGGCTAATGAGTACCAGTTGGCAGTGAGTGCGTTAGGGCAGCGTCGAGAAGATCTCCAGAGGCAGCTGACAGAGGTGAATACTCGAATTCAGCAGAGCTCCTTGGCTGCAGACGAACAGCGGTTGCGTGCGCCTATCGCGGGTAAACTTGCGTCTCTGGCAGATATTCGTGAGGGAGAGGTTTTGTTGGCGGGGCAACAGATTGCCACTCTCCAGGCAGAGGGCCGTATTACTGTTCAGGCTTTTTTCCCCCCTGCCTTGGCGCTGGGTCATATTCGCCCGGGACAAAGTGCGCAGGTGAAATTGGATGGATTCTCCTGGACGCGTTATGGCCAGCTACAGGCCCGTGTTGAACGGGTGGCTAGTGCGGTTCAGACGGGGCAGATTCTCGTTGAATTATCCCTGCGCGGAGAGGCCCCCCCGCAATTGCCATTACTGCATGATTTGCCGGCAAGGGTTGAGATCGCCACGGCGGTCAAGACACCTTATCAGTTACTGTTACAGAGGGTTGGGGATCTATTGTCCGGGCAGGTAGAAAGCACGGCTAATTTACTGGAGACCCAGCAGTGAAGGGTGGTACCCGCTGGCTGGTGCCCGAAGTTGTGCAGACCTCCAATATGGATTGTGGCCCGGCTTCTCTCAAGTGTTTGCTGGAGGGCTTTGGGGTCAATGTGCATTACGGCCACCTGCGTGATGCCTGTCAAACCGATGTAGATGGCACCTCGATAAACACGCTGGAAAAAATTGCTGTGGAGCTGGGGTTGGATGCTACACAGATGGTGGTGCCCAAAGATCATCTGCTCCTGGATACGGCCGGCTATTTGCCCGGATTGGTGGTGGTGCGCCTGCCTAATGGCAACACCCATTTCGTTGTTGCCTGGCGCAACCACCGTGGAATTGTGCAGGTTATGGATCCAGCTTCGGGAAGGCGCTGGCCCAGCGCGTGTCGTTTTCTCGACGAGTTGCATATACACACGATGCGTGTTCCGCCTCAGGGCTGGCGGGCTTGGGCTGGCGGAAAAGATTTTCTTGATCCTTTGCGCGAGCGCATAAAGCAGTTAAAAATTTCTCAGGTTGTCAGCGAGGAAAGTTGTGCGTGTGCTCTGCAGCCTGGGGATTGGCTTTCGCTGGCTTTCCTCGATGCGAGTGTGCGGATGTTGTTTTCGTTAGTCTCCTCCGGAGCGGTGCGCCGTGGCAAAGAAGCCAGCGCAATGTTACGTAAACTGATGACGGATTTTGCGAGTGGCGCTACCAATGCTTATAGCTTGGTGCCACAAAATTACTGGTGTGTGAAACCGCAGCAGATCCCAGGAGCTGAAGGGAAGGAAGCCGTTGAGGTCGAGCCCAAGCAGCTGGAATTTAGTGGCGCGGTCATTGTGAGCGTGAAGGGGGTGCGCGATACTGCCGAAGTAAATCCAGAGTCCGAGGCTTTATCCAGGGCCCTGCGAGCGCCGCCAGTACGTCCCCTACAGCAATTATGGGGATTTTTACGCGAAGACGGTCTGCTTGCTCCGAGTATTGTTTTGTTGGCGATGCTCGCTGCGGTATTTGGTCTGATGGTGGAGGCGTTGCTATTTCGCGGCCTGATAGATATCCACACGGAACTTGCTACAGAGGTGCAAAGACTGGGCACGGTTACTCTGTTGCTAGGATTTATGCTGACGCTCATTCTTGTGCAGTTACCTGCGATAAAGGTGCAACTGATGATTGGGCGGCACCTGGAAAATCGCTTTCGAATACGTTTTCTTTCTGCTCTTCCCAAAATCCCCGATCATTTTTTTCAAAGTCGTCCAACCTCGGATACTGCCGAGAGAAGCCATCGTATTTCCGCTCTGCGGGAATTGCCAGTATTGGGGGGCGGCATACTTTTTAAGGGGCTTTCATTACTTGCTACGGCTGTAGGTATTATTTTGATTGCCCCCCCCGCCGCGCCTTTGGTACTGCTAATGGCGGGACTACAGATAGTTATCCCATTGTTGTTCCAGCCAGCGCTCAGTGATCGGAATATGCGTGTACAAACCCATGCTGGTGCACTGGCCAGGTTTTATATGGATGCGCTACTGGGGATCATTCCTATACGTACCCATGGTGCTGGCGAATCGGTGCGCCGAGAACATGAGAGCCTGCTCACTGAGTGGATTAAAGCCGGTTATTCCTCATTACGATTCCAGCTTAATAGCCAAGTAGTGCAGCTGCTGGTGAATAGTATTTTAACGAGCGCTCTGGTTATTTACTGCGTCCAGATTCGAGGAGCCAGTCCCGACCTGCTTCTCTTGATTTACTGGGTGCTGGCGCTGCCACCACTCGGAGAAGATATCGCGGTATTAATGCGAGAATATCCGCGTCAGCGCAATACTCTCTTGAGAGCCCTGGAGCCTCTTCAGGCGGTACCCGGCGAGGAGAGTAAAGATACGGCGGACACACAGATTCCTCGTCTAAAAGAGCCCGTGTCTTTTCATTTCGAAAATGTCAGTGTCAATGCCAGCGGGCGAAACATTCTTAGGGATATAAATCTTAAAATTGCTCCTGGTGAGCATATCGCCATTGTTGGAGCATCCGGTGCGGGCAAGTCTAGCCTCGCGGGTTTGTTATTGGGTTGGTACAAGCCGGCCACAGGGCGTGTGTTACTGAATGGTGAAGAGCTGACAGGAGAATTACAGGCCCGCTTCCGTTTGCAGTGTGCTTGGGTCGATCCTGCCATCCAACTGTGGAACAGTAGCTTGCTGAATAACCTGCACTACGGCAACAGTGCCGATGCTCCCCTATATCCAATTCTCCAGCAGGCAGATCTTCTAAAGCTGGTGGCATCTCTGCCTGACGGTTTGCAGGGCACTCTGGGAGAAAGCGGCGCGCTGGTCAGTGGAGGAGAGGGCCAACGTGTGCGCCTGGGGCGTGCTTTGGGGCGGGAATCGCCTGTTTGCGCGATCTTGGATGAACCATTTCGAGGGCTTGACCGCGAGCAGCGTCAGCGCTTGCTCGATCGGGTACGAAAGTTGTGGAAAGGGGTTAGCTTGATTTGTATCACTCACGATATTTCAGAAACTAAAAACTTTCCCCGTGTATTGGTCGTGGAAGATGGGCAAATTGTTGAAGATGCTGCCCCTAAAGACCTCGAAGCACAGAGACAATCCCGTTATGCCCAGCTGTTATTAGCGGAAAAAAACCTCTGGAAAGAGTGCTGGCAGAATGAAGATTGGCGCCGCCTTTATATGAGTGATGGGCGTGTTAGCGAGGTGCAGCCTGCAAATAAAGTGCAAACACCACAAAGAGCCACTCAATCCAAAGAGGTGGATTGTGAAGCCTGAGAGCTCGCATAGCCAGTTGAAAAGCCTCTGTTGGCCGGTAAATCAAGCGAATAGCGCCTTGAGGGCCCTGGCTCAGCAGGCTGGCCTTGACCCGGTAGATCTTAGTGATGGTACAAATTCAGAAGTGCTATCGGACCTGGAAGCTCACTTGCTGTTTGGCGCGGAATCGCTAGATCTAAAAATAGAGCGTGTCAGTTGTAAGTATGGGGAGCTGGAACAGTTGTTGGTGCGGGCTGCGCCGGCATTGGTTCGCTTGCGCGTTGCTGATGAGGAACTCTTTGTCGCTTTGTGTGGCGGGAGCCGGCGCTATCTGCGCGTGCTCACTCCATCTTTGCAGGTTGTAAAGTTGCGTCCGCAGATAGTGCTGAGCCAACTAACTCGTGCGCATGAAGCCCTACAGCATCAACGTATTACCGATTTACTCGACAGTGCCAGTATCGTTGGGCGGCGACGTATTCGTGCGACTTCAGCACTGTTGCGGGAGAACCTGACAGAACTACAAATTGATGAATGTTGGTTGCTTCGTCTCCCTGCACACCGCCCTTTTTTGCAGCAGTTGCACCACCGCCGCCAGCATATACGTTTTTTAAGTATGATGGTTTGCCATACCCTACAAATGGCATTATTTATGGCCAGCTGGTGGTTAATTGGTTACGCCGTTCTCGAAGGCAGTATAGATACCGGTTGGCTGGCCGCCTGGGTGCTACTACTTATCACACAGATTCCTCTGTCAATGCTCACCGCGCGCTTACAAGGCTCAATATCGTTAGAAACTGGTGCGCTGCTAAAGCAGCGCTTACTCGCCAGTGCCTTGCGTATAGATCCCTTGAAGGTGCGTCATATGGGTTCGGGTCAGGTACTTGGGCGTGTCTACGATGCCGAAAATATCGAAGCCAGCGCTCTGCAGGGGGGCTTTTTGTTACTGCTTGGCGGTGTGGAATTGGTACTGGCTTCTCTGGTGCTGTTTTTGGGTGTTGGTGGGCCAGTGCTTTTGGGGATACTCCCAATCTTTTTGCTTTTTGCCTTTGTCCTGGGGCGGGCTCAGTACCTCAGTCGAAGGCGCTGGACCAGCGATCGCCTGCGCATGACCCATCGCTTGATTGAGAAGATGCTTGGCCACCGAACCCGTTTGGTACAACAGCCCCCAGCGGATTGGCACAAGGGTGAAGATCGGGAGCAGGAGGAGTACTTACAGAGTTCTGCCACTATGGATGGCACTATGACCCGCCTGATTGCCCTGTTACCGCGTTTCTGGCTGCTGTTGGGGGTGGTTGGCTTGATGCCGGTTTTTGTCAGTGGCAACAGTGAAAGTGCACAGATTGCAGTGGCTCTGGGTGGGGTACTGCTTGGTTATCGCGCGGTACTTAAGTGCATGGGCGGATTTACGAGCGCCCTCAGTGCTCTTGTCGCCTGGGAGAAAGTACGCGAGCTTTTTTCATTGGAGACTCCCGCAAAGCGAGTAACGTCCACGGCCGTCAAAGCGAATGGTGACGAGACAAGTATACCAGGGGAAGGTCAGCCCTTGTGCTATATCCGTGAGTTGTATTTTTGTTATCCCGATAAAGACAAAGCGGCACTAGCGGATTGCAACCTGAGTATTTATCCGGGAGACCGTCTGCTTCTTCAAGGTGCTTCCGGTTCTGGCAAATCTACTTTAGCGAATGTAATTACTGGTGTTCAAAAACCGGATAATGGACTCCTACTAATTCATGGGTACGATCGAACTAGTATCGGCGCGGAACATTGGCGCAAGTTAGTCGCGTCAGCCCCCCAATTCCATGAAAATCATGTACTTGGTGATTCCTTCTTATTTAACTTATTAATGGGCGATGAATGGCCACCAAAGCCAGAAAGCGTAATCCGGGCTTACAGTATTTGTGATGAACTGGGGCTGACGCCATTATTAAAAAAAATGCCCGCAGGTATGCTGCAGACAGTTGGGGAAATGGGCTGGCGGTTATCTCACGGAGAAATGAGTCGCTTGTTTATAGCCCGGGCAATTCTGCAAAATGCGGAATTACTAGTACTGGATGAAAGTTTTGCGGCATTGGATCCTGAGAATTTGAGACAATCGTTCCAGTGTGTGCGAAAAAATTCGAACAGCCTAATTGTGATCGCTCACCCATAATTTTTGGTTAATTATGGTGTGTCGTGTTAGATTCAGGTTAAGCTATGTGTTGTTCTTAACTATGTTTCGTTAGGGACATTATTTAAATTTTATATGGAGAAATGGTATGCATACTGAAACTAATATTTATGCTGGCCCAGAGGCAGGTGTTGCACTGCCTGATGAAAATTAATTTCTATATGATGAATGATTAAAGCTTGTTACTTTGGTGAGGAAGATGCTTATGATTGCTAAAGGGCAATGATTGAGGGCTTTCTTTTCCAGGTGGTTATTTAGGTTGGTAGCTATTGTTTAGGAACTTGCTAATCTAATATTACTGATATATGAGCTTTACCGTTTTGTAAAAAGCCCGCGTAAGCGGGCTTTTTATTTTTAGGTCTTCAGCTTTTTGTAATGCATCCGATGTGGTGCGGCGTCTTCCCCTTTGCGCTGTACAAAGTCTTCGTGGTATTCGGTGTAGTTGCCTTCGAAGAAGACCGCTTCACTCTCACCCTCATAGGCGAGGATATGGGTAGCTACGCGGTCCAGGAACCAGCGATCGTGTGAGATTACCAGGGCGCAGCCGGGGAAGTTGAGCAGGGCCTCTTCCAGGGCGCGTAGGGTTTCGATATCCAGGTCGTTGGAAGGTTCGTCGAGTAGCAGTACGTTGGCGCCCTGCTTGAGGGTGTAGGCCAGGTGCAGGCGTCCGCGCTCACCGCCGGAAAGTTCACCTACGCGCTTCTGCTGATCCCCACCCTTGAAATTAAAGCGGCCAACAAAGTTGCGTGAGCCCACTTCGTAGTTGTTGATCTTTAGCATATCGTGGCCGTCGGAGATCGCTTCCCATACGGTCTTGCTATCATCCAGGTTCTCGCGGCCCTGCTCCACATAAGCGACCTTGACGGACTCACCAATATTGATTTCGCCGGAGTCGGGCTGTTCAGTGCCGGTAATCATGCGGAACAGGGTGGATTTACCGGCGCCGTTACCGCCGACAATGCCCACAATCGCACCTTTGGGTACGCGAAAGGTGAGATCGTCGATCAACAGACGTTCGCCGAAGCCTTTGCTCACCCCTTTAAATTCAATCACATTGTCGCCGAGGCGCTCACCGGGCGGAATATAGATTTCGTTGGTTTCGTTGCGGGACTGGAAGTCCTGGGATTGCATTTCCTCGAGGCGAGCGAGACGAGCCTTGCTCTTGGATTGGCGACCCTTGGGATTCTGTCGGGCCCATTCCAGTTCTTTTTGCATGGCTTTGGCGCGGGCCTGCTCGCCGCGCTGTTCCTGCTCTAGACGCTTCTCTTTCTGTTCCAGCCAGGTGGTGTAGTTACCTTCCCAGGGAATACCGTGGCCGCGGTCCAGTTCCAGAATCCAACCGGCGACGTTGTCGAGGAAGTAGCGGTCGTGGGTGATGGCTACTACGGTGCCGGTGAAGTCGTGCAGGAAGCGCTCCAGCCAGAATACGGATTCGGCATCCAGGTGGTTGGTGGGTTCGTCCAGCAGTAGCATATCGGGGCGGGAGAGCAGCAGCCGGCACAGGGCCACACGGCGCTTTTCACCACCAGATAGATTGTTAACGTCGGCGTCCCAGGGGGGCAGGCGCAGGGCATCTGCCGCGACTTCCAGGCGGTGCTCCAGATTGTGGGCATCCCAGGCCTGGATGATGTCTTCGAATTGCTGTTGTTTTTTCGCCAGGGCATCGAAGTCGGCGTCGGGCTCGGCGTAATCCGCGTAGACCTGCTCCAGGCCTGCGAGGGCGTCGATGGCTTCGCGCACACCGTCTTCCACATTGCCACGCACGGTTTTACTGGCGTCGAGCTGGGGTTCCTGGGGCAGGTAGCCCACTTTGATACCGGGCATGGCGCGGGCTTCGCCGTTAAAGTCCTGATCAACCCCAGCCATAATACGCAGTAGGGTGGATTTACCGGCGCCATTTAGGCCCAGTACGCCAATTTTGGCGCCGGGGAAGAAGGATAGAGAGATGTCCTTGAGGATCTCGCGCTTGGGGGGCACTACTTTGCCCACCCGGTTCATGGTGTATACGTATTCGGCCATTTGAGCTTCCGTAATGGGTGTTGGAATCGGTCAGAATTTGCGCGCAACTTATCAGTTTGCGTAAAAAGTGCAACCGCACCCCAGCGCTTGTCGCCACTGTACCCGCGTGTGGCTGACGCCGAATCTGATATGTGATTAACTGCGACGCTAACTAGTACAAGTGCAATAAGATAGAAAGCAATGGATCAGGACTCCCCGGTATTGTTCTCCCGGCGCGGCGCATTGGCGATCGCGACCCTCAACCTGCCCAAGGCGCTGAATGCGTTGAATCTGCAGATGATTGATCGACTCTCGGCACAATTGGATGATTGGGCTAGGGATGATGAAGTGGCTGCGGTGTGGATCGATGGCAGTGGCGACAAGGCTCTCTGCGCCGGCGGCGATGTGGTTGCGTTGTACGAGCAGTCGGCAGCCTACGGCGAGAGCCCGGACTATAGCTACCCTAGTGATTTCTTTTCTCGCGAATATCGCCTGGATTACAAAATCCATACTTATACCAAACCGATCGTGGTTTGGGGTGGGGGTATCGTTATGGGTGGGGGGATCGGCATTATGGCCGGCGCCAGCCACCGTATCGTCACTGAAACCACGCGAATGGCGATGCCGGAAATCACGATTGGCTTATTTCCCGATGTGGGCGGCAGTTGGTTTTTAAATCGTATGCCCGGTCGCCTGGGCCTTTTCCTGGGATTGACCGGGGCCCAGTTTAACGGTGCGGATGCCCTGTTTGTCGGTATGGCCGACCGCATTATTGCCCAGGCGCAGCGTGAGCCCGTTTTGGCCGCGCTGGCTGAACTGGAATATTCACTGGATAGCGATGTTAACCATCAATTAATCAGCCACTGCCTTAAGCTCCAGGAGCTCCCCGTTTTGCAGCGGCCCGAGTCGGTGCTACGCGAGCACTTTGACCAGATCCAGCAACTCACGGATTTTGCCAGTCTGCCTGAGGTCTGTGCGGCAATCAGCACTTACCAGGGTGAGGATAAGTGGCTGCAGCGCGCCGCAACCACACTGGCCGGCGGCTCACCGCTGACACCCTGGGTGGTGTGGGAACAGTTGCGCCGCGCGCGCCATCGGTCTCTCGCCGATGTGTTCCGCATGGAGTTGGTACTCGCGGTGAACCTGTGTGCCAGTGGCCACTTTAAAGAGGGGGTGCGGGCCCTGTTGGTCGATAAGGATCGCGCGCCTAAATGGCGACCTCAGTACTTGACGGAGATTATTCCACAACAGCTGGCGGACTGCTTTGCGGCGCCATGGAGCGGGGCGCATCCGCTTGCGGATTTATAAAGCGACCCGGGCCGCTTTACGCGCGGGATACCAACAACAAAATATGGAGTGGCATTTATGGAAAAAATAGCCTTTTTTGGTCTGGGTAATATGGGTGGCCCAATGGCTGCCAATCTGGTGAAAGCCGGTTACAGGGTAGCGGCTTTCGATCTGAATTCTACAGCACTGGAGCAGGCGCGGCGGGATGGCTGCACACCCTGTGACTCTTCTGTGCAGGCCGTTGATGGTGCCGGCATTGTGATTTCTATGCTGCCCAGTGGCGAGGCCGTGAAGGGGCTCTACCTGGGTGAGGAGGGTCTGTTACAGAGGCTTCCTGCAAATACTTTGGTTATCGATTGCTCCACTATTTCTGCAGAAGATGCTCGCCTTGTGGCTGAGGCTGCGCGTGAGCGGGGCCTGCGCGCTATCGATGCGCCGGTTTCCGGCGGTACCGCCGCTGCTCAAGCGGGCAGCATGTGCTTTATGTGCGGGGGTGAGGAGGCGGTAATTGATGCCGCGCGTGCGCCACTGCAGGCGATGGGGGTTAAGATTTTCCACGCCGGTGCAGCAGGGGCGGGGCAGGTGGCAAAAATTTGTAACAATCTGCTGCTGGCGATTCATATGACAGGCACCGCCGAGGCGCTGCAGCTCGGCGTCGATAAAGGGTTAGACCCCAAGGTATTGAGCGAGATCATGACCGCGAGCTCTGGCAATAACTGGTCCCTGGCTAATTACAACCCTTACCCCGGTGCCATGGAAAATGTACCCGCGGCCAATGGGTATGCCGGTGGCTTCAGCGTGGCGCTGATGCTGAAAGACCTGGGGCTTGCCATGGATGCTGCCGCGACCAGCGCTTCCTCCACACCCATGGGCGCGCTGGCGAAAAATTTATATCAATTGCATGGGGCCAGTGCCGAGAATCAGCCGTTGGACTTCTCCAGTATCCAAAATATGTTTCGCCGTCCGGCGGGAGGCTTAAGCTGGTAGGGTTGGCCGGTCTTATCCCCTAAGCTTCTCTTGCTTTCTCCCCGACTGATATCGGCAGAAGCCGGGGAGAAAGCGTTGTCATCTAACGGTAAAAGTTGGCACCAGTTCGCAAAATTGGCAATAGGTACCAAATAGAGCCGCCCTCCCAGTTCCTTCGCTGTAACTCTGTCGCTATCTTCGCCGCCCGGTTCGGGATCCTTTAAATTTTGGCTAGACATGGCGCAACAGGGCGTTCGCTGGTTTTCACTCTGCGAAATTCAACTGCTTGATTTGGATCAAGCTTTGGCTCGTGGCCAGCGGTTAACCTGCCTGCGACTTGTGATTGTGCCTGGAGGGGGCCTTCCTGAGCCGGGAAAATGCTAAATCGCTATATGGAGAAGTTGATGAATCGTATAACTGCTTGTGCAACAGCCGCCTTGACCGCCGTACTTTCTGCACCGGTACTGGCCTATGAAGAGGGCAGCTTTATTGTGCGCGGTGGTATGGCCACAGTAGCACCCGACACCAATTCCAGCGCACTTTCCATAAATGGAGATGCACAAAATGGTACTGGTGTGGATGTGGAAAATGGCTCGGCACTGGGCCTGACCGGTGTGTATATGTTCCGCGACCACTGGGGTGTGGAACTGGTAGCCGCTACGCCCTTTAGCCACGAGATTAACGCAGAGGGCCTGGGAGCGACTTTTGAACTGGGTGAAACCAAACACCTGCCGCCCACCCTGCTGCTGCAGTGGTACCCTATGGAACCACAGTCTGCAATCCAGCCCTACGTGGGCTTGGGGGTAAACTACACCGCTTTCTTCGATGAGGAAATCACTAGCACAGGTAATGCGACTCTTAAGAGTCTCGGTGCCAGTGGTGATTCCAAGCTGTCCCTGGATAATTCCTTCGGTCTGGCCGCCGAAGCCGGTATCGACTTTGCCTTTGGCGCCGACCAGCGCTGGCTTTTCAACATGTCTGTGTTCTGGATGGATATCGAGACCGATGCCACTGTCAAGGTACCAGGCTTGGGTAAAGTGACTGCCAATGTAGATATCGATCCGCTGGTCTATATGGCGGGTCTTGGCTACCGCTTCTAAGGTAGCGACACTCTCGTTTTTGGGGTGGGGCAGTTGCTGTGGTTTTCTCTGTGAGAACTCGGCAGCTGCCTTTTAGTTTGTGCGGGGGGCTGTCGCAAACGATTGATTGAGGTTGTCGAGATATGATGCAAGAGACAAAGAGCAATATGGGTGGTTTGTCGGAAGAGCTGCTGTCCCGTTACAGTGGACCCTGCCCACGCTACACCTCCTACCCCACCGCCGACCGGTTCAAACCCCTGGATGGCAGCATCCGCCCCTGGGATACCTTGCAAGATATTCACAGCCTATCTCTGTATGTTCACATCCCCTTTTGCCGCTCACTTTGTTATTTCTGTGCCTGTAACAAGGTAATCACCTCGCAATATGGCCTCGCCTCCAGCTACTTGGATAATCTGTTGCAGGAAGCGCGTTGGTATCGGGACAAAGTGGCACAGGTGCCCGTCACCCAGTTGCACCTGGGGGGAGGCACGCCCACTTTCCTCAGTGATGGTGATATGCGTCGCCTGATGGAAGGGCTTGGTGAAATCTTCAATTTGCACCCTGGCGACGGGGTGGAGTACAGCATCGAGGCCGATCCGCGCACTCTCGAGCTGGAGACTTTGGATACCCTGCGGGAACTGGGTTTTAATCGCCTCAGTCTTGGGGTCCAGGATTTTGATATCGATGTGCAGAGATCCATTAATAGGATTTGTAGCGCTGATCAGGTAACCGAGCTGACGGTTGCGGCGCGCGAACGAGGGTTCGAGTCAATTTCCTATGATTTGATTTACGGCCTGCCCAAACAAAATCTCAACAGCTTGCACAGTACCCTGGATAAAGTACTGGATTTGCAGCCGGATCGTATCGCCCTCTATCACTATGCACATCTGCCACACCGTTTTAAGGCCCAACGCCTTATCGATACCGAATTGATTCCCTCCTCCACAGAAAAAGTAGCCATGCAGTTGGCGGCGGTGGCGCATTTGGGCCATGCTGGTTATGAATTCCTCGGTATGGACCATTTTGCCCGCCCAGGCGATGAATTAGCCAAGGCCGCACATGCGGGGATGCTGCAGAGAAATTTCCAGGGCTATACATTAATGCCCGCGGATGCCCTCGTAGGATTAGGGGCATCGGCAATCAGCTACAGCCGCAATGGCTTTTGGCAAAATTTGCACCGTCTGAAGGACTATACCCAGGCGGTGGGTGAGCGAGGCAACGCAGCCAGTCGCGGGTGGCTGATGAATGATGAAGACAAGCTGCGCCAATGGGTGATTACCGAGCTAATGTGTCGCCTGCATCTGGACAAAACTGAAGCAGAGTGTCGAGCTGGAGTGCCCTTTGACGAGTATTTTCACGAGGAGCTTCAGCGTCTTCAGCCTATGTTTGACGATGGTCTTATTTATCAGGATGAAAAAACGATCGTCGTCACCGAACAGGGGCGTTGGTTCGTACGCAATGTTGCCTCGGCTTTTGATATGTATTTACACAACCAGCAAACGGATGCGCAATATTCCCGAGTTCTTTAATTCTCTGCAGGAGACGATCGAGGGCACAGCGGGTACAATAGCCGCAAATTAGTTTACCGGCTGGTTTCGTATGATGGACTCCTCAGTAGCGGTTAGCTGCAGCAACTGCTCCGTTAGACGTTTGTGTCTGCCCGCGGGATTATCCCAGGCAGATATTGATCGATTGGAGCAGGTTACGCGCCGCAAGAAAATTGTAAAAGCTGGCGAGACGCTGTATCGATCCGGTGATCCTTTTGCAAACCTGTATGCTATCCGTTCCGGCAGTTTTAAAACCGTCGTTATCGCAGCGGATGGCGATACCCAGGTAACCCACTTTGCCCTACCGGGTGAATTATTGGGGCTGGATGCCTACAGCAGTCGCGTTCACCCCAGTTACGCCGAGGCCCTGGAAGATAGCAGTGTTTGCCTTTTACCTTTTACCCAGTTGGAATTGCTGGCCCATCAGGTATCTGCATTGCAGCAACAAATTTTCAGTATTTTTTCTGAGGAGCTGCGCCAGGAAAACGATATTTTACTGCTTTTGGGCAAGCGCTCAGCCGACACTCGTTTGGCAGCATTACTGATAAATATTTCCAGCCGTTACGCTCGTCGTGGATATTCCCACAGCGAATTTGTTCTCTCGATGCCACGTACCGATATTGCCAATTATCTGGGGTTGACGGCCGAAACCGTGAGCCGATTATTTTCGCGCTTCCAAAAAGAAAAACTGATCAAGGTGAGTGGCCGTGCGGTAGAGATACTGGATTTGGTGAGTTTGAGTGAGCTTGCGGGTACCCACTGCGGCTATGATGACGATTAAATCATTGGCCTGGCCATGCTCTGGGCCAGGCCAATGATTCTTTAAAGTGCTTCGATAGTATCTATCCACTTCTGTTTTTCACTATCGGTAAGATAGCTGGCTTTGAAACTATTGATGGCCAGGCGTTTAGCTTGTTCTCTCGTCATGCCCAGGCTTTCACTTAGTGCCAGATAATTTCTATTTACATAGCCGCCGAAATAGGCCGGATCATCGGCGTTCACAGTGACGCACAATCCGCGCTCCAGCAGGCCCAAAATGGGATGCTGGCTCATATCATCGTACACACAGAGCGCGGTATTGGAGAGAGGGCAAACAGTGAGGGGAATTTCCTGTTCCTTCAGGCGCTCAATCAGAGTTTCATCTTCCACACAGCGAACCCCGTGATCTATCCGGCTGACTTCGAGTAAATCCAGGGCTTCCCTTATATATTCTGCCGGTCCTTCCTCGCCCGCGTGGGCAACACGCTCTAAACCTAACGCCTTGGCCATAGCAAATACTTTTTGAAATTTACTGGGTGGGTGACCTAGCTCGGAGGAGTCCAAGCCCACGCCCTTGATAAATTCCAAGTGGGGTTTGGCGGACTCCAGTGTGGCGATGGCGTCCTCTTCACTCAGGTGGCGAAGGAAACAGAGAATCAATTGGCTGCTCATTCCCCACTCTGACTCTGCGGCTTTTAGCGCACGGTGAATCCCCCGAATAACCACGCCAATATCAATGCCTCTTTCGGTATGGGTCTGGGGATCAAAGAAAATTTCTGTGTGTACAACGTTATCTTCGCGACAGCGCTGCAGATAGGCCATGGTCAGGTCGTAAAAATCCTGTTCGTGGATAAGTACCGAGGCGCCTTTATAGTAAATATCCAGGAAGGACTGCAAATTATGAAATTTATAGGCGGCTCTGATTTCATCAATACTGGAGAAGGGAATCCCAATATTGTTGCGCCTGCTGAGCTCAAACAGCAGCTCCGGCTCCAGGGAGCCTTCAATGTGCAGGTGTAGCTCAGCCTTGGGCAGGGCCTTAATAAAATCCAGGTCGGCGATACTCATAGTAATAACTGTGTTAGGGGGTGGGTTTGGGGGCTGTTGCGGGAGCCAGGGGCTACCTTTATCGAACAGCGGCATTAAATCCGGCAATGGTAACAGTTTCTCCTGGGTGGCTGAAAAGCCGGCCAATGCCCAGGTACAAGAAAACCCATTGTGATGGTATGAGAGAAAGACTTGTCAGCATATAGGTAAACTAAGAAGTTTACTTGTTCGCAGGGGGATTGAGACATCGGAGCAAGGTTATGAGTAAGGTTGTGCTGATTACCGGAACATCTACGGGGCTGGGTTTGAGTTTGGCGATTAAAATGGCTGAACTGGGATATTGTGTCTATGCCACTATGCGGGATTTAGCGAAGGCTACCCCGTTGCAGGAGGCCGCTGAGCGCGGTGCTGGACTCAAGGTTTTGCCACTGGATGTGCAAAATATGGACACTATCCAGCGCTGTGTGGATACGATTATCCGGGAGCAGGGACATATCGATATATTGATTAATAATGCCGGTGCCGGTTTTGTAAAGTCCACAGAGATGGCCTCTGAAGCAGAGATCCACTGGGTGATGGATGTGAACTATCTGGGCGTGGTGCGCTGTACCAAGGCTGTACTCCCCTATATGCGTAAAGCCCGTAGTGGCCGGGTTGTTAATATTTCCTCGGTGGGAGGGCTGGTGGGGCAGCCTTTTAACGAGTTGTACTGTGCGGCCAAATTTGCCGTGGAGGGCTATACCGAGGCCATGGCCAGCTATATCCAACCTAGCTTCAATATTTTATTTACAGCCGTTGAGCCCGGCGGCATCTATTCAGAATTTGCCAACAGTATTTTGTCCCAGTTGCAAGCAGAGGGTGGCGTGCCTGAGGGGGATTACCGGGATGTCTTTGAGCAATACCTGCAGAGTATCCAGGGGCGCACAGCAGAACAAACAGCCCGCCTTTACCAGAGCACAGAGCAGGTGGCACAAGTGGTTTTGCAGGTCATTGAGAGTGATCAGCCGCCGGTGCGGGTGCGCACCTCCACTTGGGCCAATGAGTTTTGTGCTTATAAAACAGAGGCAGACCCAAGTGGTAAGGCACAGCAGAAGATGGTGATAGATACCATGTTGCGAAGGAATCCGTAAAGCACCTGGAGATCGCGGTAGCCCGTTCACGGCATTGTTGGCTCGTGGATCACAACAAGTAATACCCTTTGGTCAATTATTCCCTGCAAAAATGGCAGATAAAATATTTTAATTTTTCAGGAAATGAAAGTTTTTTAAGGAAATGAATGGATCTTTTCTGGGAAAATGTTCTATGGATTTTGATGTTTATTTGTGGATAGAGACGCTTCTCCCTATTGCCGATACAATTGTGAAAAGTGTTATCCGGCCACTTGGGTATGATTGACTCATCAGTAGCGGTAAGTTGCAGTAATTGTTCTGTCAGGCGTCTGTGTCTACCGGCAGGCCTTTCCCTGGAGGATATTGCTCGTCTTGAGCAAGTCACTCGAAAAAAGAAAGTGATCAAAGCGGGAGAGTCTCTCTACCGCCCAGGGGACTCATTTCAAAATCTTTATGCCATTCGTTCAGGCAGTTTTAAAAGTGTAATTATTGCTGCAGATGGCGATACGCAGGTAACACATTTTGCCCTGCCAGGGGAGTTGCTCGGACTCGATGCCTACAGCAAGCAAGTGCATTCGAGTTATGCTGAGGCACTTGAAGACAGTAGTGTTTGCCGATTGCCATTTGTGCAATTGGAAATCCTGGCTCAGCAGGTTCCGGCCCTGCAGCAACAGATATACAGTATTTTCTCTGAGGAATTACGCCAGGAAAATGAAATATTAATGTTGTTGGGAAAGCGTTCCGCAGACACTCGCCTCGCTGCATTGTTGATCAATATTTCCAGTCGTTACGCCAGTCGCGGTTATTCACACAGTGAATTTATTCTCTCTATGCCGCGTACAGATATTGCTAATTACCTGGGGCTGACAGCAGAAACGGTTAGCCGGTTATTTTCACGCTTTCAGCGGCAGAACCTTATCAGGGTAAATGGCAGGGTCGTGCAGGTAATAGATTTACTTGGGCTTAGTGAATTGGCTGGGACTCACTGCGGTTATGAAGGCGATATATAGTTGAGGCTATGCGTGATAGGGCTTGTGAGGGTTGCTTTCTGAAGGGAAAGCGTGTGACTTTACTGAGCTGAAAGAGTTTTACGAAGAAAAAAGGGGGGCGTAAACGCCCCCTTAATCCACTACTTATCAGGAGTGTGTGGAGAAAGCTAATTCCTTGCCGGTACCGCTTTTCTTTGACTCTTTTTCTAGAGCCTGAGAGAGCCAATCCATGGCCTTATGCTGTTTTTCGAAGTAGCGCACTTCGCCACTGACAAACCATCCTCCAACTTTAGTGGCTAGCTCTTGCCAGCCCTCATCGCCTAGCACGGCTATTCGGTAGAATTCATTGCCGTGTTTTAGGGTCAGTTTAAGTTCATCCCAGATAGCATGTAGACCCCACCCTTCAAAATCTCTGAGATCTATCAGCATTCGTACTTGCGGTTTTTTTACTCCCGCAAGCGCGTATTCGAGCAGGGGCGTGATGTGCTCGTAGTCTTCGTGTGTAAGTTGGCCGATGGCTTTAATGTACAGGAAGAAATCGCTGTTCATTCTCTCCATGCCAATAGAGATTCCGTGGCGCTTGATTTGCATCTTTCCTCCTTGTTGAATTGGCGACCAATTTTAACGCTTTATGCGAAGGCTTTTATCGGTTGTTCTGGTTGCGTAAGGTATTCGTGTAAAGACTCATAAATATTTTTGGTGCTTTTGTTGAACAATGGGTCCTTAATTTCTTCTACTTGCCTGCGTATCTGCTTCCAGTCTTCCACCTGTAGGTATTGCTCTATTTGGGGGAATATTATTGAGTTTTCCAGATCGATATGGCTGCGTTGAAGCTGCAGGTAAGCCCGGCTGGCTCCTTGTAAAACTCTTCGTTCCACCATGGCATTATTCGCAACAGCATAAAAAAGTGCACACATATGCTTGGTGGTTGCTGCAATTTGTTCGTGCTGCATTTGCGCTTCATAGATCGCATTGCGATCATGTACCGGCTTAGTGAGAAGCCGGGCCAGAATTAGGTCTTCCACCGGATGATGATACCTGTCTGGATAGACAGAAAAATAATCCAGTGCATCCAAAATGAGCGAGAGGGTATTCGGATCTCTCTCACTATCTCCAAAAAGGTCCTGCAGAAGATGTTCAAAGGCGTTGAGCATTTGCTGCATGTTTTTATGGTCTAAACAGAGCTGTCGGTAGATGCTATTCATCCCAGACCTCCGCGATCAGTTTCGAGACTTATTGTTGCTCGGCAGGGGGGGAGAGAATTGATGTGGATCAAGTGGGGGAAAGTTTCACTATTTAGCGGGAGGCTTTTGGCGCAGTTAGGCAAGTGCAACGCCGCGGAGGCTCGAGCGGGTCGGCTGCAGGAATACTTTTCTTGCCGTTATTAATTCATGGCGTGATACCGTCCAGTGCGAAGAACTCGCGTTGAAGGTTGGTGCGATACTGACAGAGTCGTGTATCTGACCCAGTGTTCCGTTTGTTTGGGCAAGAAGACCGAGGGATTCACGCTCGGTACTGAATTTTTGTTTAGTGTCTCTGTGGTCAGCAATCTGTGGTCAATACATAAGCCTTACCCGAGGGGTTGGGCCTTCTCTTCAATCGGAGGAGGCTGTGCTTCCCCCGTCCTTTCCAGCTTGTAAGGCTGCTCCTTGCAACTCTTTTAGCGCACGGTTTCAGTCGTTCTCTATTCAGGTAAGTGAGCACTTGCATACATCTCGTTGGAATCTATAATCCGCCGCCTTTATATATCTTCATAAGTAAGGGGAAGGTGATGGGTTTTGGTATTAGATCCTTGGTTGCCGTTGTGGTTTTAGCATGTTCCACAGCTGTTCAGGCAGAAGGCGCCTATGTCGGAGCTGTTTTTGGTGTAATGAACACCGATGTCAGCGGGGATGATAGCCCCCTCAATGCCGGCATTCGTGCGGGGTATAGCTGGAATTCCGGTTGGGGCCTGGAAACAGAACTCACTAATTCTGTAGTCGAAGGTGAGTTCAATTACCACTACTGGGGCGCAGAGAATTACTCTCTGGCGACCCAGGCGATTTATGCAACTTACCGTTCCGAGGGTGATATTTATCTCAAGGGTCGCCTTGGTTACCTCCGTGAAGAGCTGGAGATTGATCACTTTGGCGAATACTCGGATAGCGGTGCGTCTGCGGGCATTGGTGCCGGATTTAAGCTGACCGAGCGGGTTTTGTTCGAGACGGAATACACCTTTATTGAGTCTGACGTGGACTATTGGTCGGGCTCTTTGGTTGTTCGTTTTTAAGGCAGTCATTTTTTCTAAGCGCGGCCATTGGGCTGCGTTTGCGTTTTTGCGCAATACCTCGAGCCTTGGTGTACAATGCGCGCCTTTCTAAAATGCTCAGGATTGTTTGAGTAGCCAGTGCGACCTGTTGGCGCCTGAGGCCAAGTTGCAAGGCCTGAGCACAGTGGTTTCGAGTTCACAAGTCTCTACTCAGCCCGCATTACCGAGGGAACACCATGTTTGATTCATCTGTCACGCTCGCTTCTTACGACCCCGAAATCTGGGAAGCTATCTGCGAAGAAGATTCTCGCCAGGAAGACCATATTGAGTTGATCGCCTCCGAGAATTACACCAGCCCGCAAGTCATGGAAGCCCAGGGCAGCAGCCTCACCAATAAATATGCAGAGGGCTACCCAGGGAAGCGTTACTACGGTGGCTGTGAGTATGTGGATAAGGTGGAAACCCTGGCGATTGAGCGTGCCAAGGCGCTGTTTGGTGCCGACTACGCCAATGTGCAGCCGCACTCCGGCTCTCAGGCCAACTCCGCGGTATACCAGGCCCTGTGTGCTCCCGGCGACACAGTGTTAGGGATGAGCCTGGCCCACGGTGGTCACCTGACCCACGGTGCCCGCGTCAACTTCTCCGGCAAAATCTACAACGCGGTGCAGTACGGTTTGAACCCGGAAACCGGCGAGGTGGATTACGAAGAGGTGGAGCGTCTGGCTCTGGAACACAAGCCGAAAATGATTGTGGCCGGTTTCTCCGCTTACAGCCGAGTCATGGATTGGGCTCGCTTCCGCGAGATCGCCGATAAAGTGGGTGCCTACCTGTTTGTGGATATGGCGCACGTGGCCGGCTTGGTTGCTACCGGTGAATACCCCTCGCCAATTGCGCACGCAGATGTGGTGACTTCCACAACCCACAAAACCCTGCGCGGACCGCGCGGCGGCATTATCCTGGCCCGCGCCAACGAAGACATCGAGAAGAAGCTGAATTCAGCCGTATTCCCCGGTGGCCAGGGCGGCCCCCTGATGCACGTCATTGCGGCAAAAGCGGTTTCCTTCAAAGAGGCCATGACCCCGGAATACAAGGCTTATCAGAAGAAGGTCGTAGAAAATGCCCGCGCAATGGCAGAGACCTTCCTCGATCGCGGTATTAACATTGTGTCCGGCGGTACGGATGACCACCTGATGCTGGTTGACCTGATTGGTAAAGAGTACACCGGTAAAGACGCCGATGAAGCTCTGGGTAATGCCAATATCACCGTAAACAAGAACGCGGTGCCCAATGATCCGCGCTCGCCCTTTATCACTAGCGGCCTGCGTGTCGGTACTCCGGCCATTACCACGCGCGGTTTTGGTGTAAAGGAAACCCAGCAACTGACGCACTGGATCTGCGATATTCTGGACGCACTGGAAGGTGGCGATGTAGCGGCGACCATCGCCGATGTGAAGCAGAAGGTGCTGGAAATCTGTGCACAGTTCCCGGTGTACAAGAAGGCCTGATCGGCCTTGTAAAGAAAAGCGGCTCGGCGAGCCGCTTTTTTTATGGCTGTAGTCGGGCGCTGCACCGGCGCAGTGCGCTGTGCAGTCACAGGGTGCAGCGGCTGTGGTAAACTGCGGGCCATTTTCCACTCCCCTGGGGACGATCCCACATGCACTGTCCTTTCTGCAGCGCAGAAGAAACCAAAGTAGTTGATTCCCGCCTGGTGGCCGAGGGCGATCAGGTGCGCCGCCGGCGCGAGTGCCTCGAATGCCATGAGCGCTTTACCACCTTTGAAACTGCCGAACTGCTGTTGCCCAGAGTCATCAAGCAAAATGGCCAGCGCGAACCCTTCAATGAAGACAAGTTACGCGCGGGTATCCAGCGCGCAGTAGAAAAACGCCCGGTCAGTATTGAGCGGGTGGAATCCGCAGTCTCCCAGATCAAGCACGCCCTGCGCGCAACCGGTGAGCGAGAGTTGCCCGCAAGGGCTATCGGTGAGTTGGTCATGGAGCAGTTGCGTGAGCTGGATCAGGTGGCCTATGTGCGTTTTGCCTCTGTATATCGGCGCTTTGAAGATGTCAGCGAGTTCAGTGAAGAGATTGAACGCCTGACCAGTAAGGAAAACCAAACGCAATGACTCAATCTGCTGTAGAGAGTGCCCGGGCACTTATGGGCCGCGCTATTCAGCTGGCGGAGCGCGGACTCTATACCACCATGCCCAATCCCCGGGTAGGTTGTGTGATCACCGATGGTGAAGGCAATCTCGTTGCCGAGGGCTGGCATAAGCGCGCAGGTGAAGCTCACGCTGAAATCGAAGCTCTGCGTGTCGCCGCTGAGCGGGCTCGCGGAGCCACGGTGTATGTGACCCTTGAACCCTGCAGCCATACCGGCCGCACCGGGCCCTGCGCCGAGGCGCTGGTAAAGGCCGGGGTTGCCCGGGTGGTCTACGGCATGGAAGATCCAAATCCCGAAGTTGCCGGCAGTGGCCTGCAGAAATTGCGCGATGCGGGCATTGAAGTGGAAGGGCCGGTGCTCGAAGAGCGCTGCCGTGCCCTCAACCCCGGTTTTATCAAGCGCATGACGTTGGGTTTACCCCTAGTGCGCAGCAAGTCCGCGATGAGCCTGGACGGTCGCACCGCCATGGCCAGCGGGGAATCCAAGTGGGTGTCCGGCCCCGCTGCGCGCGCCGATGTGCAGCGCCTGCGTGCGCGCAGCTGCGCAATCGTGACCGGGGTCGAGACAGTGCGTGCCGACAACCCGAACCTGAATGTGCGCGCCGATGAGATGGCATTGGAGCTGCTCGAAGCTGAGCAGGCGGCGGAAGTGCAGCCCCTGCGGGTAATTGTCGACAGCGAGCTGCGTACACCGGCGAGAGCCTTTATTTTACAGGGGGATGCCCCCACACTGGTGTGCACCACTGAGCGCGCCGATACTGAGCGTCGCGCGCGTATTGAGCAGGCCGGTGCCGAAGTGGTCGTTTTGCCCCAGGACAAAGAGGGCCGGGTTGATCTGTTGGCTCTGCTAAAAGAGTTGGCGCGGCGCCAATGTAACGAGGTGTTGATTGAAAGCGGCGCGACGCTCTCCGGTGAGTTCCTGTACCGGGGGCATGTAGACGAGTTGATTGTCTACCTCGCCCCCAAGCTGCTCGGCAGCACTGCACGCCCGCTGTTTGAATTGCCGATCGAGCGCATGGGCTCGATTCTGCCGATAACGATTACCGATATGCGCGCGGTCGGACACGACTGGCGCATTACCGCAACCACGGATATCGAGCGCTGATGTTTACCGGAATTATTGAAGCCGTTGGCGAGATTGCTGAGCTGAATCCCCAGGGTGGTGATCTGCGGGTGCGGGTCAGGAGCGGCAAGCTGGATCTTGCCGATGTACAGCTGGGTGACAGCATCGCCACCAATGGTGTCTGTCTCACTGTTGTGGGCCTGCCCGGCGATGGTTACTGGGCAGATGTCTCTGCGGAAACACTGGATGTGACCAGTGTAGGCCGCTGGAAAAAAGGCGATCGGGTCAATCTGGAAAAAGCCCTCACACCGCAAACCCGCCTTGGCGGCCATATTGTCAGCGGCCATGTGGATGGCATCGGCGAGGTGGTGTGGCGTAAATCTGAGGCCCGCGCCGAGCGTTTTCGACTGCGCGCGCCGGATAACCTGGCCCGCTATATTGCCCACAAGGGATCGATTACCGTCGACGGCACCAGCCTCACGGTGAATGCGGTGGATGGCGCTGAGTTTGAACTCACCATAGTGCCGCATACCCTGCAGGAAACCATTATGCAGGCTTACTCGGCCGGCACCCGGGTCAATTTGGAAGTGGACTTGATTGCGCGCTATTTAGAGCGTCTGCTCCTCGGTGAGGAGGCTGCGCAATCCAGTAGCAGTAGCCAGGGTATGACCCTAGAATTTCTTGCCCAAAACGGGTTTTACAAGCGCTAGCTGGCCCCATCCCGGCATGCCGCGCCAGTGAGGGCGGGTGAGTGTCACTGCAGGGAAAGCCACTCAATTTGCAATTGATAAATTTATCCAGAGTTAACAATGGAACTAAATACAGTTGAAGAACTGATCGACGATATCCGCCAGGGCAAGATGGTGATCCTGATGGACGACGAGGATCGCGAAAACGAGGGTGACCTGGTGATGGCGGCGGAGCAGGTGCGCGCCGAAGACATCAACTTTATGGCCACCCACGCCCGCGGCTTAATCTGTATGCCTATGTCCCGCGAGCGTTGCGAGCAACTGGACCTGCCGCTTATGTCGCGGGATAACGGTGCCCAGTTCAGCACCAACTTTACCGTTTCCATCGAAGCCGCCGAAGGTGTGACCACGGGTATTTCTGCTGCAGATCGCGCCCGCACTGTGCGCGCTGCGGTTGCCAGAAATGCCAAGGCCAGCGATATCGTACAACCCGGACATATTTTTCCGATTATGGCGCAACCCGGCGGTGTTCTGAGTCGCGCCGGGCATACGGAAGCGGGTTGTGACCTGTCCCGCCTGGCGGGTTTCGAGGCGGCGGCGGTGATCGTTGAGATCATGAATGAAGACGGCACCATGGCGCGCCGCCCGGATTTGGAGCAGTTTGCCAAGGAGCACAACCTCAAGATCGGCACCATCGCCGATCTGATCACCTACCGCGCTCTACACGAAAAGACCGTCGAGTGCGTGAATGAGCGCAAAGTGCGTACCGAATTCGGTGAATTCAAGCTGCTTACCTACCTCGACAAGGCGCGTCGTGAGCGCCACTTCGCCTTTATCAAGGGAGAGCCCACGCCAGAGGAGCCAACTCTGGTGCGTGTACATGTGGGCAACACTCTGCGCGATGTACTCACGATTCAGCGCGGTGATGAGAAATTTATCCCCTGGACTTTCCGCCGCGCGATGCAGCGCATCGAGAAAGAGGGCAAGGGTGTGGTGGTGTTGATTTGTCACAACGAGACGACCGAGGAAATCGAAGAGAGTATCGACTGGCTGATCAGCGGTAAGCAGCAGCGCCCGAGCCAGGACTTGGTATACAAGCAAGTGGGAACCGGCTCGCAGATATTGCGCGATCTCAAAGTGCGCAAGATGCGCTTGATGAGTGCGCCGTTTAAGTTCAGCGCTATTTCCGGCTTTGAGCTGGAAGTGGAAGAATACCTGAACGTCGAAGAGTAACAGTACAGCAATGCCCCGGCACTTTCGTCGCTGCGCGGGATTGGGAAAAATACGGATTAATAATTATGAGCAATATTCAAGTGATTGAAGGGGATTTTGTCGGCAGCACTGGCAAGTACGCACTGCTGGTGAGCCGTTGGAATAGCTTTGTAGTGGAGAGCCTGAAAGATGGCGCCCTCGATACTTTGCGCCGCAAGGGGATCAAGGATGAGGACATCACCATCTACTACGCACCGGGTGCTTTCGAATTCCCGCTGGCCGCGCAGAAGCTGGCTGAGAGCAAGAAATTCGATGCGATTATCGCCCTGGGCGCGGTGATTCGCGGCGGAACCCCGCACTTTGAATATGTGGCCGGTGAATGTACGAAAGGCCTGGCCCAGGTTTCCCTCAACACGGGAATCCCGGTGACCTTCGGTGTACTCACCGTGGACTCCATTGAACAGGCCATTGAGCGCTCCGGCACCAAGGCTGGCAACAAAGGCTGTGAAGCCGCCGAAACCGCACTGGAAATGGTTTCACTGCTCGGCAAAATTTAATTGCCACAGCGCCGGCCAATGATGCCGGCACTGCCCACTCTGAGAAGTATTTACCGGAAAAGATAATGACCGTAACTGCATCCGCTCGCCGCAAGGCGCGCCACTACGCCATGCAGGCGCTCTACCAATGGCAAATGGCTGGCGCCAGTCTCAATGCCATTGAGGCCGAGTTCCACGCCGACAACGATATGAGCAAAGCCGACGTGGCCTATTTTCGCGATATTTTCCACGGGGTCGCCAAGAATCTCGACGAAGTGGAAGGCGCTTACTCCAGTCACCTGGATCGCAAAGTGGAAGACCTGGACCCGGTATCCCGTGCTCTGCTGCGCATGGCAACCTACGAACTAAAAAGCCGTATCGATGTACCCTACAAAGTAGTGATCAACGAAGCGGTGGCCCTGGCGAAGAAATTTGGTCCTACCGATGCCTTCAAGTATATCAACGGTATTCTGGATAAAACTGCCGCAGACCTGCGTTCTTCGGAAGTGACCGCTGACAAGAAATCCTGAAGTCAACGCTATGGGAACTGCGCCGGGCGAGTTTGAAATTATCCGCGATTATTTCGCCAGTGCCGCACAGGGCGAGGGCGTTGTGTTGGGAATTGGCGATGATTGCGCGCTTTTACAAGCACCTGCCTCGGGCCAGCTGGCCACCTCCATGGACACCCTGGTGGCGGGCCGGCACTTTCCTGAGGATGCGGACCCCGCGGCGATCGCCGCGCGCGCGCTGCGGGTAAACCTCAGCGATTTGGCCGCCATGAATGCCCGCCCTCTGTGGTTCACTTTGGCATTGACCCTGCCTCGCAGTGATGCGCAGTGGCTGCGCCAGTTTGCCGATGGCTTACTGCAGACTGCCGCGCAGTTTGGTGTTTCCCTGGTGGGGGGCGATACGACCGCAGGTCCCTTATCGATCACACTTCAGGTGATCGGACACACGGAAATGCCTCTGCGCCGGGACGGCGCCTCCCCAGGTGATCATGTCTATATCAGTGGCCCCCTCGGCGCCGCCGCCGCTGCCCTGCCGGTGATTCTGGGAGAGCAGCGGGTAGATCCTGAGACACAGCGCCAGGCCGAAGCGGCCTACTTTTTTCCAGAGCCCCAGTTTGCCTTGGCCTCGGCCATTTCCGAGTTAGCCAGTAGCGCCTTGGATATATCCGATGGTCTACTGGCGGATCTGGGACATATCTGTGTGTCCAGTGGTGTCAGTGCCGATGTTTATCTGGAGCAGCTGGCCGTTGCCCCCCTGGCGCAGGCACTCGCCGGAAAGGAGGCCCTGGAACGGGCGGCGACTGGTGGCGATGATTATCAGCTGTGTTTCACTGTGCCCCAACAGCAGGTAGCGAAATTAAACAAGCTGGACCTGGAGATATTTGCGATCGGTATCCTCACCGAGGGCGATGCCGGGGTGCGCTGTTGGCATAATGGCAATCCCTGGCAGGTATCCTCCACGGGATATAAGCACTTTTAAGTGGCATTGGCCGGGAAGAGCCGGAAATAAAACGATGAGCATAAAAAACCCAAGTTTCTCCCAGCTTTTGCGTGATCCCTCTCTGATGCTGGCATTTGGCTTTGGTTCGGGTTTGGCGCCGAAGGCGCCGGGCACCTTTGGCACCCTGGCCGCGATTCCCTTCTGGTGGCTGATGAAGGATCTCTCCCCGCTTTGGTACCTGGGAATCCTTGTGGTGACGGGCCTGCTGGGTTGTTACCTGTGCGGCACGGCCGCGCGCAAACTGGGGGTCCACGACCACGGGGGAATTGTCTGGGATGAAATGGTGGGCTATTGGCTGACCATGTTTCTAGCTCCGGTAGGCTGGGGTTGGGCCCTGTATGGTTTTGTACTATTTCGCCTGTTCGATATCGCCAAGCCCCCGCCGATTGGTTGGGCGGATCGGCGTGTTCAAGGTGGCGTCGGGATTATGCTGGACGATATACTGGCGGCTGTTTACGCGGGCTTGGTGTTGCAAATCACTGCGTGGTTTATGGGTGCTTAGCAGATAGGGATTATCGATGCGAAAGGCATTTTGGCTTTTGTTGGGTGTACTGATTTCCTGCGCAGCTAATGCCCAGCAGGTACAGCTGAAGGGCCTGTTTGGCGATAGTGCCATGTTGGAGATTGACGGTCGGCAGCACATTCTCAAACCGGGGAAAAAATCACCGGAAGGGGTGAGTCTCCTTGAGGCGACCACTAGCTACGCCCGCATTCGTGTGAATGGGCGAGAGCAAAAACTGACACTCGATGCGCCGATCGCGGCCAGTTATGCCCAGGCCGAGCGCGCCGAGGTGCGTTTGATGGGGGATCGTCGCGGCCACTTTAATACCGAAGCCTGGATCAATGGTATGCGGGTTGGGGTGATGGTGGATACGGGGGCGAGCACCCTGGCGATCAATTACCCTACCGCCCAGCGTCTCGGTTTAAATCTCAGCGGTGCCAAACGTATACCGGTGTCGACGGCAAGCGGTATGACCAGTGCTTATTTGATCAATCTCAGCAGTGTCACCATCGGTGGCATTAAATTGCACAATGTAGAAGCTACCGTGCACACGGATAACTTTCCCCAAGTGGTACTTCTGGGAAACAGTTTTCTCGGCCGGGTAGATATGCAACAGCAGAGTGGTGTGCTGATACTGCGCGCCCGCAACTGACTTGAAGAGGTTTTAAGTTGACCATTCGTTATGTGGAATCCTCAAAGCTGCCCACCTCTTGGGGAATGTTTGAGATGCACGGTTTTGAAGAAGTGGAGACCGGTAAGGAGCACGTGGTGCTCACTATGGGGGACTTCGATACCGATGAACCTCTGCTGGCCCGCATTCACTCCGAGTGCCTGACCGGTGATGCGCTTTTCTCCCTGCGTTGCGACTGCGGAGCCCAGCTTCAACACGCGATGCATCGTATTGCCATGGAGGGACGCGGTGCGATTTTTTATCTGCGTCAGGAAGGACGTGGTATTGGCTTATTGAATAAGATTCGTGCCTACCATTTGCAGGACTGCGGTGCGGATACGGTGGAAGCCAATGAGCAGCTCGGCTTTGGAGCCGATATGCGGGACTACTCGATTCTGAAAGCGATGATTGAGCATCTGGGTATTCATGCGATTCGCCTGATGACCAATAACCCGCGTAAAGTGAAAGCGTTGCAGGATTTGGGTATCGAGGTTTTCGAGCGTCTGCCGCACCAGTCCGGGCGCAACCCTCACAATGCCAAGTATCTATCCACCAAGAAGGGGAAACTTGGACACCTGTTTGAGAATGGGGATGAAGGCGAAGGCGAAGGAGAGGGAGGGGGAGAGGAAAAGTAACTCTCTCTTTTTTCTCCTCAATAAAAAGGCCGGAGTTATCCGGCCTTTTTAATTTCCGCAAAATTAATCTCTGCGATGGAATTGTACGAATACCGCGGTCGTGCGGCCGGGCAGGGTAAAGCGACCGTTATCACGATCGAACTTCACCCAGTACTGGCGCGGATCGATAGAGCGGCGCTGGCGTGGGTGCTTGTGTAAGTATTTGCCACGCAGGTTTTCACTGGAAAATTCTACCGTTTCATCATCCCCATTAAACAGCACCACCACACGCTTAAAGCGTGGATCAATGCTGCCGTCCTGATCGGATAGTTCCATCACAATCAGTCCCGGCACCTGGTCGGGCCCCGTATTGAGGAAGTTGAGGTGCGCTTCTACCAATTCGGCCTCCGGCAGGCGGAAGAGGGGCGAGCTGTTGCGGATGGCCAGTTGCTCGCGGAACAGGGCGGCACTCCACCAACGGTGGCGACGCTTGGGCGCCAGTTCCGGGTTTGCCAGTAGAGGCTGTATCAGGGGCCAAGCGTCCTCGTTTTTATCCGCGATCGGCAGGCCCGCGCCCCAGTTATCGGTAGCGAGGCTGAAATCCAGGGCGTTAAACCAGTCTCCGGAGTTGTAGCTGTCGCGATCCATCGACTTGGAACGCAAGAAATCCTGGCCGGCGTGGATAAAAGGCACTCCCTGGGCGAAGAGCACTAGAGCGTTACTGAAGGCTTGTATACGCACTCGTTCGCGTAAGCTGGCGTTATCGCTGGCCTTAATTTGGATGCCGTCGAATAGCGTCTCATTATCGTGGGCGGCGATATAGTTGATGGACTCCTGCGGGTCGGCGGTATAGCCGGTGGGCTGGCCGTTGTAGATCAGCTCGCTGCCTGTGATGATATTGCCGCTGGCATCTTCAAAAGGGTAATCCGCCAGGTTACCGGCCAGGGAAACTCGGACTTTATCTGCCAGGGTCAGCAGGGTGGCGCGCTCGTCATTACCCTCGAACTTGCCGTTGCTGTCGGTGAACAAGCCGGTAGCAAAACCCTGCTCCTCAAAGCCGCCGAAGGGATTGCCACCGCGCACTGAGTCCCGCAGGCGATCGTTAAAGGTACCCACACCACTGCCGGCCATATTGGTTTGGCGGGCCTGCACAAAACGGGCATCATCGGCCACTTCGCCGAAGTTCCAGCCCTCGCCATAAAGATAAATGGCGTTGCCATCGATACCATCGGCTTCAGGGGTAAGCGACTGCAGTGCCGCCTGGGCCTTGAGAATATTCGCGAGGCTGTGGTGCCCCATCAGATCGAAGCGGAAGCTGTCCACCTTGTAGGCCCGGGCCCAGGTGACAAGGGAGTCGATCATCAGCTTTTCCATCATCCCGTGTTCGCTGGCGGTGTTGGCACAACAGCTGCTCATTTCCACATCGCCATTCACACTCCGGCGGTGGTAATAGCCAGGGACAATCTTGTCGAGTACGGAGTTGTCGTACTGGCCGTAGGCACTGGTGTGGTTATACACCACGTCCATTACCAGGCGCAGGCCGGAGTGGGAGAGCCCCTGTACCATCTGGCGGAACTCGTGAATGCGCGCAATGCCATCGGGGGCCGTGCTGTAACTGCCTTCGGGAACGGTGTAGTGCAACGGGTCGTAACCCCAGTTAAAGCCGTCGGTATCGCGCACCGCGTCCACTTGGGCCTGTTGCTCGCTGCTATCTGGGGCGTAGATGGAAAGATCTGGGGTTTGCTGTTGTTGCGCCCGGTCTTCATTCACGGTGGCAAAGTCGAAGGCCGGCAAGAGATGGATATGGGTGAGGCCCGCACGGGACAGTTTACGCAGATGGCGCATGCCTTCGCTGTAGTATCGTGTGAAGGCCTTAAAGGTACCGCGCTCTGCTTCGGGCACAGTGCTGTCCGCAATACTGAAGTCGCGCACATGCAGTTCGTAGATGCTGATATCTTCCGGTTGGGCCAGCTTGGGTTTGCGCAGGCGATCCCAGCCACGCGGTTTCAGGTCGCGGTCGTCCAGGTTGACGATCTGGCTCTTGCCGCTGTTGATCGAGAGGCTGAGGGAATAGGGGTCGGTTACCAGGTTGGCTTCAATCTGGCGGCTGAAATAGGAGTAAACCTCTACCTCATAGAGGTAAAAGCCCCGGTCCCAATGCTTGTTGATATCGGCAGTCCAAACGCCGCTAGATTCGTCGCGCTGCATGGAGACAACCCGATCGGCGGTTTCGCTTGATGGGTCGGTGAAGAGATGCAGTTTTACCGAGCGCGCGGTGGGGGCCCAGAGATCGAGCTGGATATGGTCTTCGCCAACACGGGCACCCAGATCACCGTCGTAGTAAAAGCGATCGTCAAGGGCACCGGCCATTTGGACACCGGAGGCGTCGAGTAACTTGCCATCGGCATCGTAAGCGGCGAGGGCAAGCTGCTGGATTACCAGATCATTCAGGGAAGCCTGCTCGGGCAGTTGCCAGGAGCTGAAGGCGGCCAAGTGTGGGAATTTTTGCTGGGTGCTGTCGGGCAGGGCGGTGAGAGCAGTGAGATCGATGGCGCCCTCTGAGAGGACATCGCCATCTTCCAACTTTAATTCGGCACTCGGGCTGTAGTGCAATTTGACAGTGCCGCCCTCCTCAAGCTGAATATCCCAGGCGAAGCTGGTGGCATCTACCCAGTGGGCTTTATCGCGGCTGAGATCACCTTTGGCAAAGCCGTCGCTGCTGACGGTTATCGCTTTACTGGTGGATTCAAAAGCAAAGTAGATTTCGTCATGGTCTGCCGCCACGGAAAAGCTGACATTGTCCCCATCATTGCCATAGCTCTCGTCCCAACCCTCATGCAGGGCCACTTTGAACTCGTAGGTGCCAGCGGGTAGCGCGGAGGTGACAAAGGCGTAGGTGCCATCACCGTCGGCGTCCTGCATCCAAGTGCGCAGGCAATTCGGCTGCCAGTTTTCCGGACAACCCAGCAGAGATTGGAAATTGCCAGCTAGGGTTGCGATCACACTGTTGGTGTTATCGGTGATCCAGTGGCTTTCGTGGTCGTAGATAAACTTGACCTCGCGGGCCTCGTCCAGATTGAGTGGAATATTGGCACCGTTGCTGTGCCCGCCCTGACCGTAGTTTTCGTCCCAGCGACGGTTGAGGGCCGCTTTATATTCCCAATTGCCAGCGGGCATTAAAAAGCGGCCCTGCCACTTGTCGTCGTCACTGTCATAACGGAGCATGGTGGCCGCGCAGTCCGGCTGCCAGTCCCCATCGCAACCCAGTTGGCTTTGTAGGTTACCGGGAATATTGACCGCTGTGGGATCTGGCGTGTCTGAGGCCCAGGCGGGTAAATGAATGGAGCAGAAAAGCGTACCCAGAATCAGCCCCATCCTTGTACCGGGTTCTGTGAATTTTGCGATTGGCATGGTTTTTTCCGTTTGTTGTTATGTGCTTTGTAAGCTTGGAAATGGCTTTTGCGTTTCTCTCAGCAAGCATTGAAGCGCAGTCATGCAGTGGTGACCTCCCACCCCATGGAGGTGGAGGCCGCGGGTCGAGAGATTAGGGTTGTCATAAAACCGTTATAAAAGCGTCATTTGGTGGAAATACCTGCGGGAGAAGATGTTTCACGAGTAAGGGAGATGGCGAAAGGAAAAGCCGGATCTATACTCAACTGATCAGGTTACTGTGGGTCGAGAAAGGTGATGCACTCGCTGTAATCGGATTCGAAGGCCGGCTTTTGCCGGCTTTACTTTTTGTGGCGGGGGAACTCTTCTGAAGCCATCGACTTGCCCCGATACCCAAGCAGTGCTAATTTGCCCTTAACCCGCCAGCGCTTTTGGCCGGGTCCAGAATTTCATTTTACCGCGGAGGATGATTGATGATTGTTACAACCCTCCGCCGGGTCCCGTAGTAGCCTCGAGCTGCTTCGCCCGGCGATAGACTCCAAAACGTCGGGCTTTCCCTTAAGAAAGCTCTGTTGACCGCATATTGGTGGTCGCTAGGTGCATTCTTGCGCCCAGAGGGTTTCAATCTTGAGTAAATCACACTTTTTCCGTCGTTCTGTCAGCAGGCACGGCATCCAATCTGCAGGCCTCTCTAATGAGCGCACGCGCGAGGTCTCTCCACTAGAAAAACTCGGCTGGAAGCCATTCTTTCTACAGCAGTTGTCGTTCGAAGAGCTGGAGCAAACGCTTCCACTGAGGGTCATGGCGGTGCACCGCAACCGGTTGGAATTGGCGGGTGAGCAAGGAATAGTGTCCCTGCCATTAACCGCTAACGTGGCCTTGAACATGCCTACGGTGGGCGACTGGCTGTTGTTACAGCGGGAAACCGCTCACTTTGAGCGTATGCTGAATCGCAGCAGCCAGTTTGAACGAATGGCCCCCGGAGGTCAGCAGGTGCAAATGATTGCCGCCAATGTGGATAGCGTTTTTATTGTTTCCTCCATGAATGAGGACTTTAACCTGTCTCGCATTGAGCGCTACCTGGCCCTGGCAAAGGAGTCCGGTTGTCGTCCCCACTTGATATTGAGTAAGGCTGACTTGTGTGAAGATCACAGTCTCTTCCTCCAAGCATTGCGCCCGTTCGGCGAATTACCGGTCGCGGTAGTGAATAGTCTCGATAAAGACAGCGTGGTGCAGCTGCGCCTGTGGTGTCTGCCGGGGGAGACCATCGCGCTGTTGGGCTCGTCGGGAGTGGGCAAGTCCACGTTGCTCAATACGCTGTCTGGAGAGCCCCTGGCCGAGACCGGGGAAATTCGCGAAGCCGATAGTAAGGGCCGCCACACGACACGGAAGCGCTCTCTCCACCCTCTCAGTTGGGGGGCGTTGCTACTCGATAGCCCTGGTATGCGGGAATTCGGATTGGTACATGTTGAAGGTGGTCTGGCGCAGACGTTTGCAGATCTGGATGAGCTTGCCAGGGAGTGCCGTTTTTCCGACTGTCAGCATCAGTCAGAGCCGGGCTGTGCCGTCCAAAAGGCAATAGCAAATGGCTCTATGGAAGAGCGACGCTTACAAAATTGGCAAAAGCTGCAACGAGAGCTCTGCCGAAATAGCCATACATTAGCGCAGAAACGTGCTGGTGATCGAGCGCTTTCACAATTGTATCGCTCTGTTCAAAACCAAGCGCGTCTTCGTAAATATCCTGGGGAAAATTGATATTGTGGCGATCCAGGTTACAGGCCTTTTAGGCCTGTAAGTGTTATGACTCTACGTATTGAGGGCAGCTGTGGCTGCCCTCAACGAAGGACAGAAGGCTAGCCGGCAAGTTTTAATGTGACAACACCAGCAATAATTAACAATACGCCGAGATACCGGCCGAGACTGGCGGTCTCACCGAAGAAAATAAGCCCCACCAGAAAGGCACCGGCGGCACCGATACTGGTCCAGACAGCATAAGAGACGCCAATAGGAATTTCCCGCTGTGCGAGCCACAGTAGATAGCCGCTAAGGCTAATAAATACAGCCGCCAACACAACACCTAATACGCGGGTGGGTACTTCCTGGGATATTTTCAGGCCAACTACCCAACCAATTTCACAGATACCAGCTATTAACAGGTAGAACCAGGCCATTTTTTTCCTCTTTAAGGCGTAATTTTTTATTTAAGAAGTGCTTACTGCACTGTCCTTCAGGAGGTTAGGTCGGGGAATAGCAGTCTGCCACTTTGTTCGTAAATTAAAGAAAGTTGATTGATTAACTTGGAGGCTTGAACGGATTTAGGTCAGCGCGAGAAAACAAACTCACGGTCCTGTATTGTTGGTTAATGTAAAAGGAAGAATAAGCTGGAAGCATGTTTAAAAAACCTAAGAGCCTGGGACTAATTTTGTTGGCAATAAGTCAGACTATTCTGGCTGGTCCAGAGCATGTTGAAACGTTAGTAGTAACGGCCAGCCATTTTGAGAGGCAAATACAGCGCTATCCGGATAGTCTCTCATTGATTGATGAGCAGGTACTGCAGCTGGTTAATCACAACCATATCCAGCAGAGTCTGGTTAGGATTCCTGGTGCCAATGTGGCAAGGGGCAATGGCCAGGAATATTTGCCTGCATTGCGCTCGCCAGTGCTGTCGGGCGCTGGAGCCTGTGGCAGTGTGCTGACCATGGAGGATGGCATCCCCCTGCGGGCAAATGGCTTCTGTAACATTAATGAATTGTTTGAATCCCACAGTGAAATGGCCCAGCGAGTGGAAGTTATTCGGGGGCCGGCAGGTACCCTGCATGGTTCCAACGCTATGCACGGTGTAGTAAATATTATTAGCCCAGAAATTGGCAGAAATACTTCAGGCCTCAGCGGCACTTTAGGTTTTGAAGCCGGCCCACACGATTACTACCGAACCAATATTTCAGTAGGAACTGCGATTTCTGAAAGGGGGGATGTCCGTGCAGATCTTTCCCTGGCATCGGATGGTGGTTACCGGCACCAATCTGGATACGATCAGCAAAAGCTCAGTCTCCAGCATCTGGTGACAATGGGGCGAGCAGACATTCGCACTCGCCTGGCAGTCACCAATTTGAACCAGGAAACCGCAGGGTATATCGAAGGCTCGTATTCATATCGGGACCAGCAATTCAGCAGGGAAAACCCAAACCCCGAAGCATTTCGCGATGCCTCTGCGATACGACTTTACTCCAAGTTTGATATCGAACTGGGCAATGGGCGACAGCTGTTATTGACGCCTTATCTAAGAAAAACAGATATGCGTTTTTTACAGCACTATCTACCGGGGCAGGCGCTGGAAGAAAATGGCCAGGAGAGTGCCGGTCTGCGGAGCCGTTACCTTTTTGTCGGGGGAGACGACTTGGAGGTGGTAATGGGGCTCGACGCGGAGTTTACCCATGGTTATTTACGGGAAATTCAGCAGAGGCTTACAGAGGGGTCAGACTTTTTACAGGCGACTATTCCAGTCGGAAAACACTACGACTATCAAGTTGATACTTACAGCGTCTCTCCTTTCACCTTAATGACTTGGCGTGTTAGCGATATTTTGACACTTTACGGCGGAATACGTTTTGAGTCGGTGCAATATGACTACAACAATAAAATGTTGTCGGGTCGTACTGCTGAGGATGGTACTCCCTGCGGCTTTGACGGTTGCAGGTTTAGCCGACCGGAAGACCGTAAAGACCGTTTCCATAATTGGTCGCCAAAATTGGGGGCTACTTTTCAACTCAGTGCCAACATACAGCTTTTTTCAAATATGGCTTGGGGGTATCGTATTCCCCAAGCGACAGAGCTTTACCGTTTACAGCGAGAGCAGACGGTTGCTGAATTGGATTCTGAGCAAATCAGTAGTATTGAATTGGGGGTGCGAGGCTTTAAAGAGCGCTTTTCCTATGAGCTGGTGGCTTATGGAATGCGCAAGCGCAATGTGATTTTTCGGGATACGGAATATTTTAACCAGTCCAACGGAGAAACCGCACATCGCGGTGTGGAATTGGCGCTTGGCTATGCACTCGCCCAGGATTGGCGAGTAGAGACAGCTTCCAGTTATGCGGAGCATCGTTATCGTGATCAGCGAGCGCTGCAGGGTGTGTTATTGGATGGCCATCTGGTGGACTCAGCCCCCAGGGTTTTCGGTAGCTATCGTCTGCAGTGGCAACCGAGGCAGGAGATGACGGCTGAGCTGGAGTGGTTGCAGCAGGGGCGTTACTACACTGACCCCCAGAATCAGCATGAATATTCCGGACACAATTTATGGAGCTTGCGAACTCGGTGGGAATTTGATCGCTGGGCCCTTTCGGCAAGATTGTTGAACCTTACGAATAAGTCCTATGCAGAACGAGCGGACTACAGCAGTTTTGTGGGAGAAAGGTATTTTCCTGGTGAGCCCCGCTCGATTTATCTGTCTGTATCTTCCGAGTGGTAAGAAGATTATATGAATTTCAACGAAAGTGGCTCGGTAATAAAAAAGGCAGGAAATACCTGCCTTTTTTCCTAGCCTGCTGAGGCTTGCTGGGTTGGAGACGAGGTTGACCGGGCCGATGTAGAGCCCTGACTTTCAATCCAGCGATCCATACGAGCTTCAAGAATATTCATGGGCAGGGCGCCGGCGCCGAGAAGGGCGTCGTGGAAGCCGCGGATATCAAAATTGCTATCGAGGTTTTCCTCGGCTTTCGCCCGCAACTCTTTAATCTTGAGTTGGCCCAGCTTATAGGCCAGAGCTTGTCCGGGCCAGACCAGGTAGCGGTCAATTTCCACAGTGACATCGTGCAATGGCTTGGCGCTGTTATCCATAAAGTACTCAATGGCCTGTTCGCGACTCCAGCCCAGTTGATGCATTCCAGTGTCCACCACCAAGCGCACCGCGCGCCACATATCGTAGGTCAGTGCACCAAACTCGCTGTAGGGGTCTTTGTATAAACCCAAGTCATACCCGAGGCTTTCGGAATAGAGGCCCCAGCCCTCTACAAATGCGGTATACAGGGTCATGCGTCGCAGTGGGTGAATATCAGCTTGCTCTTGTGCCAGGGCAATCTGTAAGTGGTGTCCAGGCATCGCCTCATGCACAGTCAGGGCTTCCATTTCCCACTTGGGTCTGCTGGGGAGGTTGTAAGTATTGGCAAAGAAAATACCGGCGCGTCCGGCTTCTTTAGAGCCCGGTTGGTAATAGGCGGTTGTTTGCGACTGCTCCGAGTACCTGGGGATGGGCTTCACGCCATAGGGCAATCTAGGCAGGGTGCCGAATAATGCCGGTAACTCGCCATCGATGCGTTTGGCGATATCCCGGTAATCCCTCAGTAAGTCTTCGCGACTGGTGTGATAAAAACGCGCATCTGTGCGCAGGAATTCGGTAAAGGCTTTAAAGTCCCCTTGGAAACCTGCCTTTTGAATAATTTTATCCATTTCTCCACGGATACGCCGCACCTCGGCGAGACCGATGCGGTGGATTTCCTCCGGGCTCAGGTCGGTGGTGGTGTTCGTCAGCACCGCATGGGCATACCAGCGCAGGCCATCTGGGCGACTGCTGAGAGCGATGCTCTTCTGCGCTCCTGGGATATATTCTCTCTCGACAAATTCGGCCATGCCCCGCCAGGCAGGCAACAGTTGCCCGCGGTAGATACCGAGGGCACGCTGGCGCAGGCTTTTTTGTTTTGCTTTGGGGATAGCTTTGGGCATATCCGCAAAGGTTTTCAGTAGAGGGCTCTGCTCTGGGTTTAGGGGGATCAGGGCACGGATCTGTCGGGGCAGGTCACGCAGAGTGATCTGCGGCGGGGTAACACCTTTTCTCATGCCCTGTTGCATGAGTGCCTGTGTTTGCGTGACCAGCGCGGGGAGCTTGGCGAGGCGTGCCAGAATATCTTCGTAATCGGCCACGGTGCGTCTGGGCATGCTGTTAATAACGGCAGGCACACTGCGCTGGATGCCACTCATATGGGTGACGGGCTGCAAGTGATCGGGGAATTGGAAGCCCTTTACTTCGCCGAGCAGATCCTGGTACAGCAACTGGTAGTCGAGCTGTTGTTGTTTGGGCAATGTGTCAACGTTGAGATTGCGGGCGGCGCCCAACAGTTGACGTGTCTGCTCTTGGCGTTGCTGTATACCTTTGCTGGAATTGTCCGCCCAGCGATCGTTATGGCCGGGATACCCCTCGTAAGTGGCTTGGCTGGGGAAGCTCTCCATGATCCAGCGGTAGCGCAGGTCTTGCAGGGCCACCAGTTGTTCAGAGGCATTTTCTGAAGGCAGGGCTCTGAAAGCCCTCTTGAAATCCCTTTGCTCCATGGCGGCAGCGTTGAGGCTGGCGATCAGGCTGATCGAAGTAATAAGGGCTTTCTTGAGTAGTGACATCTTTCCCCCAAAGCAAGCGGAAGCCAATGGATAGGTGGGCGGCAAGCCCGGTGGTACCTGCCGAATGCAAAGTACGTGGCAGGTACTCGTTGGCAGAACTCAATGTTTGAGCGAGCCCGTTAACCAGAGGTTATCGGGCCCGCTGACTCAGTTGGCTGCGGCGGCGCGGTCGATAAAATTGTGCCCGCCCAGCAGCTGTTGGCGTCGGCGGATCTGTTCCTCAATACCTGTGGCATCGAGGCCAATTTCGGCGAGCAGATCCTGGTGTTTACCGTGCTCGATAATCTGGTCGGGCAGTCCCAACTGCAGTACGGGCATGGTCCTGGCCGAAGCGTTGAGATACTCGAGTACGGCACTGCCGGCACCACCGGCAATAGTATTCTCCTCAATCGTCACCAGTAATTGGTGGCTATCGGCCAGTTCATCAATCAAGGCTTCATCCAGTGGCTTTACCCAGCGCATATCCGCTACGGTGGCACCGAGGCGCTCAGCTGCGGCCATCGCTGGGGAGAGCATTGTGCCAAAATTCAAAATTGCTACATTGCTGCCCTCGCGTAACAAGCGGCCCTTGCCGACAGGTAATTCGCGCATTTCCTCCTCGAGCGCGGTGCCCATACCCGTGCCACGAGGGTAGCGCACTGCAGCGGGGCCATCGTGGCAGTAAGCGGTATACAGTAGCTGGCGGCACTCGTTCTCATCGCTGGGCGCGGCAATAGCGAGAAAGGGCAGGCAGCGCATAAAGGTCAGATCGAAGCTGCCTGCATGGGTTGGGCCGTCCTCGCCTACCAGACCGGCGCGGTCGATGGCAAAGGTGACATCCAGGTTCTGGATGGCTACATCGTGCACCATTTGGTCGTAGCCGCGCTGCAGGAAGGTGGAGTAAATAGCCACTACCGGTTTTTGCCCTTCGCAGGCGAGGCCGGCGGCGAGCGTGACGGCGTGCTGCTCGGCAATGGCGACATCGTGGAAACGCTCTGGGAAGCGTTGGGAGAAATCTACCATACCCGAGCCCTCGCACATGGCGGGGGTAATGCCGATTAAGCGCTCGTCCTGTGCCGCGGTATCGCACAGCCACTGGCCGAAGATATCCTGGTATTTGGGCAGTTTTTTCTTGCCCGGCACTGCGACCTGGACCTTGCTCTTGGGCTCCAGCTTGTTCAGTGCGTGATAGCCCACGGGGTCCGCTTCTGCGGGGCCGAAGCCCTTGCCCTTGGTGGTGGCTATATGCAGCAGCTGCGGGCCCGGTTGGCTGCGCAAGTTGCGCAGGGTGTGCACCAGGTCGTGCATATTATGCCCGTCCAGCGGACCCACGTAATTGAAGCCCAGCTCCTCAAATAAAGTGCCCGGGGTGATCATGCCCTTGACGTGTTCCTCTGTGCGCCGCGCCAATTGCCAAGCCTTGGGGATGGCCGAAAGTATTTTACGGCTGCCCTCGCGCATATTCAGGTAGGTTTTACTGGCCAGGATTTTGGCGAAATAGGTGGCCAGGCCGCCGACATTCTTTGATATCGACATACTGTTGTCATTGAGCACAACCAGCATATCCCGGCCGGTGTGAGCTGCGTGGTTGAGGGCCTCAAAGGCCATACCAGCGGTCATGGCGCCGTCGCCGATCACCGCCACTACTTTGCGCTCCTCGGGAGAGCCCAGCGCCATACCCAGAGCGGCGCCAATCGAAGTGCTGGAGTGGCCCACACCGAAGGTGTCGTAGGGGCTCTCACTGCGCTTGGGGAAACCGGACAGGCCGCCCTGCTGGCGCATACTGAGCATCTGCTCGCGGCGGCCAGTGAGGATCTTGTGGGGGTAGGTCTGGTGACCCACATCCCAGACCAAGCGGTCTTCTGGAGTGTTGTAGATATAGTGCAGGGCGATGGTCAGCTCCACTACACCGAGGCCGGCGCCAAAGTGTCCGCCGGTTTGGCCGACGCAGAACAACAGGTACTCGCGCAGTTGGCTGGCGAGTTCGGGCAGTTGGCGTTCATCGAGTGCGCGCAGTTGGGCGGGCTCGTCGATGGCGTCGAGCAGTGGCGTATGCGGGCGTGTGCGTGGAATTTCTTCGAGCATCAAACGGTTCAATTGCTACAAATGGTAATAGTGAGGGGATTGTATGCCTGTGAGGGGCATATTGCATCCCAATGGCGGGGCGAATGCCTCGAATCAATGGCTGCGTTGGACGATGTAATCCGCCAGCTGCTTCAGCAATCGTGTATCGCCGGGAAGGGTTTCGAGAGCGTTTAGGGCCTCGCTATGCAGGCCTCGTAACTTTTCTCTCGCAGCATCGAGGCCCAATAGGGAGACATAGGTGGGCTTGTTGAGCAGGGCATCCGCCCCTTGTGGCTTGCCCAGTACAGCGGTGTCTACGGTGATGTCGAGAATATCGTCCTGAACTTGGAAGGCCAGACCAATAGCCTCGGCATAGCGGGTAAGAGCTTCCAGTTGTGCGCTATCGGCGCCGCCGAGCAGGGCGCCCATGCGCGCACTGGCGCGTATGAGTGCACCTGTCTTCAAGCGGTGCATGGTCTCCAGTTGTTCCAGGGACAGTGATTTGTCCACAGAATCTAAATCAATCGCCTGGCCTGCGACCATCCCCCGGCCGCCGGAGGCGCTGGCGAGTTCCTGTAGAAGCTGTAGCTTTAGGCAGGGTTCGGAACTGTCTGTCAGCAGCAGTTCAAATGCTTGGGTTTGCAGAGCATCCCCGGCGAGAATTGCGCAGGCCTCGTCGAAGGCGATATGACAAGTGGGCCGGCCCCGGCGCAGGTCATCGTCATCCATGGCCGGGAGGTCGTCGTGTATCAGCGAATAGGCGTGGATGCATTCCACGGCGGCGGCGCTGGAGTCGCATCTTGCCGCATCAAAATCGACCCCATGGAAAATCTCGGCACAGGCATAAACGAGCGCTGGGCGCAGGCGTTTACCCGGCCCGAGCGCCGCGTAATGCATTGCCTCAAAGAGCTTGTCCGCATCGCTGCCGGGTTCGCTGAGAGTCTCATGCAGCCGAGTTTCTACACGCTGTGAAGATTCTTTGAGGAAGCTCTGGAGTTTGGGGGCCTGTGGCAAAGTACTCACTTAGGCGTCGCCCTGGGAGTCGTCGGTATCGAATGGCAGCTCGCGAATACTGCCGTTCTCCTCCATTAGAAGTTTGACTTTTTGCTCGGCACTGGCCAGTTTCTTCTGGCACTCGCGGGTGAGTTTAACTCCGCGCTCAAAGTCGGCCAGAGCCTCTTCCAGGGGTAGGTCCCCGGCCTCCAGGCGCTCTACTAATTCTTCCAGGGCCTCCAGGCTCTGTTCAAAGGTTGCCGATTTTTTCTTCGCCGCCATAGCATTGCCTCGTAATTGCGGGGCAACCTTAGCCGCTGGCGCGGCAAGGGTCAATTGGCACGCGACAGGGCCTATTGCAAGGCTTCGCGCGCGAGTAGGTAATGAGCCAGGGCTTTTTTTTGCTCGTCGGTAAAGTCGTACCTGGGCATGGGTGGTGTTGGAGCGTCAAAAAAGTCTGAGAGGGTCTGCAGTGTGTATTTCTTATTGAGTTCTTTTAAGGGTACTTGTTGTTGGTGACATTGAGCGCAATTGTGGCTTAGGTAAAGGGCTCTGCCCTCCTGTGCTGCAGCGGCGTTCGCAGGTGGAGGTTTTTTCGGTACCCTGCCCGGGGCCGGGGCCGGGGCCTTGGTTTTGCGGGGGGCTACCGTTTTTTGTGGATCACCGGGAGATAAGCGGTAGATTGCGCCTGCGTAATCATCAGAAATATAAATGATGCCTTGGCCGTCCTCGGCAATGGCCACGGGCCTGCCGGAAACCTCCTTGCGGTCTTGGCTGAGAAAGCCCCATAGGAAATCCCTCTGGGTAATATTTCCGCCTTCATCCCAGTGTAGGGAAACCACCTTATAGCCATCCTTGACGCTTCGGTTCCATGAGCCGTGCAGCGCTACCAGAGCGGCGCCGCGATAGTCTGTTTGCTGCTCCGGGCTGCGCAAAAAGCGGATACCGAGCGGGGCATTGTGGGCGGCGAACTCATGCACCGGGGGCAGGGAGGAGGCGATCATCTCTTTGATGGTCGGACTCTCGTCATTGATGAAGTCCGGGTCTGGGATTCGGTCGCCATAGGCGTAAGGCCAACCGTAGAACTTTTCGGGCTGAATTAAATTGAGTTCATCGGGTGGTAAGTTATCACCCAACCAGTCGCGACCATTGTCAGTGGCGTAGAGACCGCCGTCTTTTGGCGACCAGTCAAACCCGACGCTGTTGCGCAAGCCGGTGGCGAGTATTTCTAGATCACTACCATCGGGGCGCAGGCGCATAATGGTGGCGCGGCGGCGATCCTTTTCAATGCAGACGTTACAACTGGAGCCACTACTTAGGTACAGCCAACCATCGGGGCCCATTTCGATGGTCTTGGTCCAGTGCCCGCTATCCTCCAAGTCTTCCAGAATTCGCTCGTAACGCCCAGCCAAACGGCCATCGGAGTGATCGAAGGGCACCCTTCCAATGGCGTTGCTTTCCGCTATATATAGCCAGTTCTCGTGGAAAGCAAGCCCGTGAGGGCGGTTCAGATCATCAATGAGCATGCGTTGGCTGTCGGCGCGCCCATCGTCGTTAAGGTCGGGGGACAGCAGGGATATACGGCCCTCTTTGGGCTGGGAAACCAGGAGATCCCCCGTGCGGGTTATTGCGAGCCAGCGAGCATTGGGCACGTTGTCGGCAAACAGTTGCAGCTGATAGCCAGAGGCCGGTGTTAGGCCCTGGGTTACTTTCTGTTCGTCGGTTTTCGCTCCGCCAACAATTTGGCGCCAGGGTACGCTGATACCCGATGCGACGGCAGCGAAAGCACCTGAAACCACGGCGCTGAAGATAAGCAAAAATATTAGCGTATATTTCAACGTCTTTTTCCCTGTTTGGATTGAACTTGAAATAGAGGTGTTTATAGTGGCCGCGCACTGCACTGAGCCTTGTTGTACCACAGGCTACCTATTGGGTCTCCCCCTCAATTGTTAAAGAAATATTTCACTTTGTGAGATATGTCCTACATAAAATTCAGCAGATTGCCCCTACTTTTTTCTCGCCTGATGTCCATAATTAACTGGCAGGGACGCACAAGGGACTGCAACTCTGCGGCAAAGGATAAATGGATTGCGCCGCTCGCCCTAAGGATATGGGCACCATCCTGTGAGACGCACCGCCCGGGCCGGATTGCCCGGGCGGTGTTTTAATGATCCCGCCACTCATACTCCTACCATCTGTTTCCATTGCTGTGATCGCAGGGTGTACCGTTAACCCTTTGGAATTTCTGTTACCTTTTGGCGGTAAGCTTGCTGCCAGAGTGTCACAATCTGGAATTTGTAATATTTATCCGCTTTAATAATAAGAGGTCGGCCACTATTGCTCGGGCCGGTGGAGGGTGATGCATTCAGCAATCTATCATCAGCAGTACCTGTTTATTCCCTGGCAATATCTTGTCGCTGCGCTGCTGTTTCCTCATTAGTCAAATCATTTACGGGTTGCCACACTTCTCCCGCTAATGGCTTATTGACACCAAATCCTCTGGTTCAAACACAATTTTATTTCCCTTTTTCCTATTCGTTTTTTCCTGGCGGGCTGATTATCACTGATCGATCGCTACTCTCATCCACTTTTCTAATTTTGATGGCATCGGGCCGGGTTTTCTGTTTGATTGCGGGGAGGTAAGGTCATGCAAGCGCGAATCTTACGTCTGAATTTGGCAGGGCAGCCATTAGATTGGCTTACCTGGCAAGAGGCTTCCTGTTTATATGTTCGGGATCTGGTTACATGGTCTCTGGGCGGTATAGTACAGCGGGTACGAGGTGGATTTAACCGATATGGTGAGCGCTCCACCCTGGATCTGGCGTCGATCATTGCCTGTGGTGGTTCGCGAATGGCTCGCCCGCGTCGCCGGCCTCCGCTGACAAACCGGGCGCTTTTTTTTCGGGATATACATAGCTGTCTGTATTGCGGCAATATTTTTAAGTCGATCGAGCTGACACGAGATCATGTTATCCCTGTATCCAAAGGAGGGATGGACTCTTGGGAAAATGTGGTGACTGCTTGTCGGCGCTGCAATCAGCATAAGGGGAATCATCTCCTTGAGGAGATCGACATGGAATTATTGGCACTGCCCTTTTGTCCCAATGCGGCGGAGTATCTGGCTTTGATCAATAGTGAACGGATTCGCGGGGACCAGATGGAGTTTCTGCGCAGTCAATTCTCGCGTAGGCGCCAACAAGATTGGTTATTACATTAAATTTCGCGATTTTAAGAAGATGATAAAAAGGGGCTGAAGCCCCTTTTTATTTTTTCTGATTGAGCGGCAAGACTAAATATCAAGACGTGGCTGTCAATCGGACTGGGATGAGCGGATAAGGCCGGTTAGGTATTCGGTAAAGTTGTGGCCATGGTTTTCCATCATTTTGGGGAACATGGATTTAGGCGTCATGCCGGGGAAGGTGTTGACTTCATTTAAGTAGAGCTCTCCTTCATCGGTCAGAAAGAAATCGATACGGGAGAGATCTTTAAGCTTCAGGGCTTTAAATGTGCGTATCGATACGTCACGAATCCATGCCTGCTGTTCTTTATTCAGGCCTTCGGCCTCAATAAAAGTCTCAGCACGACTGCCAGTGGCATATTTTTCCTTGTAAGTATAGAAGGTATCCGACGGGGCACGTACTTCACCGGGGAGGGTGGCTATGAGTTCTTCCCCAAAAGTGTAAACAGCCACCTCCAGTTCGCGGGCGTTCAGGGCTTTCTCAATGAGTACGTAGGGTGAGAGGGTAAAGGCCTCCTCAATAGTACCGTGTAGATCCTCTCTACGAGTGACTTTAAAGCAGCCCACCGAGGAACCTTGATTAGAAGCCTTGATAAACACTGCTTCCCACGCCTCCAGTGCCGCATGGGCCTTATCCAGCTCCTCAGCTTCAAGGCTGTGCAGAAATAGGTAGGGAGTGTTATCGATCCCCAGAGCGCTTAGCCACATTTTTGTTTTAATTTTGTTAAAACAGATTTTACTGGCTTCCGGGGCTGAGCCGAAGTAGGGAATGCCGAACATTTCCAGCTGGGATTGCAGATCACCGGTCTCACCGGGGTAGCCGTGTATTGCGGGGATGACATAGTCCACATCCCAGGCACTGCCGGCTTCATCGCGGATCTTACCATCGTAAAAGATATGGTAAACGCGACCGTCCTTATCGGTGAGACAGCCGCTAGCGTCCATCTCAACCCGCATCAGGTCAATATCCTCGGATTCGGCCAACTGCTCTTCGATAAAATCTGCGGTGCGCAAGGATACTTCGTGCTCGCTGCCGCCACCGCCGCAGATAAGCAAGGTGTTGATCATAGAGTTATTCCGTCGTGGTACCGGCTGGAGGTGCCAGTAATACCTGCTGGCACTGTTGCGGCATCGTCTTGGGTTTGGGTTTTGTCGGCTTGGTCTTTGTGCCGTTCAGTATTGTGTAGAATTCGTCGCTAAACCACCAGTCCAGATCGTTGCCGCAGGGAGCGGTACGCACCGGCGCCTGTGGTTTGCAGTGGCGACTACCTTCCGGGCAGGTGAGGCGCACATGGAAGTGATAATTGTGCCCCCACCAGGGGCGTACTTTACGCAACCACGCATTATCAGTACCAGAGATCGCACACAGGTGCTGTTTGATGGTGGGGTGTACGAAAATGCGTTCGACACGCTGGTCTTCGGCGGCCATACGCAGAATCTTGGGGACCCGGTTGTCCCAATTCTCTTTGATCAGGCGGTGTTGGCGCGCATCTGCCAAGGGGATGGCGGAGATGTTATCGCGCTCCCACTCTGTGAGAGGACGCTCTGCGGCGCGTTGGTCCTGCGAGTACCAGATATCTATATCCAGTCCGGTCTGATGGCTGCTGTGCCCTCCGCTGCCAAAGGGACCACCGCGCGCCATAGACATATCGCCGATCTGTATCCTGCCGAGATCACTTTGCGCGACATTTTGGGAGAAGTCCTTCAGGAAGGCGATGGTATTTGCATGCGCGAAGTGTCGATCGCGGCCAGTGCGCACGAGTTGGTAGCCCTCTCCACGCAGGGGCAGCGTTTCCCCCCCGGCAAGGCAGCCGTTGGTGTAGGTGCCGATACTGGCAGAGTCTTGGGCGCTGGGGCTGTCACTCTTCTCCCAGGGATTGGCCTGGGCGAAAGCGCTCAGGGCAGCAGTGGCGAAAACCAGTGCGCGGGTGAATATCCTGGGGCCAGTGAGCCGTTCGGGGCGTTTATAAAAGAGAGGCATAAATCTCTAGTTACCGGTAAGTCTTGGTGGTCGGGTCACGCAATGCGTGGACCCGACGAGTATAGACAGACAGTGTACTAGCTCTGTGACGCAAGTATCTCTTTGCAGTTCCGTATCAACTGGTCCATGTCGTCATCGGTGCCGATGGAGATTCGCAGATAGTCACTGATACGAGGCTTGTTGAAATAACGCACAAGAATGCCCCGTTCACGCAGGGCGTGATAGAGGGCCTCTGCACCAGGGGCCGGTGGTTTTGCCAGGATAAAATTCGCCGTGGAGGGAATTGTGTCGAAGCCTAGCTCCAGTAGAGCTTTTTCAGTGCGGCGGCGTGTGGCGACCACTTTGCCACAATTGTCCGTGTGCCAAGCGCGGTCGCGAATGGCTGCCGTTGCCACTTCTTGGGCGATTGCGTCAATGGGGTAGGAGTTAAAAGAGTTCTTGGCGCGCAGCAGCCCTTCAATCAAATGTTCCTGTCCCATGGCGAAGCCCAGGCGTAGGCCGGCCAGGGCATAGGATTTCGACAGGGTATGAATGACCAGTAAGTTGGGGTAGCGGTCGATTAGCTGGGTGGCACTTTCTCCACCGAAATCGATGTAGGCTTCATCGATTATCACTACCCGCTCGGGTTGCAGCTGCAACAACGCTTCCACTCTATCGAGGGATAGATAGCGTCCAGTGGGCGCGTTGGGGTTGGGGATGATAATCCCCCCAGCAGCCCCTGAGAACTCTTCTATATCGAGACTGAAGTCTTCCAAGAGTGGTATGCAGCGGGATTTTATTTCGAACAGCTGGCAGTACACGGGGTAGAAACTGTAGGTGATATCGGGAAACAGCAGGGGCTCTGCGCGGCGGAAAAAACTGTAGAAGCTTAACGCCAGGACTTCATCTGAACCATTACCGACAAAAACCTGTGTGTCGCTGAGGTCGTAGCGCTCGGCAATTGCCGTACGCAGTGCACAGGATTCAGGATCGGGATAGCGACGCAGGGCATCGGCAAAGTCCCTTTGTGCCAAGAGCGTCAACGCCTGGGGTGAGGCGGGATAGGGGTTTTCATTGGTGTTGAGCTTGATTAGGGTTTTGCCACTGGGCTGTTCACCGGGAGTATAGGGTTCCAGTTGTTCCAGGCCCGGGCTCCAAAACGATGTGTTCACTGTTCTACCTCTGGACTGTCGTCTTCTGCGGAAGAGCCGTCCCTGCTCTCTGTTTCTTCTGAATCGTCTTTTTCAATAGGAATATCAAATACTGTCGCGGAGCCGGCAATAAATTCCTGCATGGGCACAGGCTTACGCAACAGCATATTATCGTACTTGAGTTCGGTGGAGATCTCTGGGGTCTCACTGAAATGATCGATCCCACCAATGGTTTCAACCAAACTGAGCCCCAGGAAACCAATCGGTAACACCAGAGCGACAGCCCAGCGCCAGGCACGGCCTAGGTTAGTGGCCAAGTAGCAGGCGCACCAGAGCATGGCCGGCAATATGATGGCGAGCACGAGAAAATCCAGGATCTCCATGGTATCGCCGATGGCGAAATTGTAATTCAGTACGCTGCCGAACCACTCCCACACGGCGTAACTGAGTGCGCCAATCGCAGCGATAGAGAGGTGGGCAAAAAAATGCGTTTCATGGCGTACCACTCGGCCTATAAAAGCCCATATCCCCGCATAAATGACCAAGCCAATAATTGCACTTGCCAAAATATTGAGCGCAATAGTCCACTGGTAAGTGCGCGCATACCCCAGATAACTGAGTAGTACGGTGGAGAGTGCTACGGCGAGTACCAGAAGAGCGGCATATAAAGGCCGAGACATACTGGAAAAGAGGTTTTCCAGTGAGTGCAGGGGGGTAGCTTCGGCTACGTGGTCATCACAATTGAATACCCGTAACCGCGATTTGCCACATTGAATAAGATCCCCGGAGGCAATCTGGTGGGAAGATATTTCTCCAGGTTTCACTGATCGATCTTTGAGGTTACCCAGCAGCTGGCTGCCATTCACGGAATTCAAATCGTGCAGTGTGTAATTGCCGCTTTCATCCCGGCGAATCTCCGCGTGCCGACCATCCGCGTGTATATCCTCAAGAATGGCATCATTGTTGTAGGCGCGGCCCAGGGTGAATTTGTCGCCATCCATGCGGTAGCGCACCTGTACCCGGTGAGCACGGTTGAGTTCTTCAATTATTAGTGCCATTGGATCTCACTCGTGAACTTCTCGGCAAAGGCGTCGGCGGACTCCCGGGTGAAGCCGGATAGGGTGAAGTGGCTGACCAGCGCGCGATTTTTCTGGTCCACGCTGAGGCTTAGGAAAAAGATATCGTAAAGATCGGGGAAGTTTTTATAGCGCCTTACACAGTAACTGGTGCGACTGATCAGGGGCTTTTTACTGCGCTCTGGTTTTGATAGGGGGCCGTTGCCATTGCGGGGTTGGGAGGTGAAATTTTGGCGGCAGCGGAAATTAGTGACGTCTTCTTCTCCAGCACTATTGCCGGGATAAAAGGTGCTCATCTGATGCTCGTATTCCGCGTAGAAGCGCGCGGGTAACAAGTCTTTGGCTTCAAGCCAAAAAAATTCGTATTCCACCCGGCCGGTATTGAACTCATCGGAGAGAAAAATCACATCCTGCCCCGTACAACCTTTATCGATGCGCTTGATCGGGTTATCGTTGTTTTCCTCGCTGTTACCCCAGCACTTGATGGCAGGCACAATCTCTCCGACGACTTTGGCTTCGCCTAGAGAGCGGCGTTGCCAATCCGCCTCGAGTATGGAATCGATAATACGCTGCTGGTTTTCGCGTAACTGCTGGTAAGTTACTTCCTGGAGATCCAGTGCCACATTGCGCTGTTGGAAATGTTTTACCAGGGTGGTGAGTTTATCCACTGGCACCAGAAAGCTTACCTGATTCCCTGCAGTGGCGACGTTAATACCCACTACCTGGCCGCGGGTATTGATGGCTGGGCCCCCGCTCATCCCAGGGTTGATGGAACCGGCGAAATGAATGCGATCATAAAAGCTGCCGCCGGCGATACCATTATATGTGCCGGGAATCAGGGTCATCCCCAGGTCCAGAGGATTGCCGAGAGACACAATAGTTTCGCCCTTTTTCGGAGTCTCTGTAGCGAGTTGTAGATACTCTTTCCCCGGTTTTTCCTGGCGCAACAGGGCCAGGTCATTGACGACGTCGATATCTAAGAGCTCGAGTGTGCCCTTGGTGCCGTCGGTAGAGAGGTATTCCAGTATATATTTATCGGGGTCACTGACCGCCTGGGCGACAACGTGGTAGTTGGTGGCGAGCAGGCCATCGGCAGAAATCTGGAACCCCGAGCCGAGACCGGCTTTCGAGTTGGAGGATTTTTCGATGAGGCGTATTTGATACAAGCTGCCACGGTAATCGCTGTAGAGCTTCTCGTAGCCCTGGGCCAGTGCCAGTGTGGAGAAACAGCAGAGCACCCAGGCCAGAAGTCGGGCGGAAGAATTCGGCATTTTTGTTTGATTAAATTATGGACAGAAACGGTGATACTACGGGATATAGGGTAGTGCAACAAGCGGGGCGCGGTGAAGGATAACCGCTGCGCCCCAACTTGAAAGTGGGCTTCTTAAAGGTAGTCGGTAATTTTTGGCTGTGCCTCTATCACTTTCCGGTGTGACTCTAGGTAGAAATTGGTGAATAAGTCATCCGCTTCTTGTGGGGATATAAAGCCCTCACTAAACCCGGGACTGACCGGGTCCAGGTGCAGGCGTGCGCAATTGATCACATGGGCTGCCAATTGGGCCATATTTTCATCGCCTACAGAGATGCGAATAGTGGTTGGGAAGATTCCCGCCGCCTCCATAGCTTGGGGCGAGAGCTCGGAGTGAGAGGTGAGCGCGGGGCAGAGCACCATGGTATTGGTCTGTCCCAGACTGACCATCTGGCCAAAGGCAGGCTCCAGCGCATCAAAGAAACGCTTGAAAGCTTGAGTTGGGATCTGTGCTGCCTCCATGTCGATACTGAATAGAGGCGTGGGGAATTGGTAGCGCAACAGGGATTCGCGCATCTTGGCGTTTGGGTGACTTTGCACCGCGTGGCTATTTACACGGATTTTGTGGTGGCTGGCGAAGAAATGGCTGAGGCTCAACGTATTAACGCATTTGGTGAGCATACGCATTTCCAGGGTACGCATACCGCAGTGCACCTCCCAGGCCTTATCCGCATCCAAAAAAGCACCTTTGATATAATACACATCCCAGAACATGCACTGGTCCCAATTGAGGCCCTTGGCGCTGTCTCCTTTGGGGATAAACATACGATAATTTTCCCCAATTACCACACCCGCGGTTGCGGCGCCGGTGCCGCCGATATCTTTGGTGTAGGAGTGCACTACAAAATCTGGTCGCTCCTCGCGGTCTTCGCGGCGTAAGGGTTGATAGAGGAAGGGGGTGGCCAGGGTGGCATCCAGGCTGACTAGAATATTTTCCTGATGGGCGGCCTTACAGATGGCCGGCACATCTAGCATGATACCGTGGGGATTACAGGGGGATTCGATATAGGTATGAATCTTGACGCCCGCCGCAAGAGCACTGGTGAAGTCGCGTTGAGTTTCGTTTAATAATTTCTTGAAGTCCTCGCCGCTAGTGCCATCAAACCACACCAGTTGGATGGCCAGTTTATCGGTGCGTGCATAAAAGTCTTGTAATAGCTGGTGTACACCGCCGTAGATATTTCGTGAAACGATCAAAATATCGTCGCGGCGCAGCTGATTGGAAAGTAGTGCGTCAATCGCGGCCATGCCTGAATTAAAGTTCCAGGCCATATATTCATTGGCTGCCGGTCCGCACTCCAGGTCTACAATGGCATTGGCCAGGGAGATGGACGTGGGGTTGAGCAGGCGTGAGTAGATATCGTGGCTGGGCTCGCGGCCGCGGAAGGCGTCGTCGACCCACTCGGTGCAGGCATAGATATAGGTGGCGGTACGCGCGATTACTGGCGTTGCAGAAAAAATTGCCGGGATATTATCGAACAGTGGATAGCCACCGCGGGTGGTGATATTGAAATCGTCTCCCTGCAGGCTTTGAAAGCTGGCCCGCAATGGGTTTTGTAATGTATCTAACAACTTCGCTAGCTGGAAGCTCATAAATCGTTTGGCATTAAAGTAGGCGATTTTATCGGATTTATCTAAGTGCCTTAGGGTTTCAGTGACCTGTCCCCACAATTGGCTCAAATTGCCCTGGGCCCGATACAGAAGTGCGGCCGTTTGCTCTAGCAAGCGTCCGTGCTCTGACTCGGAATCAATACAAAAATGCTGCAGTTGCTCCCGTGCAAGCTCCTCAATGTTAGTGGCTTCAGTACTGTTGCGGCGGGGTGAGAGAATTTTTACATCTTCGAGTTTCGCTTCCATCGTATCCTCGCTATATCATGTTTTTTGTTATTTGGTGACTCTAACAGCCTGAATTGAGGGATAAAACAGTTGGCGTGTAATTCCTTGTAATTGGTCGTGATAGATCTGTAATTCTCAAATCCGTAAAGTAGCATCCAGTTGAGGGGGTACGGGAGTTTGTGAAAGCAGTTTCCCTGCCATGGATGGGCAGCCCCCACAACATATTTTCGGATGGATTTAGTTTTCTCGCGCTGCCGGAGGTGCGGGGGATAGAAAGAATCAGCGTAAGCTGAGCGGACAAGCTGGAACCGACCGGTGCAGAGTCTTAGTCGGAACTTTTGGATGAGCTTGCCCGGGGCACGGATGCCAAATTTTGCTCTTGATAGTGTTGTTGTAACCGTCGATGGTTGGGACCATCATTTCGGGCCGGTAGTATGTATACTGCCGGCTTTTTTTCAAAGCCGAACTGGTTATGATGACAGAGTCACGGACGTATTCTACACAAGATAAAACGTTTTTTGGTGACGCCAAATAACAAATGCTTACAAGGGGATGAACGATGAGCAATTGTGCCGACTTACCCGTACTGGAGTGCGAGGTACCGAAAGAAGGTTTGAAGCTGGATCTGGTTTTAAGGCCGAGAGAGCAAAAAGATGGTGAGCCTCAGTATTGGCCACTGTTTAATGCTGATAACCCGGAAGAACATTTTGGCAATATGCGTTTCAATATTCGCAAGGGTGGGGTGGTAACGCTGAAAATAACCCTGGATCTATCAGAAGTTCCTGGGCGTGAGTTAGAGTTTGTCCGTTACAAGCAAAGCCAAAAGCTAGATGGTATTATTGCGTTAAGCCCGGATTTTCGTCACCAATTCCGTGCTCGTGCCAAAGAAGAAGATGGGGATTACACCAAGTTAATTATCAGGGTTAAGGATAAAGAGCAAATTCCGGATCGCTTTAATTTCCTGTGGATGTGTGTAGACCCTGAGACGGGTATGCATTTCGTCTCTGGGGACCCTTATGCTGCAATTAATCCAATACCTTAAAGGCAAATAGTATCTTTCACAATTTGTGAGGTTTGAGGCTGGAGACATAGTTGTTGGAAAGCGGGTAAGGTAAACCACTCTTTACTCATTCCTTGGTTGATGAGATCTTCAAGGTGGTAGTTTGCTGACTGCCACTCCTCAGCAAGGGAGTAAACCTGTGCGGCAACATGTTTAACATAGGTGCTTTCTGGGGATTCTCTTAACAAATCTTTGATAAGGGCGATTGATGCAGCTGTCATTCCAGAGTAGGCGAGAGCTTCCGCTCTAAATTGTCTATCTTTGACGATTGTAGACTCTGTAGTTAGGCTAATGACTCTTTGGAAGTAGCTTTGAGCATTCTCAAAGTCGGAGAGCATAAGATAGGTTTCAGCTATTTGGGTTAGCATCTGGAGATTATTTGGAGATGAATTTAAGATTCCCAGGTATTCCTGGAGAGCATGTTCGAATCTTCCTTGAAAAAAGTAAACTGTCCCCAGGTTTGATTTTGTGGGCCAGTCGCGTAACTCTTCAGGGATAGAGGTGATTACGTTTTCTGCACTATCTATATTTCCCTTCTCTAGCTCTATAACACCTAGGAGATTATGAGCTTTCCATCTTTCTGGGTACATTTTGATCATTTTTTTTAAGGTTATTCTTGCTGAATCGTAATTGGCTAATGCAAGCTCATTAATAACGATGTAGTAGTAATTATTGAAAGAGGGGTTAAGGGCTGCTGCTTCTTTGGACCAGCTTAAGCTTTGCTTGTAATCACCGTGGATGTATTGGTGGCGGGCGAACTGGCTCAGTAAGTGCGCGGAAGGGTGATCTTGAGCTTCAAGTTTTGCGAGTATTGATTCAAAACCTTGCCTCTCTTCACTTACGGATTTGATGGCAAATTTTGCTTCAAGCAAAACTGTTTTATCAACTCCCATTCCCTCTGCACTGGTTAGGATGCCGAGAGCCTTAGTGAGAATTTGTCCATTATTGGTTGCCCCCCATATTGCTAGGGATGCTTTGGTGTAAGAAGAGTAGAGGTTGGTGTTGGCTGGATACTTGCCAATTAATTCCTCAAGGGTTTTAAGGTCGTTGATACCTACAGTTTGATCGCTGTCAATTTTAGATAAAACTGCTAAATATCGATCATAGTCGTTAGATTCCATTTTGGCGGCCATATTGGGCTTTTTTCGATAGTTTTTAGGAAAAAGCTGGATGGCGCTGTTGCCAATTGTATATTGGGCTTCTTGTATTTTATCGCTCAGGAATACAAAGCTAGTCTGTTGACGAATTTGACTGTCAGAAGGGTTGATTCGCTGCAGCTCAATATTACAACGTAATTTCATGCAATCAAGTCGGGCTAATAAAGCATCCGTAATACCTTTATTTTGCAATATATTTAATTGCTCCTCATGGCTTATATTTTTTTCTGGGGTGTAGCTAACCAAGGCGCTTGACTTTAATTGAGGTGAGGCACTTGAAAGCGCTTGCCTAACCATAGTTCTTACTAACATTTCGCTATTCTCCTCCCCCTGCACAACTCCATTTATTTGAATCGGAAGTATCGCGATATATTGTGGTGGAAGATATGTAAGAGTTTTCCAGCCCCAGAAAATAGAAGCACCGACTATAGTTAAGCCTGTTAAAATGGGGGTTATCAGTCTATGTTTTTTTCGTGGCTTAATAAGTAACTGAGTAACTGTTTCAGAATATTGCAGAGTATTACTATTAATCCCATGTCTACTTATCAGTTCTAAGGCTTCATAGACCTGCTGAGTAGAGTTAGGGCGAAGCTCTGGCTGTTTACTTAACAACCGATCTAGGAGTGCAGCAAGTGGCTTAGGGATCCCGGCCCAAGCTTGTTGCGGTGGAATATGGGGCTTGTTGGTGATTTGCTGGGCAAATGCAAGAGCACTCTTATCGCCGCGTTCAAATGGTTTGTTTCCACATAGCAGCTCATAGGCAATACTGCCTAGGCTGAATAGGTCGCTGCGCGGATCCAGAGTATTTCCCTGCAATTGCTCAGGAGACATAGCCTGCACACTACCGGCGATATGATCTTCTCTTGTTAGCTGCTGGTCGCAGTCGAGGGCTTTGGCAATACCAAAGTCGGTAATTTTGGCCACACCATCATTGGTAACTAGGATATTCTCAGGTTTTAAATCCCTGTGTATAATTCCCAAGCCGTGAGCCTTGCCTAGCCCCTGGCAGATCTGCATCAACAGGTCGAGTTTCTCGGCCAGTGTAGCGGTATGCTCACGCATCCACTCTTTGAGGGTAACCCCCTCAACCAGCTCCATAACGAGGGCGATATTGTGCCCTTCTTCCAGGACATCGTACAAACGTACAATGTTAGGGTGATTTAATCGGGCTAATAATTGCGCTTCACTGCGAAAGCGGGCTTCGGCGGAGTTGCCAGTCATATCGGAGCGCAACTGTTTGATAGCGACCTTTCGACCCAGCTTTACGTCTTCAGCCAGGTAAACAACACCCATACCCCCGGCGCCCAGGGTGCGCTCTACCCGATAGCGACCTTGATATACCTCAGTTTTCTCCAGCGCAACTACGTCCATTGTATTTCGTTCTTTTCGGATGGATGGGGGATTCTACCTGATAGTACATTTTCATGAACCCATCTGTCCCCCCCTCAGAGGAAATGGTTCACGTTATTCCATATCTTTTGGATTGCTATCGGTTGCATAAACCCGCAATTCAGTGAGCCCGCTACCCATCGCTTAGTCGCTGTCTCAGCGGGAGTAGCCTCTGTGAATTACTATTTGCAGTAGTATTTACTTGAGAGAGGCTTATTAACCGTGGCGGAGTATTTGATAAATAGAAGTTTGAGCTACGGTTAAGTCACCTAAGGCAGTAGGTTCAGGGTTTGTTACTATTTCCCAGAAGATAGCTATGACCCTAGAAGTAGACTGTACCTACCTCTTTCTAAGCAGTAGGCACAAGTCAACACCCCTTCGGGTTAGTAGCCAATAGAGCCTTAGGGCTTTTGTAAGAACGCCCTAAGGCTCTACCTCGAGACTCTCAGTTTTTGCCTCCAGCTGAGTGCCTTTATAGATTTCAAACTGGGGGCACCCCAGGCGAATCTCCCAGGAGCGTCTTTCCACCAAATTTGACGTATCGACGGCATCGGGCAGTGACTCTGAGATCTGCTTGCGCGCCCGGAAGATCTGTGTATTCAGGTGGTTGACGGTGATGCCCAGTTCATGGGTGGCAACCTGGATGGAAACCCAGCCTTGCGAATCAGTATCCATGCCGCTTTGCATATCGCGGAAGCGAGCCCGCGCGAGATAAAGCAGCAAGTAGTTGTGGATGCGAGCCGGTAGGGTCTGTTTCATGCCTTCTCGTTGTAGTTGCAGCTGCACATGCTCTTCATGGGAGCTAACTGAAAAGCGCAGGCCGAAATCCGTAATTGAAAGCTGCTGCAAGGAGAGCTCTTTGGTGGCGCCCTGGTTGTCAGCGAGGAACAGTTGCCAGCTGTGCAGGCCGCAGTCGATGCGGTCTCCGTGGTTGACCAGCATCTTTTCGCCCTCGGCGGAATTACTGGTGAACTCGTACTGCCACTGGGCGGTGACGGGGCTGAAATGCAAGCTGGCGAGGGGTTCACTTTCATCCGGCAGCAGGTGGTATTGTTCGAGGGGTTGGGCTTCGCCGGTCTGCAGGTCGATCAGCAGGTTCTCTGGGGCATCGAGATTCTCAACAATCCAAGCTGGGTTATTGACTCGGCCGAAGCAGATTGTGTCACCCGTTTGTAATGGGTAGCTTTTGGCGGGGACGAGTTGCTGTCCGTTCAGCCAGGTCCCATTGCGGCTGAGATCGCGAATATTCCAATGGGTGCCGGTCCACTGGATAGCTGAGTGGATGCCGGAAATCTCCGCGCTGGTAATACGGGTATCCACGGCACCCTGGCGACGGCCTATGGTGTGGTGTGCCATCAGGTATACGGGTTGGTCCCTATCTGGATGCTGTAAGCAAGCCATTATTTTGTCCTTTTACTCCGGATGACTCCGGGCGCTGTGCTGGAGCTTCTCGCCATTTCGGCGCTGATTCACTGTTCACCGATGGGCTTATTGACCTGGGCGACAATACACTAATCCCAACATACTCTTAGCCAAAACTCGTCCCGGCTATATTTCTATGTCGCTGACAGTCAAGCCGTGTCGTTAGCCTTATTGGGAAAGCAAGTGCTTACCTGCAGGTATCGCAAATTGGAGGCTGTTTGATACTTAACCTTGGAGCGAATGCAATCACTATTGCCCATAGTTGCTATTTTCACTGAAAAACTCAACTGTCGTCAAAAGTACTGTAATAGTTCGTGCTTACTTAGTGTGAGCTAGTTATAACTTTGTGTCTGCTAATCGGTCTTTTTGGGCCCTGAAACGATAGTCAAGAGTGATCTCTTCCTCATCTGTGAGATTGGCAGCTGTGATTTCTTAATGGAGTCATTTTTTGCAGCTGAATGGGGCGGTATTTAGTGGCTCCGAGTGGAAATCGGCAAGATCGTTTACTTGGTACTAATTTAATGGATTTGTAGGCGCTGAAAAATGCCAAATTAGCGACATTTTCTGCCAGGTGGAGTTCTTGTTGTACAGTTTTTACCCTGCTGGTCAATGAGCGTTTGTTTGTCAGCTTCGCTGACGGAGTTGCGGTAGCCTGTAACTTGGGTATTTGCGGTGCTATGCACATACCTTTACGGTCAGCGTAAGTAGGGGCCCGATCTTTATGGAAGTCGGGCCCCAATGAAATTATCTTATTTTAGGCGGCTCAAATACGCACACCTTCAATATCCAGAATCATTTCAACTTTTTGGGAGGCCGGGCCCAGATTGTAATCAATACCGAAATCCTTTAGGTCAAATTCCGTGGTACCACTAAAGCCTTGGCGATAACCGCCCCAAGGGTCCTTACCACCGCCAATGTTGGTGACATCGATGGTTACAGGCTTGGTGACTCCGCGCAGGGTCAGCTCACCTTTTAGTAGGGCTTTACCACCTTCCTGGGGTTCAAAGCTGGTGCTCTTGAACGTTGCGGTAGGAAATTTTTCTGTATAAAGAAAGTCGGTGCCGCGCAGGTGTTTGTCACGCTCGGCGTGGTTACTGTTGAGGCTGGTTACATCGATATTAACGTTGACGGTAGATTTTTCTGGCGTTTTGTCATCATAGAAAAATGAACCGTTGAAATCATCAAAGCGGCCATACAGCCAGCTGTAGCCCAGGTGCTTAATGCGAAACTGCACAAACGCATGAGCGCCTTTGGTGTCAATTTTGTATTCTGCAGCATGGGCAGTTGTGCCCATCAGGATGGCGAACAGAAAAGCGGTGAGCTTCTTCATGTGGAGGTTTCCTTTTTTGTGGTTGTGTTAATGTTTTGCTCTTCGGAGCGAAAGGGGCTAATGGGTAGACCTAGCATTTTGCGCAGGGTGGCATCCCGGTCAATAAAGTGGTGCTTGAGGGCTGCCAGGGCATGGAGGCTCACAAGGACGATAAGTGACCAGGCCAGGATTTCATGTAGGCTGCCGGCAAGGTCTTCCTGGTTGGGAATCCCCTGGATGGTGGCCGCCACGCTAAACCAACCAAAAACATCAATGGCGCGCCCATCGGCAGTAGAGATCAGGTATCCCGACAGCATTATGGCGAAAAGTAGTAGGTAGATCAGGGCGTGAGTGGCGCTGGCAGCCAGTGCCTGCCAGCGTGGGATATTCGGTTCGTCTTTTGGAATTGTATTTATCGTCCGCCACAGCAGGCGCAGCACCAAGGCGACTAGCAACAAGATACCGATGCCTTTGTGGATATTGGGAGCCTGCTGATACCAGGGGTCATAATAGGACAGCTGGCGCATCCACCATCCGAGTACAAAAAGACCGATAATTGCCGGTGCCATCAGCCAGTGCAGGATAATGGCGACCCAGCCGTAATGGGTTTGATTATTGCGGGCCTTCACGCTGTACCTCACCTCCAGAAGCTCTTTACACACCGGCCCGGTGAGAGAAATCTTCCCCAGAGGCCATCAAAAAGCCTCAGTGTCCACAATGGACCTGGAATCCTGAAGAGAACAGGGAAGCCCGAAAGGGCCCCTTTCTATATCCGGCCGGTTAGTACAGTATTTATTGGCGCTAGGGTATCGTTTTTACAGCCTATGACCAATGGCTGGAGGGAATCTTTGGAAGGGGGTTCAAAAAAGGCTGAAGTGAGCGCCGCTCATAGAGGAAGTCCTTTTTTATTAGTGCGCGCGGTTTTGGCTCCCCTCGCGCTCTGCGGCCTGGAGTATTCGCTCGCAGGCACCCCGATCCAGTGCTGAAGAACGCTGTGCCAACTGCTCGGCCAGCCAGCTGGTGGAATGATGTTCTCCATCCAGGGCTAGCTGTTCGAGCTGCCAGATAACATTGAGTAATAACTGGCGCTCGAGTTTGTCATCGTTTTCTGGGCTGGAAAACAGTCGAGGTTCCAGTCGCTCCAGGTCGCTGCGTTTCAATACCAACTCTGCCAAGCTGGGATACCAGCGGCCGCTGAATGGTTCTGGGCGCTGATGATAGTCAAAACTAATACGCAGGCGGTTTCCCTCGGTATCTTCAAGTAAAGGAGTATCCTGCTCATAGGCGGGTAGGGCGGGGCTGTGGCGGAGTATCCCGACCACTGCGCGCCAGTCACTGCGGTTATCTGTGCACAAGCGCAAGGGTTCAACCAGTTCCCTCTGCCCCTGGCGGTTAAGAAAGGTCAGCTTTTGCCCCGGGCGATACCAATAGAGGTCGAGAAGCTTTTCTTCGGCCAAGTCAGCGAGGTGGGTGCTGGTTAGGGGTTCTTCCGCCAGGGCGCTGAGGTGGCTTACTGCCTGTTGCACACTCAGCCACTGCTTGCGATGGAAATGTTTGCCGTTGGTGGTCCCCATGCGTTACTCCCGTCTCGCGATATGCACAATATTGAGCAATCCAGAAATGATGCCGCCCAACTGGGAGTTGCTCGCTGATATGGCTGGGCTCTTTTCACTCGTGAATCTGTAAGCTGTGATTGCCGTTTGTTATCCGCCTGAAAATATCCGTATTGACGGGTAATACGGCGCAAGTATGTGCTGCCGCTAGCCAAGACCAGATTATGAGTTTAGCAGCCGTATATTCGCGTACGTGTGGCTTAGGACGCCAGGGCTGGCGAAAATCACTACGGGGACTGGGATGAAAAGGTGAGTCATGCTACTGGCCGCGGATGTACAATGGCACTTTTATTTGCCCGGGGATCTTATGACGTTACGACAGGCTCTTTTATCGCTACTCTTTTTTGCATCCCTGTCTGCGACTGTTGCCGCGGGGGTTTCTCCTCGGGCTCAGGAGGCTGCTGACTATGCGGTCAGTAAATATGAAACGGCCATGACTGAAACCCTGGCTAGCCTGGTGCGTTTCGAGACAGTGGCCCGCGAAGATCTACCCTTGGCTAGCAATCCCGAATTTACAGGTTTTAAGAATGCCTTGCGAAGCAAGGCCCAGGCCCTGGGATTGGAGTATCAAGATTTTGGTCATGTCGTGGTGATCGCCCTGGGTGAGGGCTCAGAAAAAGTGGGGATTGTTACCCATGGTGATGTCCAGCCGGCCAACCCTGCCAAGTGGCAGAAAAGCCCCTTTGTCCTGGATGCAGAGAGCGAACCGGGCAAATTGATTGCTCGTGGCAGTGAGGATGATAAGGGCCCAATAGCCACAGCCCTCTACGCAATGAAAGCGATCAAAGACCGCGGAGTGCCGATGAAGCGCAGGGTTGAGCTTCTGGTCTATTTAGCAGAAGAGTCTGATTGGGAGCCTCTCAAGGACTTCCTGAAAACCTACCCCACTCCCACTTATAACATCACTATTGACGCCAACTACCCGGTGGTGACTGCGGAAAAGGGCTGGAGCGAGGTACAGGTCAGTACTAAGGGTGTCTTGCCGAAAGGTTTTGATAAGCCCTACCTTGAAAATTTCTCCGGTGGTTACTTTCGCAGCCAGGTACCGGATGAGGCCTCTGCGGTGTTGGCCAACGCCACTTCAGAGTTACTCGCAGCCATTCGTGCACGAGCGGCCACACACAAAACCGCCGTGTTTGAATTTACTGAACCGGATGACAAACTGGTGATCTCTGCCCGCGGTGTAGCCACCCATAGCTCAGAACCAGAACATGGGGTCAATGCGGTCGCTTATCTGGCGGATGTGCTCAGTGTGCATCAGTGGCCGAACAATGCGGCGGGCGCGACGGTGCGTTACCTGAATGACCTGGTGGGTACGGGTATCTTTGCCGAGCAGTTTGGAGATATCGCCTACAGCGATGAATTTATGGGCCCCATGACGGCGGCTGTTACCATGGTGAAAGAGACAGACTCCGGTCTGACCAGTTATCTCAACTTGCGCCGCCCTACGGGCAAGACGGCCCCACAGCTGGAAAAAGAGATTCGTACGGCTCTAGCCAGCTGGCAGGAGCGCACGGATATTGCTCTGGCTGATACGGCTATTTCCCTGGGAACACCCTACCGTGTGGATGATGCACCCCATGTACAGCCACTATTGCAGGTTTTTCGCCACTTTACCGGTATGGAAAAAGCTGAGCCCGTAGCCATTGGTGGCTCGACCAATGCCAAGTTGCTACCTAATGCGGTCAGTTTTGGACCCTCTATGCCTGGCGCTGCTTATACAGGGCATTCCGAGCATGAATTTATTACGGTTGAACAGTTTCGGCTGAATTTAAAAATGTATACAGCCATGATGATTGAGATAGCCAATCTTTAGGTTGGCTATCAATAGAGACTTCGAACAAGAATAAGATACTGTGTTCTCTTGTTGATAGCTCAAGTGCACAGTAAAAGGCCTCTTTTTACTACAAAATTTAGAAGCACAAGATGTTAAATTTTCTTCCCTCCGTTGTGTTGTTGATGTTGGCTTGGGTACTGTTGTTTATCAGTACAATCCTTTGTTTTATCCCAATTTTATTTTTTGTGGTGCTGCGAGTGATTTTCCCATTTGCCGTATTGCGAAAAATATATACCTCCATTTTCATGGCAATTGCCGAAGGCTGGATAACCCTAAATAAAGGCTGGATGAAACTCACCCAGAAAACTCAGTGGGATATTCAGGGGGGCGAGGATCTTGAAAAGCAGGGTTGGTACTTAGTGACGTCCAATCACCAGAGTTGGGTTGATATCTTTGTCTTACAATCTATTTTTAATCGGAAAATTCCCTTTCTGAAATTTTTTATCAAGCAGGAGCTGATAAGGGTTCCGGTTATGGGAATTTGTTGGTGGGCGCTAGACTTTCCATTTATGAAGCGTTACACCAAGGCATTCCTAAAAAAACATCCGGAAATGCGTGGCAAAGATCTGGAGGCTACCAAAAAGGCTTGTGAACGCTTCAAACTAATACCCACAAGTATTATGAACTTTCTTGAAGGGACACGATTTACTCAGGAAAAGCATGACAAGCAAGGCTCTCCATTCAATTATTTGCTCAAGCCCAAATCTGGTGGTATTGCCTTTGCCATGCAGAGCATGGGGGAGCAGCTTAACCGCTTATTGAATGTTACTATTGTTTACCCAGACGGTATTCCAACTTTTTCAGATTTCCTGGCCGGCAAAGTCAAGCGGGTAATTGTCCGCATTGAGCAGGTTCGTATCCCAGAGAAATATTTCAGTGCTGATTATATGAATGACCAGGTATTTCGCGCCGAATTTAATAGCTGGGTTTACAATCTTTGGCGGGACAAGGACCAGCTTATTGGAAAGTTACTGAGCGACGCTAACAAGGTCTAAGTGCTCAAATTTTCAGTATTTCTGATCATTGTAATTGACGGCTATTCCAAGAAAGTTTTCCCTGTGAGTTTCTCTTGAAGGTGCAGGGGCTGACCACTCAGCCCCTGTTTTCTCCAGCTTTATAGCCGTATTTTTTTATTAGAGCCAAATTGGTAGCTGTGCGCGGATTTCATCTGGCTGGCTGTCGACTAGGTTTTTTCCCGTTTCTCCGGCTACAGTGGCCCGCGTTGGTGTTTTAAGAGCATCGCGCAAACTGCCTACCATGTAGGGCTCGGCCACTATATACAGTTTCTCAAAGCGGCCCTCCTGACGTCCCCGTTCCAGAGTGTGAGCGATTTCCCGAGCAAAGTTTTCACCACTACGGCGGTGCATGTTGGCGAAATTTCCCATCGCATGGCGGCCCTGACCATGACTGTCAAAGCTGCGCCCGGGAGCATCACTGTCAATGTCCCGCCCAGATAAGCGGGATTCCGGGTGGAGAAGGGCTTGAATTTCATGGAGGTTTCCCGCGCGTTTTTGTGCTTCGAAAATCCGGGCTTGTGATTGATTGGCGACAAGGACCCAAGCTAAAGCCATGAGCGTATCCTCATTTATTACTCCCTCCTATCCTAGTTAAATTTGGCGCCACCTACGATCAAGCGGATAAATACTGAATGGAATTATTGTATTTTCTGGTTTTTATAGGTGGCTAATTCGGGAGAGGTGAAAACGTTTTAGGTTAATTTCTGCCGGCCTCCATATATAAAATTTAAATATTGGAAGGCTCTTTTATGTGGTTTGTGATGGTTTTTCTAGGCACATATTCCTACCGAGTGACGCGAAATTACCTAGAATGAAGGCAAGATGTGAGAGGCGTGAGCCGGGCCCTAGGGTCTTGCTTGCGCCTCTTGCGACATAGCGGTAGACGGAGGTTGTAAGTATGAGTCTGATACCCAGAGGTTCCCTACTGGATCTGGATAACATGTTTGAACAAATGTTGTCGCCCGGTCGTGCTATTGGCACTGAGAGAGAGGGTTTTTTCTCTCCGCGCATTGATGTGAGCGAGCGCAAGAATAGGTATGAAATCAGTGCTGAATTGCCAGGTGTCGGAAAAAATGACATCAATATCACCCTGGAGAATGGCGTATTGACCCTTGAAGCGGAGGTGCACCGGGAAATCAAGAAAGAGAAGGATGGCCACGTGTTACGCCAGGAGCGTCGCTACGGTAAGTTCTTGCGCAGTTTCAATTTAGGCGAGGACGTTCGTGAAGATGAAATCGATGCGAATTTTAAAGATGGCATCTTGACTTTGACGGTGCCCAGACACGAGGGGCACCCCCCGCAGAGAAAGCGTATCGAAGTGCATTGATCTATTTTGCCGATGGCGGATTTTTCCGCCATCGGCTGTTCAACTTTCCGCAAATGGTAGAGGTCAACGATGAAAGTGAAACAGGCGATGCATCAGGGAGCAACCTGGTGTACACCAGATACCTCATTGCAGGAATTGGCGAAGATTCTGCGCGATGAGGATATCGGTGCGGTACCCATCGGTGAGAATGATCGTTTGGTAGGTATGGTCACCGACCGGGATATTGTGTGTCGTGGCGTGGTGCAGGGAGGAAACCTTTCTTCTTTGACTGCCCGCGATGTCATGACCGAGGGTATTGAGTGGTGCTGGGAGGAGGATGATCTGCTGTCTGCCGTACACAAAATGGAACAGCAATTGCTTCGGCGTATGCCCGTTCTGAATAGTGAGAAGCGCATGGTGGGCATCCTGAGCCTTGGAGATATCACCTCGGCGATCGCCAGCAAGCAGGGCGGTCACTTCGCCTCGGCAGTCTCGGCGCATCATTGAATCTCTAAAGCCCCATCTGATGGGGCTTATACCAAATTTTATGGGCCCTAAAAGAGGTTTGCCATGATGGGGATTTGCCAATGCGCCCCAAATTTTAACGGCCTCTTCCAGGCCTGCTTCACAGCAGGCTGATACCCTATAGATCCTTTCTGAAAGCCGGGTAAGTGGTCTGGGGGACGCGAACTCATGAGTGAGCGCGTATACTCCGCACTTTTTGAGGTAATTCATGGCGGTCAGTCAGGAACAGCTGCTTCAGCGCAGTGGTGGTCAATGTGAGCTTTGTCAATCTCAGGATAACCTGCAGGTTTACGAAGTACCGGAATCCTCAGTACAGGCGCAAGCTCAGGTGTTGTTATGTCAGACCTGTCGAGACCAGTTGAGCGATCCTTCTCAGCTCGACAGTGCCCACTGGCAGTGTCTCTCTGACAGTATGTGGAGCCAAGAGCCAGCGGTGCAGGTGCTGGCATGGCGCCTGCTCAAGCGATTGTCCTCGGAAACCTGGGCCCAAGACCTGTTTGACATGTTATATCTGGATGATGATCAACTCAGCTGGGCACAGGCTGGTGCCTTACCGGAAGCGGGCGATGTTCTAGTGCATCGCGACAGCAATGGTGTGCAGCTGCAGGCTGGGGATAATGTGACCATTATCAAGGACCTGGATGTGAAGGGTTCAAGTCTGGTTGCCAAGCGTGGTACCGCGGTGCGGGGAATTAGCCTGACGGATAATCCAGAGCACATTGAGGGACGTGTGGAAGGGCAGCGGATCGTCATTTTGACGAAGTTTGTCAAAAAAATCGGCTGAAATTTCAGAACCTATCGGATGTAAATACCGTACTGTAGATGGCATTTTCTCTTCGGCGGAGATGCAAGTCTCCGCCGTCGCATGTGTTACTCGAATAGGTTCGGCCTGTTACTATAGCCCCGTCTAACTTATCTAATTTCTTTTATCATCGCGTATTGGCTGCAAATGCCCAGTTTGGCGCGGCCCGGTATCCCAATATAGCGACTGCTGAAGTAGCGGCTGAATCCGGAGCAGGATCAATGAACCCCACTTATGAAATTCGCAGCGGTACTCTTGCGGGTTTCAATACTCTGGTGCCCCAACTGGGAGGGTCTCCGGCTCGCTTGCTCGCCGCGGTGGGCCTACCTGTAGATTGTGTGCGTCGCCCCGATATCCTGATTCCTCTTGCCACCCTCGTCGATTTACTGAACTTGTGTGTGTGCGAATTAAATTGCAGTGACTTCGGACTGCGGCTCGCTGAAATGCAGGGACTGCGGATGCTCGGTGTGCTGGGTAAATTATTGCTTGGAGAAGAAAACCTGGATGCTGCACTGGGGGCGAGCCATCGTTATATGGTGCTGCATAATCAAGCGGATCACTGGCGCTTAGCGGAGGGGAACGGTTGCCTGATTGCTCGCCGAGTCAGTCACAGTGATGGGGCCAAAGGTAGCGAACAATATAGTGAGCTGGCCCTGGGCGCTGCCTGCCGGTTATTTCGGGAATTAGCAGGGGAAGATATTCGTCCGCGCCAGGTGCACCTTCGTCATTCCCCTCTCTCCCCACCGCAACGTTACCACGAGTATTTTGAAGCTGAGGTATTGTTTGCTCAGGAATATGATTGCCTTGTGTTTGAAGTAGAGCTGTTACAGCGGCCTCTCAAAGCACCAAGTGAGAGCCTTGTGCAATACTTCGAAGAGTTTACCCGGGCTCTACTCCTGGAGCATCGGGGGGATGTCGCAGGGCAGGTGCACACGCTAATACTGCAGACCCTGGGCGCTCAGCAGCATAGCCTGGCCCAGGTTGCGCAGCTGGTGGACACCCCAGTGCGAACTTTACAGCGGCATTTGCGTGCAGCCGGAACCTCTTTTAAGCAGCTCTTGCTGGAAGCGCGTATGGAGACTGCCCGCTGGCATCTGCGTGCTTCCAATATCGGAATTGGTTTGCTTTCGGCAAGTCTTGGATACACTGACACGAGTGCTTTTTCCAAAGCCTTCCGCACCGTGCACGGCCGCTCTCCGCTACAGTGGCGAAAACAGCAGCGCTAGTACCGCTGAGTTTAGCTCTACGTCAGTTCTCTGTGCCTTTAGTGAGCGGGTATCTGTTTGGTACTGTTCAAGGTCCCTTTTCCTTTCTCTACCGGATTTTTTCCGGCGAAAAATTGGCGCCGGTTTGTCTCTCAAGAGGCCTGTATTTTGCCTCGCCAATACTGGCGGGCTATGCTGGGCTTCTGTTGAATTTAACAAGCGTTGATAAGGAATAACACCATGGGTGCAGAGACGATTCGCTGTAAAGCCGCTGTGGCCTGGGAAGCGGGTGAGCCGCTTTCTATCGAGGAAGTAGAAGTGATGCCCCCGCAAAAAGGCGAGGTGCGTATCCGGCTGATGGCCACTGGGGTGTGCCACACGGATGCTTTTACCCTGTCAGGAGAGGACCCGGAAGGGGTATTTCCCGCAATCCTTGGGCATGAAGGGGCGGGCGTTGTGGAATCGGTAGGTGAGGGGGTAACCGGTTTAGTCGTCGGGGACCATGTAATACCGCTCTATACCCCCGAATGTGGCGAATGCAAATTTTGTCTGTCGGGCAAAACCAACCTCTGCCAAAAAATTCGCGCGACCCAGGGGAAGGGGCTGATGCCGGATGGCAGCACCCGTTTCTCTATTAATGGAAAACCCATTTATCACTACATGGGCACCTCCACCTTTTCTGAGTATACGGTGTTACCGGAAATTTCTTTGGCGAAGATTAATCTCGAAGCACCACTTGAGGAAGTTTGCCTGCTGGGTTGTGGCGTCACCACCGGTATGGGAGCCGTGATTAATACTGCAAAGGTAGAAGCGGGCTCTACTGTGGCTATTTTTGGCTTAGGTGGTATCGGGCTGTCAGCTATTATTGGGGCCAAAATGGCCGGGGCAGAGCGTATTATTGGTATCGATATCAATGAGAATAAATTTGAGCTGGCAAAAAAGCTCGGCGCAACTGAATGTATCAACCCCAAGAATTATGAGCAGCCTATACAGGAAGTGATCGTCGATCTTACCGATGGTGGGGTGGATTATTCTTTTGAGTGTATCGGCAATGTTGATGTGATGCGTTCCGCCCTGGAGTGCTGTCATAAGGGGTGGGGTGAATCTGTGATTATTGGCGTTGCCGGTGCGGGTCAGGAAATTAGTACGCGCCCTTTCCAATTGGTAACTGGCAGGGTATGGCGTGGCACCGCTTTTGGCGGAGTGAAAGGCCGTTCTGAGTTACCGGACTATGTGGAGCGCTATTTGGCTGGGGAATTTAAATTGGATGATTTTATTACCCACACTATGCCGCTGGAAAAAATTAATGAGGCTTTTGACTTGATGCATAAAGGCAAGAGTATTCGCAGCGTAATTCACTACGAGAAAGTCTGAGCGGATTAACTTATGTCTATTGAGCTTATTAGCAGTGTGCGGTCTTTTAGCGGGCAGCAGCAGCAATACCGGCACCACTCCTCCACGTTGAATTGCTCCATGCATTTCTCGGTTTATTTACCTCAGGGGGCGGATAGCGAACAGGGACACCATTTCCCGGTGCTCTATTGGTTGTCGGGCCTGACTTGTACCGATGCCAACTTTAGCCAGAAAGCCGGCGCCCAGCGCATGGCCGCAGAGTTGGGTATTGTATTGGTGGTGCCGGATACCAGTCCCCGTGGCGAGGATGTTGCAGATGATCCTTCCTACGACCTGGGGCAGGGTGCGGGATTTTATGTCAATGCGACCCAGGACCCCTGGAAGCAGCACTATCGAATGTATGACTACATTGTGGAGGAGTTGCCGGCATTGATTGAGGGAAATTTTCCTGTGAACCAGCGTCGTGCGATCAGCGGTCACTCCATGGGTGGGCACGGCGCACTGGTTATTGGCTTGAGAAACCCTGAGCGCTATACGTCTATTTCTGCCTTTAGTCCAATCTGTAATCCGATTGCTTGTCCCTGGGGAGAGAAGGCTTTGGGTGCATATTTGGGTGCGGAAACCACTCACTGGGAAGAGTACGATGCTTCGGTATTGGTGGGGCGAGCCATAAATCACCGTCCCATACTGGTATCGCAGGGTGATAAGGATGAGTTTTTGGAACAGCAGTTGCGACCGGAAGCCTTGCAGATGGCAGCGGAAGTTTGTGGCTATCCGATCCGGTTTGAGCACCACGGGGGCTATGACCACAGTTATTACTTTATTGCCTCTTTTATCGAAGAGCACTTGCGCTTCCATGCCGATTTCTTGCTGAAAAATGACCATTCAGACAGCTAGATCGCTCATCGAATATCCATACGGATAAGCGAAACGGTTGGTGTTTCTCGGGAGGCCCAAAGAAGAGGGGGAGAGGATATCCCTCCTCTCGGGATGCGATAAGACATGGATGTCGAATAGCTATATAGAATAGCTATACAGAAGAATGTAATCACCGGCTATCCAGGGAGAGGAGGATTCTTCGTCATGAAGCCAATGCTAACCGCAGTTAGGGATCTGCACTGTTATTAGGGCGATTCTGCTCGGCATTCACCGAGGATTTCTGCCCGGTTTTGATCGATAGTCTGCTCTATTAGGAACCACCCATTGGGACAGAAACTGCTTTCATGGAGTAGAAATTCCATTCTCTCCATTGCGATTTTTCTAATTTCTCCGGTATTGGGTTTATTACCGCTGGGTTTTTCTGCGCCGGGTTTCCCTCCATTAGGCTTCCCACCTTTACGACTTCCCTTTGGGGTACCACCAGGGGGGGCTCTCCGGGGCTTCTGGCCGGAAGGGCGATCAGGGCCCAGAGTAGCTTTATAGGTAAAGCGTTTATGGCCCAGTTCGCCGATCTGGGTTACAAAGGATTCTGTTGTGGGAACCACTGGGGTTGAATTACAGCCGCTAATCATCAGGGCTGCGGCAATAGGGGGGATTAAGTAAAAATTCATTGTAATTATCCTGCGAAAGTGGGTGCCCCAGTATGACCCTAGGACTTAACTAAGGTCGGTAAAGCAGAGTAAAAATTTGTAAAGTCCACTAATTGCAGAATAATCATTTAGAAGTTCTTTAAAAGGAGGTTCGACAGATTACTTGAGGTGCATATTACATTGTAAAATCGCCAAGTATTAAATAAGTTGATGTTAGAACTTTACTCAATTCACCAGCGGCGATTCGGTTGAAAGCCGAATACCGTAGTGAAAATATAAAATTAAGAGCAACTATGAAAAGAACACTTCTGGCCCTGCTTGGTGGTGCTTTCGTGGGGATTTGTACCGCTGAACCACTGACCATTGAAAGAATATTCTCAGATCCTGCTTTGAGTGGTTCTGCCCCGCGGGCCCTGGAGTACTCCCCCGATGGGAGTCGAGTGACTTATCTGAAAGGTCGTGAGGAAGATTACAACCGGTATGATTTGTGGGAATACAATATTGCCGATGGGGAATCCCGAATACTGGTAAATTCCGACAGTCTGCACCGCGGTAATGAAATCCTGTCGGATGAGGAGAAGGCTCGGCGCGAACGCCAGCGTATCTATGGCAGTGGAATTATGGAGTACAACTGGTCTGAGGACGGGCAAGCTCTATTGTTCCCGCTGGCTGGGGATATTTATTACTACGATCTTAATAAAAAGACGGCACAGAGGCTGACGGATACAGACGCCTTTGAAACCGATGTGCGAGTTTCACCCAGTGGTCGGTATGTATCTTTTATTCGTGAACAAAATATTCACCTGGTCGATTTAAAAAATGCACAAGAACGACAATTGACCCTGGATGGCAAGGGGCCGATTAAAAATGGTATGGCTGAATTTGTCGCCCAGGAGGAAATGGGCCGAATGACCGGTTATTGGTGGTCACCGGATGACCGCCATATTGCTTTTCTGCAAGTGGATGAATCTCCTGTGGATGAACTGACCCGCAGTGAAATCTATGCGGATCGTATTGAAATGATTCAGCAGCGCTATCCAGCTGCGGGTAAGGCCAATGTAAAAATTCGGTTAGGCATATTGGACGTTGAGTCTGGAAAAACGCGCTGGATCAACCTGGGTGATAACCAGGATATTTATATTCCACGGGTGCAATGGGCACACAAAAACCTGCTGACTTTTCAGTGGCAATCTCGAAATCAGCGGAAGCTGGAACTTCGAGCTTTTGATTTGCAAAACAATACAAGTAAGACTCTGCTAGGTGAGTCCAGTGATACCTGGGTAAACTTGAGTGACGATCTCTACTTTCTTGAGGGTAAAGATCAGTTTATTTGGTCTTCGGAGAGAGATGGTTACAAACACCTCTATTTGTACAATCTTAACGGCAAGCTGTTAACTCAGCTAACCCAAGGTCATTGGGTGGTGGATGAGCTTGAGGCAGTCGATGATAAAAAGGGCCTGATATATTTCACGGGACGCAAAGATACGTCTATAGAGCGACATTTATATCGAATGGCTTTAAACGAAAGGGGGGGGATACAGCGGATCTCCAAGGCAAAGGGTATGCATAATATTGAATTCGCCAAAGATGCTTCGGGTTATATCGATAAGTTCTCCAATGTGAATACACCACCGCAGGTCAGCCTACATCGTACGGATGGTGAGCGGGTGACTTGGCTTGAAGAAAATGCGGTTGTTAAGGGGCATCCCCTATATCCTTATAAGTCCGATTGGGTTGCCCCGGAGTTCGGTTCTATCAAAGGGTCTCAGGGGCATCGGCTCAATTATCGCCTGTACAAGCCGAGACATTTTGATGCGGGTAAGCGTTATCCTGTAATGGTGTATGTCTATGGTGGTCCCCACGCACAGGTTGTCACCAATAGTTGGGATAAAGCCTTCAATCAATTTATGGCGCAGCAGGGCTATATTGTCTTTTCTTTGGATAATCGCGGTTCTGCAAATAGAGGAACGGCCTTTGAAAATCCTATATTCAAAAACATGGGTGGTCCAGAGGTTGAAGATCAGGTTGCCGGGGTGAAATATTTACGCTCTCTACCTTACGTGGATAGTAAAAATATCGGTATTTATGGGCATAGTTATGGGGGCTATATGGCTCTTATGAGTATGTTTAAAGCGGGCGATTACTTTAAGGCCGGAGTTTCGGGCGCACCGGTTACAGACTGGGCCCTTTATGATACCCACTATACTGAGCGTTATATGGGTAACCCTAATACTGATTCGGATGCTTATCAGGCCTCCTCGGTTTTCCCCTATACTGACGGACTCAAGGGCTCTTTGTTGATCTATCACGGTATGGCGGATGACAATGTTTTGTTCACTAATACCACTCGGCTAATTAAGCAGTTACAGGATAATGGTCAACAGTTTGAGTTAATGACCTATCCTGGCAAAAAACATAGTCTGCGAGGTAAGCAGACCCGTATTCACCAGTACACCATGATCAAAGATTTCTTCGATAGGCACTTGCGCAACGATAGCTAATTGTTAGTTTTACCTTCTGTTATTTATCCGGCAGCCGTTGAGTGGATACTCCCGACTGCTGGATAAATAGTTAGCAGTTTGCTCTGCTAGTGTCGGCTTTTTATTTTAATCCTTCCAGTCATCTTTAGTATTGTTTCAGTGTTAATTTTTACTATCTCATTTTGAGTTTAATTTTGTGCGCCTGTCGATTGTTTTTTACAGGGGTTCTCTCTTTTGAGAAGCTGTGACTGATGGGTGAAAAAAATCCTCTGAGGGCTGTATAGCTAGTCTTTCAATAGGGTGGTTTGTGCTGAATTTTGAGGTGATATTTTTCTCCGGCTGGGTATCGAAATCTAAGGGGTATACGAGCCTCTCGCTTAGGTTTTTTTGTTGGGGAAATATTTTACAAGTCTGGGCTGATGTGGAATTTTTTATGAACTGGGGGAGCAAAGGCAAACCGATCCTTATGCCGGTTTGCCAGATAAAAATGATTGGAATGTAGTTTTCTGTTTATTGGTTGGTTATATCAAAACGGTCAAGATTCATTACCTTTGTCCAGGCCTTGGCAAAATCCTGAGTAAATTTTCCCTGGGAATCATTGAAAGCATAAACTTCGGCAATTGCCCTAAGTTCAGAGTTGGAGCCAAATATCAGGTCCACCGGCGTTGCCGTCCATTTAACTTTACCGGTTTTACGATCACTGCCCTCATACACACCCTCTGCTTTATTCGATTTTTTCCATACCGTAGACATATCCAACAGGTTGACGAAAAAGTCGTTGGTTAAGGTGCCTGGACGGCTGGTTAAAACTCCATTTGGTGATCCATCAGTATTGGCATTGAGCGATCGCATACCACCAATCAGTACGGTCATTTCCGGTACACTAAGTGTTAACAGGCTGGCGCGGTCCACTAGCATCTCGGTGGGTGTGCGGCTGTTATCTTTGCTGAAGTAATTGCGGAAACCATCAGCGGTGGGCTCCAGCATGGCGATAGAGTTGACATCGGTCTGTTGCTGGGTCGCATCCGTCCGGCCCGGTTTGAAGGGGACGGTGATTTTTTGTCCGCCATCTGCGGCAGCCTTCTCTACAGCCGCAGAGCCGCCAAGAACAATTAAATCAGCAAGGGAAACCTTCTTGCCATCAGACTGAGTACTGTTAAATTCCTGTTGCACTTTTTCCAATTGTGCCAGCACTTTGGCGAGTTCCTCTGGGTCATTCACCGGCCATTCTTTTTGGGGTTCTAAGCGGATGCGTGCTCCGTTTGCTCCCCCGCGCTTGTCTGAACCGCGGAAGGTCGATGCAGAGCCCCAGGCAGTTCTTACCAGCTCGGGGACGGACAATCCTGAAGAGAGGATTTTGGCTTTCAGCTGGGTAATATCCTTGTCATTTATCAGGGGGTAATCAACTTTGGGCACTGGGTCCTGCCAGATCAGATCCTCTTTGGGAACTTCCATACCCAGATAGCGGGCACGGGGGCCCATATCGCGGTGGGTCAGTTTGTACCAAGCCTTGGCGAAGGCACGTTTGAACGCCTCCGGGTTTTCCTGGAACCGCTTGGCGATCTCCCGGTAACTGGGATCAAACTTTAACGATAAATCGGTGGTAAACATGATCGGCGCATGGCGCTTGTTTTGATCGAAGGCATCGGGGACTAGGTTGGCTGCAGCGGAATCATCGGGTATCCACTGTACTGCACCTGCGGGACTCTTGGTTTTTACCCAGTTAAATTTGAACAGATTGTCCAGGTATTGCTGGCTCCAATTGATGGGGGCGGCCGACCAGGCTCCCTCAAGCCCAGAGGTCATGGTGTCATCGGCGTTACCTTTGCCACATTTGTTTTTCCAGCCGAGGCCCTGTTGCTCGATGGGGGCTGCTGCTGGCTCTGGGCCTAAGCAGTCTACTTTAACTGCACCGTGAGCCTTGCCAAAGGTATGCCCACCCGCGATGAGTGCAACGGTCTCCTCATCATTCATGGCCATGCGGGCAAAGGTTTCACGGATATCGATGGCTGCCGCCTTGGGATCGGGATTACCGTTGGGGCCCTCTGGGTTTACATAGATCAGCCCCATTTGTACGGCGGCCAAGGGCCTCTCGAGTTGGCGATTGCCGGTATAGCGCTCATCGGCCAGCATTTTGGTTTCCGGCCCCCAGTAGACTAGGTCGGGCTCCCAGTCGTCCACGCGGCCGCCGGCAAAACCGTAGGTTTCGAAACCCATAGATTCCAAGGCCACATTTCCGGTGAGTACCATGAGGTCGGCCCAAGATAGTTTGGCGCCATATTTCTGTTTAATGGGCCAGAGTAGACGCCGAGCTTTATCCAGATTGGCGTTATCGGGCCAACTGTTCAATGGGTCAAAGCGTTGCTGGGCACCCCCGGCTCCGCCGCGGCCATCGTTAATACGATAGGTGCCGGCGCTATGCCAGGCCATGCGAATCATAAAGGGACCATAGTGGCCATAGTCGGCCGGCCACCAGGCCTGGGATGTTTTCAACAGGGATTCAATGTCACTTTTGACCGCTTTGAGATCGAGCGTTTTAAACGCCTCGGAGTAATTAAAGTCTTCTCCCAGCGGGTTGGATTTTGGAGAGTGCTGACGTAATGGGCGAAGGTCCAGCTGATTGGGCCACCAGAACTGGTTGGGTTTTGGTTGGTATTCTGTGGGGTCTTTGTGGATTACCTGATCTGTCACAACCTCCTCTTCGGTGGCGAATACTCCAGGCGCCAATAGAGCCATCGTGATGGTTAGGGCGACTCTGACCGTAGATGTCTTTAATTGCATTACAATCATCTCCATTCGATAAGAAATGCAGACCACGGCTATTTCCGAGCCTTCACCGCCGAAGTCAAAGGGAATGTATAGACTATATTGGCGACGCTGTTATTGCGAGTTCCAGTAAACGGTTTTGTAGAGTATGCCGTGATTTCACTGTAAAAAAATAAATAAAAAATATCGATCAAAAAATACTTTATTGTATTCTTTCTTGTTTTTCTGTTTATTTATGGTGCTCGCGTTACGTTTTTATACCCTTGCACTTTTCGTTCTTTTTATTTTTCAGTCAATAGTCTTTATCACTTTTGAATCCAGCCTTCACTGCTGTGTTTTTTGGCGTGCTTTATTTTTGTGGGGCACAAATCATCGAATAAACCCCAAGGAGGTTGAATTTGGCGCAGGTTTTCTAATGAGCTCTCTGAATGTGTTGGAAATAGTGGTATTCAGGGGTAGAGAGCGAACGCTTTCGATGTGTGATTCAAAAATAAATTACCTTAATGCGTAAAATTGAGCTGTGGCGCTATAGGTAGACTCGCCCGTTCGCCATTTTATTGTCCAGGTAGAGCCTCGGGCTGGGTTATATAAGGAGATTCTTTATGCGCTTTTTTCTACTTCTAGGATTGCTTTCTGTACTTTTGCTGGCCTGTAGTGAAGACCTACAAAAAAATACGGGCGAGTTAAATGATCAGGTTAAACCTGCAAGTCGCGCCACTGTCGCTCATAACCGGGCTTTGACCGAGCAGCTGCCCTTCTCGGATGACCTGGACTTTCATCTGGCCAAGCGCGGGTTCATCGCCACGATTCCCGGTGCGCAGATAAAAAATGCTATGGGGCGGGAAGTCTATGGCCTGGCGCAGATGCAATTTCTTGAGGGGGCGGCAGAGGATACGGTGAATCCCAGCCTGTGGCGGCAGGCTCAGCTAAATGCCTTGAATAATGGCTTATTCGAAGTCGTGGAGGGCATTTATCAGATACGCTCGCTGGATCTGGCTAATATGACCCTGGTTCAGGGGGAGAGCGGATGGATCATTATTGATCCCCTGACATCAATGGAAACCGCGGCGGCTGGATTGGCCCTGGCGAATAGGGAACTGGGGGAGCGGCCCGTAAGTGCGGTGATTTTTACCCATAGTCACGCCGACCATTTTGCCGGTGTGGCGGGGGTCCTTTCCATGCAGCAGCTGGCAAATGGGTCTGTGGATATTATTGCACCAAAAGGGTTTTCTGCGGAGGCCATCAGTGAAAATGTGCGCTCGGGTAATGTGATGCAACGCCGCGCGCTGTACCAGTTTGGGGATTTACTGCCTTCCAGCCCGGAAGGCTTTGTGTCTTCTGGACTTGGCAATCGCGTATCCGATGGTGAGCATGGTATTGCCACCCCGACCCGGGTTATTCCCGAGTCGGGAGCGAAGATGAAAATTGACGGTGTGGATATCGTATTTATCAACACCCCAGGGGCTGAGGCCCCGACCGAGATGGTATTTTTCTTTCCCCAGTTTAATGCCCTATGCATGAGTGAGATTGCGAATCATACGCTGCATAATCTCTACACCCTGCGCGGTGCTAAAACTCGTGACGCCCAGGCTTGGAGTCGGTATATCGAGCACGCCATGGAAAAATTTGGTGAACGTACGGAGGTGGTTTTTAGCAGTCACCACTGGCCCACCTGGGGAAATTCGGAGGCCATGAATTATTTGGCCAAGCAGCGTGATCTGTATAAATATATCCACGATCAGACACTGCGTTTGGCTAACCATGGTCACGATATGGTGGAAATTGCCGAGCAGTTGCAACTGCCGGAGGCACTGTCTCACACTTGGGCCAACCGGGGATATTACGGTACGGTCAATGTTGGCGCTAAAGCAGTTTATAACCGCTACCTGGGTTATTTCGATGGTAACCCAGCCAACCTCTATCCGCTGCCGCAGGAAGAGGCGGCGCTTCGTTATGTGGAGTATATGGGGGGGCGGGATGCGATTATGGCGCGGGCGCAAAAGGACTTTGTCCGAGGTGATTATCGCTGGGTCGCGATGGTGTTAAAGCATCTGGTTTTTGCCGAGCCGGAGCATCACGCGGCTCGCTATCTATTAGCGGATACTTTTGAGCAACTGGGTTATCAGGCGGAGTCCGGTATTTGGCGTAATTTTTATTTAAGTGGTGCCAGGGAGTTGCGCCATGGTGTCGAGTTTCGTGAAGAAATGCGTCCCCCGGAAGAAATTGTTGCGCGTGTGCCCCTGCAACTTTTATTCGATGCCATGGCCGTACGACTCAATGGCGAAAAAGCGGCGAATGCAGATATCCGCCTAAATATAGAGATGACGGACATCGATGAAAAATATTTGGTGGTGGTCAAAAATGGGGTCTTGCACGGTTATCCAAATCGTCACAGTGAAGACCCTTCCGCCAGTCTGGCATTGAGCAGCACCGACCTACGCATGATGTTCAGTGGCTTGGTCGGTGCGCCCACCATGATTAAAGAGGGCCGATTAAAGGTGCGCGGCAACCCCCTGGCCCTGATCCAGTTTGGCCGACTCTTCGACAAGTTTGACCGGAATTTCAATCTTGTGACCCCCTAAGCGGGTGGTGCTAGGAAAAGCTGGCAGCAATAACGTGGGTTTTATATCAGTCGATGGTCGCCGAAATGTGAGGCCTGCTTGTTTTAGGGGCTGGGCTGCCGGCAGAGCTCCCGTGGCCAAGTTGTTGCAGCTGGCCTCTATTTTTAGCGCTGGTGACATACCGGTTTCCTTGGAGGTGGAATCCATTCCGTTGCTGCCAATGCGTGGGGCAATCACAAGACCGGTATTTGTACCGCTCAGCCAACTGTCAATCAGCCCAGAAGAGAGTAGATCAATACTTTCTATCCCCTTATAAAAAGGCACAAAACTCTCGGCTAGGTTGCCGCGCACCGAGGAGCCGCTCACAGAATTCCAGGTGGTGCTCTCTTCATTCCAGTCACTGGCTGCCTGATAAATACCGAAGGTACTGCCTGAGCGATCGGTGATATTCAGCTCCAGGGTGGCAGAGCGGATGGAAGAGCAGCCGGAGAGGTTGGAAAGGTCAAACTTAATCAGTGTGTAGAGGGTGCCGTAGGTGGAATCACTGCCATCGACAAGGAGTCCATCAGAACCCCCGTCAAAATTACTTGAGGCGTAGCGGGAAGAGATATAGACATCATCAGTCACCGGCAGGGAAAAGCTGCCGCCGTTATCTGAGTCCTCTTCGATCACACTGCGGCCTGCACTGTTGGCCACCAGTGTCATGGCTTCCCCTAAGCGGTTGGCGGTCCACCAATTCACATTATCTGGCAGGATCATTGGATCGGCTGCGCGCTCCTCCCAAGATAGGGTTTCTGCGCTGTCATCGAATTGTGCGGTGCGAACTACCAGCCCCGCTTCGCTCACCTGGATGACTTTGAACTGCTGAATACTGGCCATATCAATGGTCCAGGATTTGGCATCGTTGGCCGAGCGGGCCGGCGCTCCCCAGCTGCCTTCCCCGACATAAACAGTGCCGCCGTTGATGGTGGTAGAAAAGTTATTGCCACTGGGTATCACGGCCTCGGTCATCTTGGTGAGGTGGGTGTCGGATTCCACTACCAGGTTCATGGCGTAATCGTAAAATGACTGCGCCCACCAATTAAACAGGGTTGGGTTGTCGGACTTGCCGCTATAGTGGGGGAACATGGGCTTGTGATACTGGGCGAAACGCCATTGGGTGGCGCTGCCGTAACTGGATAAATCGGCCGCCAGCCAGTTGTTCATGGCACTCGCGTAAGAAGACCAGCCGCTACTCTGGAACTGGCTATTCAAAGTGTACACCCGTAACAGTGGTGATATTTGTACCGCGCCGTAAGTATCACTGGGTGAGCAGTCGCCATCACCATTGAAATCAACGCCAAAGACTTCGCAGATGCTTGAGTAGTTGTCGTCTTCGTGATTGCCATGGGTGGGGATCAATGGATAGATACGCTTATAGCTGTAGCCATCGATCGTATCGCTGGAGTAGGTCAGCGCCCAGTCATCGAGGAACTCGCGCATTTCCGAGGCGCTATTGGCATTGGTAAAGTCGCCGCCGTGCATCACCGCAAGGGGGCGAATCTTGGCCAGCAGCGCATTGCCTTGGCGGCGCGTGGTATGGCCTGTACGGGTATCGCCACCGGCCACCACGACGAAGGGCGATTTTTCTACTGGAGCGGTTTTGAACCAAAAGCGCTCTCCGCAACCACTCTGGTCGCATACACGGAAATAGACTGGGGAATCCGCATTCAGATTTTGTAAGCGCACAAAGTGGCTGGTGATTCCGCCGTCGAAGGTTTCGCTATTGCTGACAAATGCGCTGTTCCAGCTGTTTTCGTTGGTGGAGTAACCGTAACTGATATAGGGATTGGTGCTGCTGCCATCGGGAGAGAAACCGATTACTGCACTGTTGGAGGCATCGCCATCCCAGGCGAGGCGGTAGTGTTTAGTGTCGGCGCTGGCGTCTATTGCCAGCAATAGCGCCGAGGCGGTGAGTGCGCGGCCGAAATATCGTCTCATGGGAGGGCTTCCTTTGAACATGGGGACCTGTGCTTGTGAGAGCGCCACAGCCTGGAGGGGACGGTTGCAGGTCGGCGGCGCGCGGGAATTATTGATGCGTGATGTGACAGACGCTTGAACGATTGGTTACCAAGCGTGTAAAGGCGGCATTGCGATAGGGAATTGTGATGGTCTGCCCATTTATAAAATTTATTGCGGCACCGCCAACCTTCAAGTAGCGGTACACACCTTTTAATGGAAGATTCCCATCGCTGCTCCAATAATCACCGCGCTGGGTTTTAGGGAAGTACCCGGTTTCGATACTCGGGCTTCCGGGTTTTACTTCTGTGGTCACCAGCGAACGCAATTCGGTAGACGTGGGTAGGCGCCAGTGATTTGTGCCGCAGAGCTTTTCCCGATTGGTGTGGTGTATTAAATCCTCGGTATCACAGCGATCGGCTTCAAAGTAACAATCCCCGTTATTGGGAACGCCCTGGTTTTGCAGAAAGCGCGAATAGGTCCAGCGCCCATCGTGTGTATCCTCATTGTCTGTTTTCACTTCCCACAACAAACCGCTGCGGCTGTCACACACACAAGCCCAAGGGCCATCCCAGGCATTGATCGCTTTCCCCTTGCTATTCACTTTAAACAGGTGATATTGCGGCGGTTGAGGCGCTTGGGGCGTGTGGATAATGGCGGCGCCGAGTAGGATTGCGGGTAGAAAAAAAAGCAAAAAAAAGCGCGTCATCATAGCGTTTTACCCAGGTGCAATTGGATAGGTCTGGTATGCCGGGTGTGGGCAACTTGCGCGCGATCAAAGGCGGAGACCCACATGCAGATGCCATCTTTGATGGCGATATCCTGAGGGGATTGGGTATTCAGCTTACGCACTAATTCGAGGGACCAATGGCCATCTTTCCAAATGCCTTTTGCGCGAACATCTGCGCGATCGCCCTCGAAGCGGTTGGAGGTATAAAGTACCGAGGGCATTAGAGTGCCCGTAGGGACCTGATCGCTCTCTTTCGAATAGGGTTGGTAATCAAACCAGGAAATGGTCCAGTCCAGCGTTTGATTTTGGCTGGTTTGCTGATAGGGCGCCAATCGGTTCACATCACGGGGGAGGCGTTTGGGGGTGATGGCTTCGGAGGAATACCATTTCCAATTCATCCGGTAGGCGCCAGACTCCTTACCATCCTGCTGATAACCGGCGGTATAGCGGCGCTGGCCCGCGCGAACTTTATCCGCCGCACCGATATAGTTATCATCCGCCAGAACCATTTTATTGGTGCGCACCGCCTTCCAGTGCCACAGGTCATGCAGTTGCCCTGTAGGACTGTAGTGATAGCCCTTGCCGTGCCAGTTGGCCGGCTTGTCCGGCAGCGGCGAGCGTCCCAGATGAGCGGTGCCGGCGCCGGCAAAGTCGCAATGGTTCGAGAGTAAAATGGCAAATTTATCCTCGTAGTATTGGCGCTCATCAAAAGAGTCAAAGCCCTGTTGTTGAATTTTCCAACCGCTATTGGTTTTTTTCAGGGGTAGGTGGGCCAGGCTTTCCGAAGGATCTTGCCAGGTAATATGGAAGTAAATTTCCTGACCATTTTGCAGGGCTTTGATACGCACATCGGTACTGCCCTGGTAAAAATTGGCGCCGCCATCAGTGCTAATTTGCAGTATTTCTGCTTTTCCCCATTGGGCTTCATTGGCGTACCCATCAATATCGATCACCGTGTCTGGGGACATTGCGACTACGGGCAGCGGATGAAGTGAGACTTTTCTCAAGAAAAGCCAACCACCGAGTAAAGAAGTCATTAAAAGACTGCAAAATACAATGGACCAAGTTTGTCTTGCGGCAACGGGCCGTAGGATGTATTGCAGCGCTTTCACCCCTGACTGAGCCAGATAAACGCCAGCATGCAGAAATAGATAAATAGCAAGCCCAAGGGCGGTGTAAAAGTGAACTGTGCGAACTAACGGCAGCGCACCAGTTCCGCTGAAGAGTAGCCAGCCACTCACCAGTGCGCTCCCGATCAGACCGATTCCTGCCCAGGTAACCACTTTGTGATAAGTCACTCTCTTGCTGTGGTAACTATTGTGTTGCTTAGATTGATGGTGACGCAGGACTCTCGAGCATAAATACGCAACGGCGATCAGGGAAAGTAGGATTGCGCCGATGAAGTGCACACTGTGCACTTCTCCCTGAGGTAGTAGCTCCTCAATAGAGGCAACAGTGGGCCTGTTCAGTGTGGCGATACGCAGCCCGCTGAAAAGACTGCAAATCACGCCTATTACCAGTGTGCTGTGTAGAAGTATCCACAGTGAGCTTTTTGAATGGTCAGGCATGGTTCGGCCCCAAAAAAGCGCTCAGGCTAGCGGGAAGAAATGACAGTTTAGAGAAGTATTTATGTCGATGAGAAGTGGCTGGAACTTATTGAATGCCAAAGAAATAGGCTGGCGGGTTAGAAGGCCTTGTAAGATTAAAAATACATCAAGTATCTATTCGTGCAGGGGGGTTGCAATGAAGCTCTCGCGGGCTTCGAGGGTCCTCGCCAGTGCGTTTAGCTGCGGCCTCGCGTCTCGCCAATCGAAATCTTCGTGGCGAAAATCTAGGTAGGACAGCGCAGAACCCAAGGTGATATGTAACAGGCTGAATTGATCGGGTAGTAGGGATACCCTGGTTTCTAGATAGTTCAGGGTACGGCTAATCGCCCGGTTGTAGCGCTGCCACCAAAAGTCCGATTGGAGGTCTTCTCGCCCGCGAATCTTCTCCATTTGCCTTTGTACCAGGGCTTCCATCAGACCCGAAGAAATACTGTAGAGGGTTCTCAGCTCCCAGTCGCTCTGGATGGCGGCGCTGAGGTGGCCGTCTCCCAGTTGCTTGTCCAGGTAGGCACAAATCACTTCGCTATCCATAATGGCATTGCCATTATCGAGAGTTAGGCAAGGAACCTTACCCAGGGGGTTACTGGAAAGCAATTCCTCCAGATCGTGGAACGGGTGAGAAAAGTACTCCTTAATACAGGAGTGTAATTTATGTTCCTCCACCACGATTCTTGCCGTGCGGGCAAAAGGAGAGGAGTAGGTCAGGTAGAGTTGCATACGGCCACTTGGTTAACTCAGTGTCTTACACGGTTAGAGGATTGAGGTGGCGCCGGCAAAATCCAGCCAACTCTTTGCGCAAATATCAGTGATGAGTAGTACCGTCGGTAATGCGGTTATAGAGGTGTTGCTTGAGGTAGGCACGTTGTTTTTTCAGGCTTGAATAATGTTCGTCATCAGTGCCAATGCCACTGTCCTGAAGTCCGCGAATCTGCTTGTCCAGCTTGCGGTACTGATCATTTTCTAGTTTGAATTCCATATCGTCTTTGATTAAGCGTTTGATGGTGTCGGTGTGCTCGGGAAAATCCAGCTCCAGTTCATGCGCGGCGATGGACATAGAAAATCTCCCCTCAATTCATTCACAACAATGCTTTAAGTTTAGTTGGTGGCTGCCTGGTCACACATTGTGCTTTCGAGAGTAATTTGTTTTCCCTGGCGATAGCCCATAGGTGCAGTTAAGAAATTTTCAGTAAGTCAGGCGACTTATCTGTTTATTTGCGGCTGGTCCACACTCTGTTGCGGTTTTAAATGGTTTATTGGGTGGGAAAATTATTAGGCCTTCAAAGCGTATGTTCTGAATTGGGGGCGGGGGGTGCAGCTTCTTTATAAGAAAATAATCTAGAAAATAATTAAATAATTCCATTACTCGCTAAACAATCTGCTCAGATCGGGACATGGAGGCTGACATAGAGGCTATTGCTACTGCGATAAGGAATTGTAGCGAAGTGAAGCCACTTGCGTAGGGAGGAGGTTAACAGCAAAAGCTTTTAGGTTGCGAGGGGGCATTTCACATCAGAAAATACCGGTATGTCCGGGTTCTTCTTAAGAATGTTTCTAGGAGTGGTTGAGCGGTGCAAAGATTTCTTCTGCTTGCCGAGCTGAAATAGATCCCTGGTTAAAAATCGACGACTTTTGGTATCAGCAAAGCCATTATCTTTCTATTAAAAGAAGATTTTATTTTGTTAATTGCCCCCCAGGTTAGAAGCGTAACCAAAAAAGCCCGGCATTTCTTTCTGCCGGGCCTCTTATAGGTGGGTTATACCCAAAATTTAACCAGTAATTATTGGGCTTTTAGGCAGAGGCCTCCAGCGGTGCAAAGCGCAACTGACGTCGCTGTAAAAGCTCTCCAAGGTACAGTTTCAGGTAAGCGGCGGCTGCCCGCTTGCCCTCAGCGGCAGCTTCTTCGGTGATTCTGCCGAAGCGAGAATACGCCTGGGAGCAGAATGAATCATTGATATTGATGGCGCACATAAAGCGATCGCGCCAGTCCTGTGATGGAGGCAGCTCAAACTCGCGAGACAGGTTCTTGATCAGGGTATCTGCCAGGCGCCAGTTATTTTCCATCTGTAGTTGGCGCAGTGCCCAGCTGGATTGTGGGCCATAATGCACCTTTAAGGCAGATATATTATCTTCGTAATAGCTGCGCACTAAATCACACAGGTGATACAGCATATCCTGCCAGCTCTCTGCCGGTGAGAAGTCTGAGTGCCCCAGTACGACATCGCCAAACGACTTGTAGTGGCGCTCCGCCAAAGCGGTCAGACTGGCATCTACACTTGGGAAAAAGTGGTAAACGGATGCAGCAGGCACCCCGGCCACCTGACTCAGGTTGGCGAGGCTGATATCGGTAGAATCCTGCTCCGAAATGAGTGTTTCCAGCGCATCAAGAAGCTTTTCATACTTCTCGCGGCCGTTTTTACGTTGTGGTTTGCGCGGACTAGCAGTGTCGCGCCGGCTAATAGCCCGTCGATCGATTTGGTTCAAATTCACCTCCCCTTAGACAAGCGCAGTTGGCAAGCGCCAGAAGTGCGCTTTACTTCCTTGTAAAAAATTGTCTTCTGGAATTGATGATTATTATCGTACCAATTTCGGGGAGCAAGGGGATTTTGTTCGAATTGTGGGATAGTTCCGCATTAGGGGATTGATTTTGGCTAAGTGTTACTATCCCACACAGTTGGATTTTATTTTCCTAATGGTAGTGAAGTTCGGTAGCTTTGCCGCGAAACACCCGGTAGGAAAAAGCCGTATAGATAAGAATAATCGGCACTACGATCAGGGCGCCCACCAGGATGAATTTCAGTGAAGCGGTCGCACTGGCGGCCTGCCAGATATTCAGTTGTCCCGGCACTATGTCGGGAAAGAAGCTGAATGCCAGGCCGGTAAAGCACATCAAGAAGATCGTCACCACCATCGCGAAGGGCACCGCGCAATGTCGATCACCGGTCTTGGGCAGCCTGGCCAGTAGTATGTCGTTAAAGATAAATGCCAGGAAACACAGGGTGGGTATGAGTAGTACGAACATTACCAGTGGGTAGCTAAACCAGCGGTCAAAGACTGTTGGGTTCACCAGCGGATTAATTGCCGAGACAGCGAGCACCCCGAGCAGCGTTGCACGACCCGCTCGGCGGGCCCAGCGCACCGCGCGCTCCTGCAGTTGCGATTCGGTTTTCAAAACCAGCCAGGCCGAGCCCATATAACTATAGGCCGCGGTGACACCCAGGGCACTTACTGCAGAGAAGAGCTGAGCCTGCCAGCCCGGCGTAAACCCCATCACATATTGCCCGAGCATATAACCCTGGGCCAAGCTGGTGGTTAGTGAGCCGCCCTTAAAGGTCCGGTCCCAGGCGAGCTTGTGTCCCACGGCTGCCTTGGCGCGAAAGTCAAAAGCCACACCTCTCAGAATCAATCCCACCAGCATGATGGCTGCCGGAATATAGAGGTGCATCAGCACCAGGTTGTGGGCAATAGGGAAGGCGATAAGCAGTAGGCCAATGGCGAGTACCAGCCAGGTTTCATTGGCATCCCAAAACGGACCGATTGAGGCGATCATGGTATCCCGCTCAGCTTCATCCTCCTCGCTCAGGGGAAGGAGAATACCGACCCCTAAGTCGTAGCCATCCAGGATGGCATACACCAGAACCGCGAGGCCCATGAGGCCAATAAAAACAATGGGTAGCCAGTAGGCTGCGGAAGATGCGGCCTCATTCATGGGAGTCCCCCTTGGATGACTCTTGGGTGGATTTTGGCAGGTTGGTCAAATTGCCCCCGGCGCGAGGTTCCTCGGTTTCAAACTCCTCTACTTTGACTGACTTCAATGCCATGACCTTTAGGGTGTGGATATAGGCGAATAGCAGGATGACATAGACGGTCAGGTAGAGGGTGAGAGAGAAGCCCACATGCGAAGGGGGAATCTTCGTCACAGCGTCTGCGGTTTTTAGCACTCCGGTAACCAACCAGGGCTGGCGGCCAATTTCCGTCACATACCAGCCGGCCAAGGTGGCTACCCATCCGGCAAAGGTCATTGCGACCAGAGTTTTTAACGCCCAGCGTGGCAACTCCTTGCGTCGCCACAGGAGGTAGCATCCGCCCCAAGCCACCGTCAGCATTAATAGGCCCATCCCGATCATAATACGAAAGGCGAAAAATACCGGCGCCACCGGGGGATGATCATTGGGGAATGCCTCGATACCCTTCACCTCGCCATTTAGATCATGGGTGAGGATCAAGCTGGCCATTTTGGGAATAGCGATTTCAAAGTGATTGGTTTTTTTCTCGCCATCGGGGATCGCGAACAGTAGGAGTGGAGCCCCTTTTTCGGTTTCCCACAGCCCTTCCATTGCGGCTACTTTTTGCGGCTGATATTTGAAGGTGTTGAGACCGTGCAGGTCGCCGACAAATATCTGGATAGGGATAAATACTGCCGCCAGGACCAATCCGGTTTTAAGTGCTAGTCGCGGTGCACGCTTGGTGTCACCCTTGAGTATTCGGTAGGCGGAAATCCCCGCGACAAAGAACGCAGCGGTGAGACCTGAGGCCAGCAGCATATGGATCAGGCGATAGGGAAAGGACGCATTAAAAATAATGGCCAGCCAGCTCTCTGGAAAGGCGACTCCATCGCGCATCTCAAACCCGGAGGGAGTTTGCATCCAGGAATTGAGGGCGATGATCCAGAAGGCTGAAAGGGTGGTACCAACGGCAACGACAAAGGCCGAGAAAGTGTGGACCTTACTGGGCACGCGTTTAATGCCAAACAGCATAATGCCTAGGAAAGTGGCTTCGAGAAAAAAGGCGGTGAGTACTTCGTAACCCAGTAACGGCCCGGCAATATTTCCAACCCGAGCCATATAGCCCGGCCAGTTAGTTCCAAACTGGAAGGACATGGTGATGCCACTGACAACCCCTAGGGCGAAAGTGAGTGCAAAAACTTTTACCCAAAACCGGTAGGCGCGCATCCAAACAGGATTATTGGTCTGGTCATAGCGCAGTTTAAAAAAAACGATGATCCAGGCGAGGGCGATGGTGATAGTGGGAAAGAGAATATGAAAACTAATATTAGCGGCAAACTGTATTCTGGAGAGGATCAGAGTGTCTAGCATGGGAGCCTCTGCTGGCCGGAGTAATTTTATAACCAGATAACCAAGCGACTCTTCCCGAGCCGTCTGGGGGTGCCCGTAAAACACCATTGCAGGAGTATGGACCCGCCGGTATTTTTTGAGCGTGTACCGACGCGAGGCCGGCGGCGGTATATCCCTATACCGTTAATCTTTTTCACTCGAGGCGTGTTTCAGGCACGCTTTTAATCGGGAGCGGTCTTGCCTCCACTCATTTTATTTTTCAGCTCCAGCAGCTTGATGATGCCGGATCCGAGCTTCATTAACTTGAGGAGATCATCGTGCTCCAGCTTGCTCAGGGTGTTGGCGAATTCCTCCAGTAATTCCAGCAGGCTGTAGACCTCCTGAATTTTTTCCTGAGCCTGGGCATCCTGCTCATCCTGGGGCTCATTGAGCAATAGCTGGCGCAAGAGACTCAGGGTTGGGTCCAACTCGCGTTTACGTCGCTCCTCGAATACGGTGCGGGCAAGCTCCCAAATAGAGCCTGCAGCGGTGAAGTAGTCTTTGCGGTCTCCCGGTTGATGCTGCAGCTCAACAAGGCGCCAGGCTTGTAGCTCCTTGAGGCCCATACTGACATTACCGCGGCTAATTTTTAGGGCCTGCGCGAGCTGCTCGGCATTTAGCGGGACCGGGTGGATGGTCAGCAGGGCAAACATCTGGCCGACGGTGCGATTAAACCCCCACCGGCTGCCCATCTCCCCAAAATGCAACACAAAGGCCTGAGCTTGACTGGAAAGTTTCATTAGATTCTTAACTTTCAGAAATTTCTGAAAATTGTAAATGTTAATTGATCTAAGTCAATAAATATTTGGAAAAAAATTGTACGGCTCTTTCCGTTTGTGGCGGCTACGCATAGGGCGTGACCAGAGGGCAAGGGCAGAGCAGTGCGCCGAGTGATACGGGTAGCAGGTGGACTCTTGTCAGGAGGGAAGGCTCGCCAATGCGCGCTGAGCCCAGTGGGTGGGAACGATAAAGCCGCGACTGGTTTCGCCGTCCAGGCCCTGTACGGCAAAACACAGCGGTTGGTCCACGTCAGCTTTTTCCAGAGTTTTATAGAGTGACTCAAAAGCGATCCCTCTGCTCCCGCTTGGTGGTACCGGAGCGAGCCATGTGCGCTTGGGAAGTTGTTGCCAACGCAGGAGCGGCGTGTCACTTTCCTGTTCTAAAACGTTTCGGAGCGTTGCTAGGTCGGCCCACCAGTGACTGTGCAGAAGGGGCTGGCTATCCATGTTAAGGGTTTTCAGGGGCTCAAAGAGCCGGCCTGGCATCAGTGCCCATTGTTGCTCAATGCGGATTCCCAACGCGGTTAAGAGAGGTTGCACCGACTGGCGCTGGACAAGGGGTAACTGGTGTTCCGCCATGCGCTTCAGTTTAATATCCAAACGGTCCCTGACGCCTGGCCCGACCCAAAAGGGGCCGGGTAAGCCGAGATAGAACTTTACCGCTATTTCCCAGTGCTCGCAGCGGTTACTGGGCCGGTGGTGTACAACAAAATCCAGTTCACCGAGGGTTCTGCCGGCACTGCGCAGGGGTAAGTTTTGATATAGCAGCTGGTAGTCGGGGTGGTGTTGGAAGGCAAAAGACCAGAGACGCTCGAAGTAGACACCGAGGCGTCCAGTGGGTTTGTGTTGGTCTATTTCCAGCAGATACCCGTCAAGCTCACCCGCCAGCCGTTGCTTTACTTCTGCACCAGAAAAATAAGCGTGTAACGCCCTATGCCGCGCCTCAGGTAACCAGGGCAGGTGGATAAGATTACCTGTCGTTAGTGCGGTGGCGGGGATATCGGTGCTGTTCAAGGACCAGAGCAGGTTAGCCCAGTTATCCACAGTTGGGCTGGAAAGTTTATCTGCCATCGAAACCCTCGCTGGTTTTCTTTATGGAGGCTCGATGATTCTATCAGGCCCGGCAACTGGCGGTTGACTGTGCTAGTGTTGACTTTCGTAAGAATAATAACAATTCAAAAACAGGTAACCCCAGTACCTCTTTCAGCACGGAGTATAGGCTTTTGTTAAAGCTCAGCCGGCGTTGAAATGTGGGTGGGTTCATACCAGACAATAATAAAAAGAGAGGAAACGAGTGTGGAATCAGGACCTATGATCTCGATCGGTTTACCGATCGCGCTGTTTATTATTATGGTGGGAATTGGAATGACCCTGAATGCCAGGGATTTTCACCAAGTCACGGTAAAACCCGCTGGCTTACTGGTGGGCACTTTCACCCAAATAGTATTTATGCCCCTTGTGGCCTTTGTTCTGTGTTGGGCTCTTAGTTTACCCGCACCGATTGCGGTGGGGTTAATTATTATTGCGGCCTGTCCAGGCGGGACCACCTCTAATCTGTTTACATTACTCGCTCGCGGCAATGTAGCGCTATCCATAGTGCTTACGGTTTCGGCCAGTTTGATTACAATTCTGACCCTGCCTTTCTTTACTAACTTCGCTCTGCGGCAATACTTTGGTGCTGAGCAGGAAATTGTCCTGCCCTTTGCCCGAACAGTGGCTATGTTATCGGTCATCGTTCTATTGCCGGTGGTGATTGGCATGTTGGTACGCGCCTGGAGTCCTCGCCTGGCTAGTCGTGCTGAGGGCATTGTGAGTATTTTTGGTGCCTTGGTATTGCTCATTTTGGTGGTGGGTCTGGTATGGGGAATGAGAGATCGGATAGGGGAGCTTATGTTCCTGGCCGGCCCCTCGTCGATCTTACTGAATCTGTTGGGGGTGTTGGCCGGGCTAACTATTAGCCATATATGTGGTCTCTCTCGGCGCGATAGCCTGGCCGTTGCCACAGAGCTGGGGATCAAAAATGGCACTATCGGTCTTATGGTGACACTCACGCTTCTACATTCCAGTGAAATGTCCGTGCCCTCCGCGGTATATGGAGTTCTCATGTTTCCTTCGGGGATGTTGCTGGCTTATTACGGCCGCAAAAAAGTGCGTGAAGCGGACGAGGGTGAGGCTGCAAACATTGGTGAGACCGGTTGAGAGGCACTCAATCCAATAGCTCGATATAGGCCTTAAGGCGCTCGACATCTGGAACGCAGATACGCCCGTAGGAGGATTCGATGAGCCCTTTTGCCTCAATATTTTTCAGCACCCGATGAACTCCTTGTCGGGTCATGCCCATAGTATTGGCGAGTAGCTCCCTGGTGAGGCGAAAACTCGCCGGGCTGCTCTGTTTCCCGCTGTTGTGCATCTGTGCCATAAAGAAGAGGCGCCGAGCAATCCGCGCTTCTGTGCCCCGCAGTACATCGTCCTGAATAATCGACATCACCGTCCAGAGTCTGCGACTGATCTGTTCCAGTGCCACTGGATAGGCTTCAGGATGTTGTGCCATTTGCTCCCTCAGCAGATCGCCTGGTATGTCGACAACGACACAAGCGCTATGCGCGCTGGCCCCAAATACCCGTGGGTTACCTGGGCAAAACACGGTATCACCAAACCAGGCGCCAGCATCTAAAATGGCCAGGGTCGCTTCGCGCCCGGCACCATTGCTGGAACAAATTCGCACCTGCCCCTCGGCGATAATAGAAAGGCGCTCCAAATGTGATCCGGGAGGGTAGAGAATGTCACCGCTGGCAAAACGCTGGTATAGCGCCTTTTTAGCGAGGTGGCCCCGAGCTTTCTGAGGGAGACCGGTGAGTAGTGGACAAGTATCGAGAACACTGGCGGTAATATTCATTTGCCAAGTGTAAACAATTTGACAGTGTTTACGGTGGGGCTGATCCAGAATCTGATCTCCATACATACTAAGGAGAACACTATGGAGCTGGATACTATGCCTTCGCTGAAGGGCCGCGTGAGCGAGGAGGAGTGGCAGTTGCGTGTCGATTTAGCAGCGGCTTACCGCTTGATAGCCCATTACGGCTGGGACGATACCATTTTCACACATCTCTCCGTACGTATCCCCGGGCCCGAGGCACACTTTCTGATCAATCCGTTTGGTCTATTTTTTGAGGAAATCACCGCTTCAAGCCTGGTGAAAATCAATCGGGATGGGGAAAAAGTGGATGAGGATTCAGGGATGGTGAACCCGGCGGGATTTACCATCCACAGCGCTATCCATGAGGCCCGCGAGGATGCCCACTGTGTGATGCATACGCATACCACCGCTGGAGTTGCTGTCTCGGCCCATGCAGAGGGCTTGCTGCCGATTTCCCAACAATCCCTGTTCCCCCTTTCGAGCATCGCCTACCACGACTATGAAGGCATTGCCGTACGCGAGGATGAAAAGGCGCGACTGGTGTCAGACCTCGGCCCGGCGAATTATATGATTTTGCGCAATCATGGACTGCTAACTTGTGCTCCCACCGTTGCCGATACCTTCCTGGCCATGTTTATTCTGCAGCGCGCTTGTGAGATACAGGTTAGTGCTCTCGCCGGAAATCCACCCCTCACGCCTGTTCCTCAAGGTATTGTGGATAAAATCGTTAGTGAGGGAGATATGGTGACTGGCAATCAGGGGGGGCTTCTGGTCTGGCCTGGGTTGTTAAGAAAACTGGATCGATCCGATTCCAGTTATCGTCAATAGTACATTCTTGTAAAGCTTTTCAAAAATTATTAAATTTTTTTAACTTGGTTCGGGAGTAATAGACTTTTACTCCCTATTTTGGGATGGTTAATACGCCCTGAGTCTTAGTTTCTAGACTTTCTTCTACAAATGAGGACTCTGTTATAGCGAAAAGATTATGTAACCGTCACAATTATTAAAAATATCCCTTTTAACTGGTTGCTCAAATAGGCAGCTAGGTGTGCATTTGGGGTGGTTGTGTATTGACAAATGATTGAGAGAGTCGGGATATTGGATTATGTTGAATTACCTTATAAAAAAACAATTAAAGCGTCATGATCTAGGTAATAACATGAAGCTAGAAGCTCTGGTGCGCTCTCATCTTCTTGGGCAGCAAGCATTGATGAGTAACGAACCAGGTGTTGGCAATACGAAGAGGCATAAAATCATCGTCTCCTTAACCTCTTTTGATCAGCGTATTCACGATATTTATTTGTGTATAGAGAGCTTATTTCAGCAATCATTAAAAGCTGACGTGGTTGTTTTGTGGTTATCTTTGCAGGATTTTCCGGATGGGGATATTCCCGAGCTGTTAAAAAAACAGCAGAGTCGAGGTTTGAAAATTTGTTTTGTAGAGGAAGATTTTGGCCCTTATAAAAAATATGTATATGCTTTCGATCAGTTTCCCGATAGCCTGATAATTACGGTTGACGATGATGTGCTCTATCCGCTGGATATGATTGATATTCTTTATCAGGCTTACCTGCGTGACCCATCCAATATTTATTGTCATCGTGCCCACCGTATAGAGGTCGATAAGAAAGGAGAAATTCTTCCCTACCAGAAATGGCGTAGCGGAAGAGAGAATTGGTGCGGAAAATCAAACACGCAACCTTGCCACAGAGTTTTTCCCACAGGGGTTGGCGGTGTACTTTATCATCCCGGTTCACTGCATAAAGATGCATTTGATAGTGAAAAATTTTTAGCGCTTTGCCCCAAGGCCGATGATATTTGGCTCAAGGCGATGAGTGTTCGCCAGGGTACCCGGGCAGCTCGTGTGCCAGATTCGCGGCATTGGCGAGATCGGTTTCTCACAATTCCGAGTGCAAGAGCCCAAAGTCTAAAGAGAGAGAATCTCAAAAGTAAGTATGGTAATGACTATAAAATTCGCCGGGTTTTTTCTGAGTATAAATTGTTAGAGTTGCTTTAGTGAGATTCTTAGTGCCGACCTAGTGGGCCTTAAAGGATGCAAACCTCTTCTGAATAAAGCATGGATGCTCAGTATATGTTGGCGGCGAATCTGTATGGAATAGTTTTTTTAGGTTAGCGAAACGTTTGTATTTTTTCAATTTTTAGCGTGCCAGCAATACTTTCCATAAATGGCTGTGGGTTAAGAGGTTTAGGTTTGAGGTTTTATTGCTTTTCTATATTTTTCTTGTTGCCATGCTTTTCTTATGCGGAGGATAAAATGCTACTTGGTCGATCGAACTTTGATGAGGAGATGATATCCTCTGCGGTTGATATGTTGAAAGATGAGCTCCCCGGTGGGTGGAAGATATGCTCTAATGTTGAAAGGATATATTCAAAAATAATTGAGGAAAGGGTTGCTAAGAACGGCAAAAAATTCTCTAAAGAGAAGTGGTATCTTGTGGGCTGTGACGGTGCGAGTTATGTTTTTGCGACATTGCGCAATAGCCGTATTATACAAATAAGTCAAGTGAGTCCTTAATGGTACTGGTTTGTAGAGGGTTTAGTTGGGGGACTGATTCATGGACTGTTGGGTAAGTGTGTTCGTCAAATAATGATATGCAGATAGGCTACCATTTATAGCGAAAACCAAGTTCCAGCCCCCCTGCGAAACTGTTCCCAGGATTCTCGAGACTACTGCTATAGAATAACTCTGAGTAGATAGAGCAGTGGTCACCGCACTCCTCATAGCTGATCCCCATACGCAGGTCGGCGTACCAGGCATCTGGTTTTTGTATTAATCTGGTTCCGGAGACCACTAGATCGGTTTCTTGGTCGAGATTAAAAGTCAGTCCCGAAGTAACATAGTATCCAAAGCGTTCAAGGGGGAGGGAGCCGTACATGTTTCTGCTCGACTTTCGCTGACTTTTACGTTTTTCAAAAGTGGCTCCTAGGCGTAGTAAGAGTCCATTATTGTTGATGTCCCCTACCAGCACATCATAAGTATCCTCAAAATCCTCAGCTTCTTCAGAGGTATAAATCAGCTGAGCTTGGGGGGTTATAGAGTAGTAATTATATAGTTTGAAATTCCACCCCCCCTCGAGGGCGAAGCCGTAACCATAGCCTTCGCTACTGTTTTTCAGGGTGCGCAGATCGTCAGCATCAAATTCAAAGTCAAACCAGCTCAGCTTAAACTGCGCATCCAGGTAAAGTCCCTGATAGCTATACCAGGTTAAATAGCTGCTGACGCCATAGGTTTTGGCATCAATCGTGCCGTCACCAAAAAAAGAGTCTACGGTATTTCTTGAGTCACCATAGTGCAACGCCAGGCTGGCAACAGGTGCGCTTCCGTAAACGGATAGATTGAGGGGCAGGTCGGCGCCGACCTGGATCTGATAGAGAGTTTGATCCCAGCTTGCCCAGGTGGTGGATTGTTTAGGGGTAGTGCTCACATAACGTGCGCCATTACGTATCCACAAGCCTCTAGTATCAATGGTGGTTTCTAGTGAGTTGGCATAATCCTCGTTATAGAGGTCTAGGTAACTGCTGCCAACCCAATAGCGGTTGCCCACCCGGCTGCGCAATGGCGAGGGAATATTGAGTGAACGCAGCACTTGTGGGAGGGTTTCATACATGACCGCAGCTGGCTGCCAACGTACCATGCCGCCATTTGGAAAGCGGCTCGAATTACTCACGGTAGAGCGTAGATACCAATCTCCATCACTTTGACCGGATACATCGTTTTGGTGCAAGGTATAGGCATAGGCTCCACCAATGGTCGCTGGTTGCTGATCCCTGGTAACGTAGTCACCACTTAAAATAAAGGCATTGTCTGTGGATTTTCCCTCGACAGACACCAGCTTTATGCCATTGTCCTGGGTACGCGCGCCCGTACCTTCCAGGTTGTATATTGTTATAAAGGTTGAGCCGCTGGCATCCCCTTTGATTTTCAGTTGATCGCTGCCTGCATTTTCGTTATCGAGTATTACATCCATCCATAGCCGTCCATTTCCACCAATATAATGGCCGTAATTATTGTCACTATCTTTTTGAATAATGAGCGTATTTAATTCTTTATTGACCAGATCGATGGTGCCATCGTTAGCGACGTTGCCGGTTATGGTGTATTCCTTGGGATCGATAAATGCTTGACCGCCCCACTTAATATGTAGACCAAGAGGATTATTATCGAAATCCAGGCCACCGCCAACATTAAGGCTGCCAGTCAGGATCAATTTCGAACTTCCCCATATGACTACGCGCTCCCAGTTGTTTAGCTGATTGCCATCCACACGATAATCGAGCTTGAATATCAAGGTATCAATATCACCATCTTCCGCACTGAGGTCGTCGCCACCATTTAAAATGGCATCGCCGTCGAAGGAGTAGGAGTCTATGACCAGCATATCTGAACCGGGGCCGCCACGTATTTCATTCGCGATACCCTCATCCCAGTGGATATAATCGTCGCCCTCACCCGCATCCAAGTAGTTAAAAATGAAGCCCCCATCCAAGGTGATCTGGTCATTACCTTCTCCACCCCATACATGGAAACTGAGCCCATCCAATATCTGAATCTCATCGTCACCGACACCACCGTGAATGCCACCACCGTTGAGGTAGTCGCCAATATCGCTGCTGCGCTCATCCAGTACGATTAGATCTTTTCCATCCCCGCCATAGACCGAGTCGTTGACAATCGCTCCACGGATATAGATTTGGTCGTCACCGATGCCACCATAGGCATTATTAATGGTGCCGCCATCCAGTTCCAGGGTGTCATTGCCACCCAATCCGTCTACATCAGCGCTCTCTGCATCGCTATCCTCGTTACAGATGATTTGGTCGGGGCCGTCGGTACCCACATTGCCTGGTGAACACTCCGCCACGGGTTTTGCGGAAAAAAATATCAGAGTGATAACCACAGTCGATAGACCTACGAAGGCGCTTTTTCTACCGGTGGTTAGAAAATTTCGGGCAAGGCTGGTGTTTTCCACAGTGGCTCCGGCCATTGATTAGGTATACGAAATAATGATCCTCAAAATTTTGTACCAACCCCAAGATTGAGAATCCAGGGGTCGTAATCAAAGTGAGCATACAGTCGGTCAGAACCCAATTCGGTGGGGAAATTTACTGTGGGGTCGGTATCCGATAAGTAGTAAAGGGCGGCCAGATTAATTAGTAATGGATACTGAAACTGACGAAAATCCAAGTTGAAATCAACACCGCCTTGAAGAGCCCAGTCCCAAGAATGCCCCATATTGAAGGAGCCTGGTGCGACTGACATATCGGAATCGATCAGGTATTCGTTAAATTGGCGGCTAATAGAAACGGTGTGAAAATCTGTATAATTAATTCCGGCGCCGAGGTAGGGGCGGGCTATATAGCTGGGGTCCAGAAAATACCAGTTGGCAAAGGCCAGGGTGGTCGATGCTTTAAAGTCACCCAGTTTGATCTGGCTGCTGCCGGTGTTGCCGGTAAAATTATCCAGAGAGACACCATAAGAAGCGCTATTGATATGCATCAGCTCGAAACCCCAGCGATCGGAGGGGCGCCAAACTCCAGAGATCTGCCAGGTTTGTGCGGTGTCTAATTCCCAGGTGGTGTTGTATAAATCCCACTGTTGCAGCACTCGGTATTTGAGCGATGTTCCCGCGTCATTGGGCGCGACATAACTGAGACCAATACGCACCATAAATTCGCCCCAGTCGATGTTACGCCAATCCTCTTGGGCTTCCGTATAGGTTGCGCTTGTCGCTAAAAGAAATACGAAAACTCTGCAAATTTTTCCCTGGATTTTCATCACCATTCCCTTCCGTGAAAATCGATGACGACTGGGCGTCATTTATTATTACCAACTACCTTGCCCCCGGAGTTTTTGGGCTCACCGGCAGGTAACCAAAAAGTAGCAGGATTCAGCGAGAACGCCGTAAATTTGACGAGAATTAAAGCGGGAGTTTTTGTCTGTGGCCATTGGATGCCTCGGTAACTTTTACGTCGACATCCGTAAATAGGGGGATCTGTTAATAAAGCTTTGTTGATTTTTTTGTGATTCGTTATGAATTTGGCGGTAGTGGCCAAGTAAGGCCGCTCTCCTCCGGAACAGTTTCCAAATTGCGCGCGTATTCCAAGAATTCTAAGGCTGCAGGTGACAGTGGGCGGGATTTTCGCCTGGCTAGGTACCAGTGGGTAATGATGGGGAGTGCCTCTACCTCGAGGATGGCAAGGCCGGAGTGCCCGCCGAAGGCGAGCGTGTGTTCGGAGAGAATGGAGACGCCTAGGCCCGACATAACCGCATGCTTAATCGCCTCATTGCTCTCAATGGTCATGCGGATATTGAGATCGATCTTTTGCTTTTGCAGAAAGCGCTCGATGGCGTGTCGAGTGCCAGAGCCCTCTTCCCGGCGCAGGAATGGGCAGCTGGCAAATTCCTGTAGAGATATTTTTCCTCTGCCCGCAAGCGGGTGTTTTTCCGGGGCAATGGCCAGGAGGCGATTGGGCAGGAATTCCACCAACTCAAGGTCGGGATTCTTTGGAGGGTGACTAAAAACGTAAAAATCGTCTTCATCCTCGCCGGTATAGTCAATGATCTGCTGGCGGTTACCCACACGGAAGAGAATATCCAGCTGTGGGTGCTGCTCGTAAAACTCGCCGATCAGGTGCGGGATAAAGTACTTGGCGGTGGTGACCACTGCCAGTTGCAGGCGGCCAGTCTCCAGCCCGCGCAGTTTGGCCAGCTTTAACTCCAGATACTCGTAGCTTTTGAGAATCTCGCGGGCACTATCCACCAGAGTCAGACCAGCCTCGGTAAATTCCAGCTGCTTTCCCACCGCATAGTAGAGAGGCAGGCCCACGGCGGCGGAGAGTTTGGCCAGCTGCATGGAAACACTGGGCTGGGTAAGGTGCAGGGTTTTAGCGGCGGCACTGATACTGCGTTGCTCAAAAACGGTGAGCAAAATCTCTAACTGTCTGGCGGTTCCGATACGGGCGTGGGCTCTACTGGTAGGCATGAAGCACCTGTATTCTACTCAATATAGATAAAAGTTTATGGATAACATAATAATTATCTATTTTTATCTATCAATACCATTATCCATAATGCGCCCACTTCAAATTAAGTGGGAGGGGGGCGTTGCATGCATAAGTCACAACTGTATTTTGGTGCGTTAGTTGGGCTGATGGTTATGTCCATTGGCTGGATACTGGCGCTTGTGGGTATTGATGCGGTTGCCCTTATGGCGGTGGGGATGTTGGTCTTGCTGGCCAATATGGGTTACTTGCTAATGAAACGGGTACCCCAGAGAATCCGTCTGCCGCTGTCCCGGCGTCGGAAGCGCTGATTATGCAGCTGGATGTTGTAGTCGGTTTTTTCATCCTGGGGGCACTGGCGCAGCTGGTACGCAGTGATCTGCGTTTGCCGGCGGGCCTCTACCAAAGCTGTGTGATTTTCTTGTTACTGGCCATCGGGTTGAAAGGTGGCGCGGCACTCAGTGCGTATTCTGCCTCCACCCTGGTCCCCCAATCCCTGGCGGTCTTGGCCTTTGGTGCGCTTCTCCCGCTGGTCGCCTTCCCGCTCCTGTATTGGATTGGCCAGTGGACCCGCCTGGATGCGGCGGCCACCGCTGCCCATTACGGCTCAGTCAGTGTGGCTACCTATGCGGTAGCGGTGGCGCTCCTGGAGGCGAAAGGCATCGATTATGAAGCTTATTTCCCTCTGTTTGTGGCTCTGCTGGAAGTCCCCGCCATTGTCGTGGGCATTCTCCTCGCGCGGAAATCGGTGCAGGGCACGAATAAGGGGCGACTGCTTCACGAGCTGACCTGTAATCAGGGTGTGCTTCTCCTGATAGGCGGTATTGCGATTGGTGCCTGGGCGGGAGAGCGCACCACCGCGGTGATGCCTTTCTTCGGCCAACTTTTCCACGGAGTACTGGCCCTGTTCCTGCTCGAAATGGGCCGGGTTGCAGCGGCGCGCCTTGCCGATGTGCGCGGGCAGGGCGTTTTCCTACTGAGTTTTGGCATTTTCATGCCTCTGCTCGGGGGCGCCGCCGGGGGCGCTCTGGGGATACTGCTGGGTCTCTCCGCGGGCGGTATCTTCCTGCTGGCGGTGCTCGGCAGCAGTGCCTCTTATATTGCAGTGCCGGCGGCCATGTCCGTAGCACTGCCAAAGGCCAACGCCAGTGTATCCATCACTCTGTCCCTGGCGATTACTTTTCCTTTCAATGTCCTGGTAGCGATCCCCGTCTACCTGGCGCTTGTTCAACACTGGAGTTAACAGCAAGTGAAATCACTGCCATTTGAAAAAGTCACCATTGTTATGGGATCGCGCTCGGACTGGGCCACCATGGCAAACGCCACCAAGCCTCTGAGCGAACTGGAAGTGCCTTTCGCCACGGCGGTTGTCTCGGCCCACAGAACCCCCCAGCGCCTGGTGGAATTCGCCAATGAGGCCCATAAAAAGGGTACCCAGGTGATTATCGCCGGCGCCGGTGGCTCCGCGCACCTGCCCGGTATGATTGCGGCCATGAGTCCGCTGCCGGTGATAGCGGTGCCGGTGGAGAGTCGCTTTATGACTGGAATGGACAGTTTGCTTTCCATCGTGCAGATGCCCAAAGGCGTGGCTGTGGCGACCCAGGCGGTGGGTGCCTCCGGTGCTTTTAACGCGGGCTTGATGGCGGCGCAGATGCTGTCTCTGGCGGATAGCGAGTTGCAACAGCGACTGATCGCCTGGCGTGAGCGCCAAAGTGATCAGGTCCCCCTCTCAGTGGAGTAAGGGCCGTGAACAAAGGCACCAGACATATCGCGATTGTCGGCTGTGGGCAATTGGCACAGATGATGGCCCAAGAGGGGGAGTCCCTCGGCATAACATTCAGCTTCCTCGCCGAGCGGGATGAGGATGCCGGCTGCGTTGAGGGCCTCGGTACCCTGGTGAGGTTGGAGGGAGGCGATAGTGGCGAGCAGCTCTATCGTGCTCTGGGCTGCCCGGAGGTGATTACCGCCGAGCGCGAGCAGGTGGATGTGCAGCTACTGAGAGATTTACAGCGCTTTTGCCCGGTTTACCCCGACCCCCATGTGTTTGAGAAAGCCCAGCACCGCCTGCGGGAAAAATGTGCGCTCAGCGAAAGTGGTTTGCCAGTTGCCACGTTTATGCCGGCTCAGGGACGCGAAGCCTTACAGCGCGCGCTGGATACCGTCGGCTATCCGGCATTTATTAAAAGCTGTGAAAATGGCTACGACGGCAAGAATCAGTGGCGGGTGAAGGACGCTGCACAGTTACGCGAAGCCGTTGAAGAGGCGCAAAATCTGCCCTGTGTAGTGGAGGCCTCGGTCGCATTTTCCTGTGAGGTATCCCTGATTGGTGCCCGCTCGGTTTCCGGAGAAGTGAAGACTTACCCGCTGACGGAGAACCTGCACCGCCAGGGCACACTTTTACTCTCAAAAGCGCCCTTTTCGAACGCGCAGTTATTGGCCAGGGCTCGAGCCTATCTGCAAAAGCTGATGGACGATTGGGACTATGTGGGCGTACTTTCGTTGGAATGTTTTGTGACCGACGACGGTCTCGTGGTTAATGAAATTGCCCCAAGGGTACACAACAGCGGCCACTGGACTCTGGCGGGCGCATCCACTAGCCAGTTTGCCAACCATTTGCGGGCGATATTAGATATGCCATTGGGAGAGACGGACTGCCCGCGGCCAGCTGCGATGGTCAATATGCTCGGCATTGACCGCCCGCCCTCCGGGAATAATGATGGCGTTTGGCTCTACGGCAAAAGTCTGCGCCGTGGTCGCAAGATGGGTCATGTGCTGTTGTTGGATAACTGCGACATACAGCTGGCAAAGCGCAGCGAGGCGATTATTGCCGATCTCTACCAGTAGTAGGTGCCCAGGGGGAGGGCCTACTTAAGATCCCGCTTCGGGTTTTTGAAGCGGGGTTTGGCGGTCCTGCCCCGCCACATCGGTGTGCCCACCCGATAGGCGGCGCGGGCAATCATATGCACCCCGATCGGCACAGTGAACAAGAGAAACAGCAGGGCTGCCACAGCGCGTGCTGTTACTTGGGTGTCGTGGAACATGGCCGCTACCCCGCCGAGTAACAGGCCACAGCACAGCGTAGCGGCTTTGCCCGAGGTGCTCATACGCGTGTAGAAGTCCGGCATCCGCAACAGACCTAAAGCGGCACTAAAGCCGAAAAGGCTGCCTACCAGTAACAGCGCGGCAATAAACACTTCATCGAAAACCACCGTCGCGCCCCCCCTCGTTTAGTACCGTTTTTTTACCGCTTTTTTCAATAAATCGGGCAAAGGCAACACTCACCAGGAAAGCCACCAGCGCCAGAGCAATAGCCGCGCTCAGGTATACCGGTTGCCCTGAGGCAATCGCCAAGAGTGCACAGTAAGCCACCGCGAGAATATTCAGTACATCGAGAGCAACGACTCGATCCGCCAGTGTTGGGCCGATGAAAATACGCATAAAGCACATCGCCAGTGCCAGTAGCATAATCAGTGAAGAGATATTAATAGCCATTACGATAACTGGCGCGTTTATATCGACGATGGTGCTGTGCATCAGGAAAAGGCCTCCCGCACGCGTTTTTCAAAACCGAGGTGGATTTCCTCGCGGAAAATGTCTGGATCGTCCACAAACATGGTGTGTACAAAAAGCTCTGAATTATCAGGGGTTATCTCGAGCACTACTGTGCCGGGTGTGAGTGAAATAAGATTGGCAAGTATAAAAATCTGAGTTTGGTCGGTAATCTCCAGAGGAATTCGCACCACCAGTGGGCGGCTTTGCAGCTTTGGGGAAAATACCTCGATTGTGGCGCGCAGGCTTGAAAGTACCAGCTCCTGGATAAAAAAGCTGGCCAGACGGATTAAGCGCGGCAGACGTTGAAAATACTTGGTGCCCTCTGGGATTTTTGGCGAAACCCGCAATGCTAAATAGCCGATAAAAAAGCCGAAGCAGAAATTGACCAGCGTCGCATTACCGGTCAGAGCTGACCAGCTGATGGCCAATATCAGATTGAGTAAAAAAACGCGCATGATCTGTGCTCCCCAGCCTATTGGGTCTGCAGACCCAGTACAGCCCCAAGATAACCCGCCGGCTCCAACAACTCTCCGGCTGCGGCCAGGGAGTAATCAATAAAAGGCCCGGGTACCAGCCCGAGCAACAAAGTGATCAGCGCCAACAGCGCTACGGGCAACAGGCGCTGATAGCGTTCGTATCGGGGAATATCTCCCAGACATTTGCAATAGTCCTTCGGATGCGCCTTTAAAAAAGCCTCCGCCCAGATCTTACTCATAGAGAACAGAGTCAGAACACCAGTCACCAGCGCCACGACAACAACCCAATAGGCGGCTTGGTCGAGACTCGCCTTTAATAACAACAGTTTGGCCCAGAAACCCGATAGCGGCGGAAAGCCGGCCAGACTAAAGGCGGCGATAAAGAAAAAAGTGGAAAGCAGCGGGCTCGCTCGATAAATCCCTCCGATTTCACTCAGTTCGAAACTGCCAGTCAGTCGCTGGGCCGTACCACTGATGAGAAACAAATTGGTCTTGGCGACAATGTTGTGCACCATGTAAAAAACGGCTCCAGCCAGTGCCAGTGGTGAGTTGAGGGCGAGGCCCAGCACGAGAAAGCCAATCTGACTAATGATGTGAAAGGCGAGAATTTTTCGAAACTCATAGTGTGCCGCGGCACCCAGTACGCCTGTGAGCATAGTAAGGAGGGCAGTGCCCAATAAAATACTGTGGGTAAAACCCAGATCGTTAGGAAAAATCAGGGTGAACGTGCGAATCAGTGCGTAGACCCCGACCTTGGTGAGCAGGCCGGCAAAGACGGCGGTTACCGCTACTGGCGGCGCGTGATAAGAAGCGGGCAGCCAAAAAAACAGTGGGAAAATTGCCGCCTTGATACCAAAGGCACAGATAAATAAAACGGCCAGCGTAGAAACTGCTGCGGGGTTATCCACCGCAGCCAGGGAAATATGCAGTTGCGCCATATTTAATGTGCCGGTCAAGCCATAAATCATACCGATTGAAGTCAGCATCAATAGTGTGGAGACCAGGTTCAGTGCCACATATTTAATTCCGCCATCCAGTTGAATCCGATCCCCACCGAGCACCAGCAGCGCGAAAGAAGCGATCAGCATCACTTCAAACCAGACATACAAATTGAAGATATCTCCGGTAATAAAGCTGCCACAAACCCCAGCCAATAGCAGTTGAAAAAAACTATGGAAACCTAGTTTAACTCGGTATTTACCGATATCGGACAGCGCGAATATGGCTACACAGAGCCCTACGATGCCACTGATCAACAGCATAACGGCGCTCAACCGATCGGCCACTAGGGTGATACCAAAAGGTGCCGCCCAATCGCCCATCTGTGCCGCATGGGTGCCATTGCTTTCCACCAATACCAGGATGGCAATTGTCACGACAAGCAATAGAGTGCAGCCAAAAATCGAAAGTACGCCGCATAAACGAGGCCTGGCGCGGGCTGGAAAAGTAGCGAGCGCGGTGAAGATCGGTATCAGGAAAGGCAGGGCCAGTAACCAGCTCAAAGGGATTTTTCCCTCTTGGGTGGGATAGGTTCGGCGATGCGCATGGAATCCACATCCAGAGTGCCAAGCACCTTGTAGGCCTGGGCAATTAATGCGAGAGCAAAGGCCAGTAAACCGAAACCGATAACGATTGCGGTTAGGATCAATGCCTGGGGTAAAGGGTTGGAAATTGGCTCGGGGGGAACCTGCAGGCCTTCAGGGATGAGGGGCGGCGCGGCGCGGGTGACTCTACCCGCAATAAAAATAGCCAGATTAGCGGCGTTACTAATTAATACCAAGCCAAATAAATAATGCAATAAATTACGCGCCAGCATCAAATAGACGCCGGTGGCAATCAATATACCGACAACGAGGGCGAGAGGGCCTTCCATATCAGGCTTCCTCCAGCGCAAAAATCAAGGTCAGTACCGCACCGAGTACGGCCAGATAAACACCGATATCAAATATCAGTACATTGCTGATAGAGAGCCCGCCAGTAGTTTTATCGCCAGTGAGTTGCAGCCACTGGCCTGAAAAGGGGGCATCGCCTGAGAATAATGCCAGCATCCCAGAGAGTGCGGCGATCAGCACGCCGCTTGCCGCGAGATTGCCGGGAGGTATTCTAAGGGCACTCTGTGCCGACTCCATGCCCCAAGCTATGGCGAATAATGCGAATGCCGAAGCGGCGATCAAACCGGCAATAAATCCGCCACCTGGATAGTTATGGCCACGCAGTAGCATATAAATGGAAAACACCAGAATCAGTGCGACCAGCACGCGAGTCGCCGTTTGTAGTATCAGTGAATTCATTGTTTTCCCCGTCGCAATTGGTGACCGAGTAAGGTGACTGCCGCTATAGCCGCGGTAAATACAACAATAATTTCGCCAAAGGTATCCAGCGCACGAAAGTCCACCAGAATCACATTAACGATATTGCGGCCATGGCCCTCGGGTACCGCAGCCTCTACAAAGAATTCACTCGTTGGACTGACTAGTGGTGTTTGCAGAACGGCCAAAAGACTGAGAGTAATCAGTAGGCCCAGTACTGCGCCGAGTGTTGCGTCGCGAGGCCGAAACAGCACTTTTCTGCCAGGATTGAATACCGGTAGGCGCGGTAGAATTGCGGCAACCAGCACCAGGTACAGGGTTTCAACAAGCAGCTGAGTGATAGCAACATCCGGCGCCCCGAGGAATAAGTAGATTAAAGCAATTCCCACACCCAGAGCACCAAGGGCGCAGATAGCTATTAAAGGCTTGCGCGCAGACCCCGCCATAAAAGCCCCTCCCACAGTTAGTAACAACGCCGCCCACTCTTTTAAGTTTAATTGCGGCCAGTTGTAGTCCAGAGGGTATTGCCCGGAATGAATCAAGGCGAAAGCCAGGGCCAGGGATATCGTCGTAAAAATAACGCTCAAATAGCGGCGCATTACCCCATTTTGCAGAATGCGAGTTTGCGCAGAGGCAAAGGCCTTGAGTAACTCTAGGGATTTATCCCACATTTGATCGGCACTGGTGGGCGCGTGTTTGAAGTCCCAGGCCAGCCAAGCGCGCAAGCGGCGCAACCCCAAATACATGGTCACCCCTAAAATAAACGTGAGGATACTCATCAGAAGGGGAATATTGATGCCGTGCCAGAGTTGCAGCTTGATGGTCTCTGGAATGCCCAGTACTGCACTTAAAGCCGGCTCCACCAGACCGCCGCCAACGAGATCGGGCGCCAATCCGAAAGTGAGCCCCAGGCCACTTAAGATCAACGGGCTAATCCACAGTCCCACAGGTGCTTCTTTTACCTTGGGGAGTTGCTGCGGTTTCTTTCGCCAAAAGGGCTTTAATGCGACCATCCCCGCAACGGTCACCGTAACGGCGTTAACAAAAACGGCAACGGTAGCAACGAGGGCGGGCTCTGAGGCCACAGCAAGGGCGCCCTCATATTTTAATTCCTTGCCGATAAAGCCGAGAAATGGGGGAAATCCGGCCATAGAGAGTGCTGCCGCGGAAGCGGCAATGACAGTGATTGGCATGCAGCGGCCGAGGCCGCCCAGTTTGTTCAGGTTTCGAGTGCCAGCCTGTTTGTCGATGATACCGACCACCATAAAAAGTGCCGCCTTGTAAAATGAGTGCACCAATAAAAAAGTAATGGCGGCGGCTACCGCGGCCGAAGCGTCGGAGCCAAGAAACATGGTGATCGTGCCCAGCGCTATGAGTGTGGTGTATGCCAGGGCGAGTTTCAGGTCCGTCTGGCGCAGTGCCGCTACCGCAGCCACTGCCGCCGTTGCGGCACCGGTACAGGTTAATATCCATTCCCACCATTCGGTATGTGCCAGTATCGGGTGCATACGGGCGAGCAAATAGATGCCGGCTTTTACCATGGTGGCGGAGTGCAAATAGGCGCTCACTGGTGTTGGCGCGGCCATGGCATTGGGCAGCCAGAAATGAAAGGGTAACTGTGCGGATTTACAGAAGGCACCAATTAAAATCAAGATCAAGATCGGTAAATAAAGAGGACTTGTGTGCACGGCTTCACTTGAAGCTAACACCTGTCGCAACTCAAAGCTATCCGCCACAGAACCTAGTAGCAGCAATCCAACCAGCAGGCACAACCCACCTAAGGTAGTGACTAGTAGGGCTTGAAGGGCAGAGCGGCGCGCGACAGCACTCGTATTATTAAATCCAATCAACAGATAGCTGGAAATAGTGGTCACTTCCCAAAATACAAACAGGGTAATTAAATCCCCCGCCAGCACTAGGCCCAGCATACCGACCATAAAAAGGTATAAATAAAAATAAAAACGACGCAGATCGGGATGTCCGCGTAGGTATGCGGCCGCATAGATGGCCACAAACACACCAATCCCACTAATCAACAGGGCAAAAAGGAAACTCAGGCCATCGATGTAGAAACGCAGGGATATACCCAGTGCGGCAACCCAGGTAACGCCAAAAGAAAATTCTCTACCGTCAGAAATATCCGGCATCAGAATCAGCAGAACAATAGCGAAAAGCGCGGGGGGCACCGGCGAAAGCAGGGAAAGCAATCGCCCTGGCGCGGCCTCATTTCTCTCGCGACCATCCATGTCGCCAGCTTTGTCCATTGCTTCATCCCCAAATGCCTCGCTCTATTTTAGGAGGGAATCGGCGGTTGGGCGGGCGAGTTGGGTAAAGTGTCACGCACTATTCTTTACAGGGTATTCAGGCTCTGCTTAGGGCCGGATACGGCATATCTCAGTTTTTTAATGATTCGCTTTCGGGTTCTTTTTAAATTGATAAAGGTGCAAAGTCCGAATCGAATTCTTAGCCTCGGGATAAGTCCTTGCCGCCGGCCCTCAGCGTGAGGCTAGTCATGAGCTATTTGGATCAAGTGGCGGGCAGGTCAAACCAAAGTGCGGTAAACCCCTCTGCCGAGGATTCAAGTTGTATCCGCTCCTTAAATAATCCCAGACCATCCCCCGCGCTCAGCCGGTGCCTACCATTGACACCGGTTGCTCCCTCAATGACGTGTAGGTAACCGGGGCGTTCAAGGGTGTCCAGTGAGATAGTCTCCCCGCAAGTTAATTGCAGCCGGTAAAGATTGGCATCTTGTTGTATGGAAAGTGATTGGCCCCGGCCATCGGCTGTCACCAGAGGAGTCATTTTTCCGATCTGTGCGATCGACCGCTGCTCATAATCGGGCTTAATACCGCGGCGGTTGGGCTGAATCCATATTTGCAGGAACCTTAGATTTTGTGATTTTGAGTGATTGTATTCCGAGTGGGTGATACCCGTTCCGGCACTCATTCGTTGGACCTCGCCGGCAGGAACAACAAAACGATTCCCCTCACTATCACAATGCTCAATTGCGCCCGTCAGGATGTAGGAAATAATTTCCATATCCCGGTGACCGTGCGTATCAAAACCTGCACCAGGTCTCACGATGTCATCGTTTATTACACGAAGTGCGGAAAAGCCCATATGTTTGGGGTCGTAATAGTGGCCGAATGAAAAGGTGTGTTTACTGTTGAGCCAGCCAAATCGAGCTTGCCCGCGCCCCTGAGAAGGTCTGAAATAAAACATAGCCTGGGCCTCGCTGGTGATGTAAATAAGTGTGTTATGGCTATGATAGATAGGGGTGGCTCGAATGAATATCGGATAAAGTTGAATTGATTATTCGTTTCTACAGAATGGACTGTTTAATAATGTAGGGGTGCCTCAAAGGGGGCGGGTCTACGCATTGAGGAAAAAATTAATTAAATTCAGCTGAATTCTCTAAAGAAAAAGTAAGCAGGTTTTAGAGATGATATCTACTCTATCAGTTCGTAAGAAGCTATCAGTTGTTATGGCGGCTTCAGAGGGTTGTTGCTGAGGCGTTATCCCGAAAAATCTGAAATTTCCAGGGTAAGAAAACGTAGTTCGCCAATAAATTCTCTGGCGGCAGGACCGAGTTTATCTTGATCTTTAAAGTTTAAATAAAAATTGGATGAGCGCTTTCCCCCCTTTACCAGGCGGAGTAATTTCAGGGTGCCGTCATCGAGTAAATCGGCCACTAATGGTAAGGGTAGCCAGGCGAACCCCATTCCCTGTGCAATTAAATCCAGTGATGCACGCAAACTCCCCACTTTCCAACGTTGCTCTGCCCCCAGCCAACCGGAATCCCGGTTGGTCTGTATGGCGGAATCCCGCACTATAATCTGTCGATAGGATTTTAGGTCCTCATAAGTTAGTTCACGTTTATACTGGTGCAGAGGATGATCTTTGTGGGCGACAGCCACAAATTCAATACGACATATCTCATCGTTGAGACTATCATTCATGGTAAATGCCGAGAGACCTAAATCAACCATTCCCTCCAGAATCAGCTCATTGGTACCCGACAATACCGTGTCCACAATATCGATATTGACCTGAGGAAAAATACCGGAGACTTTTTCCAGCGCTTTAAAGACGACTTTTTGTGGAAAGGCCCCATCCACGGCAATACGCAGTTCTGACTCCACGCCCTCGCTGAGAGAGTCGGCGATATCCTCAATGCGGGAGACTTCCTCCAGCAGATACTTCCCGCGGCGCAGCAGGAGTTGGCCCGCCTCGGTGAGCATCACCTTACGCCCTGAGACTTCAAATAACTTGACCCCAAGAGCGGCCTCCAGATTTGTTACGGCATGGTGAATACTGGACTGGCTCTTGTGCACAACGGATGATGCTTGGTTAAAACCGCCGGCATCCACAACGGCTTTAAACATACGCCATTGCTCTAGGGTGGTTTTTTGCATGGATCTATCCTTGTAAGTGGAGCTCTTGCATAAGCGTTTGATGATTACTGGCCAGTTTTATTAGATCACGCTCTATTATCCAACAGAACTGGAGAAGAGACAGACAATTTACTGGATGTGGTCGAGTATTGAAAAGGTGGGATCCACATGGTTGTGATGGAAGTTGGCCGCAGAGCGGCCTACTTGCTGTTCGTGGCGGTTATTGTTCAGCTCGATTGTGCGGGCTGCTGTAGTCAATATTCGGCCCAGTAGGTACAACCTGGGTTGGATTGATGGACGTATGACTGAAGTAATAGTGCCGCTTGATATGTTGGAAATTTACGGTTTCGACGATACCGGGCCACTGGTACAACTCACGTACATAGTTGCGCAAGTTGGGAAAATCTTCCAGGCGCTGGCGATTGCACTTAAAGTGTCCGTGGTATACGGAGTCGAAGCGTATCAGGGTGGTAAATAGTCGCCAGTCTGCCTCCGTGATTTCTTCTCCTACCAAGTAGCGCTGGCGGGCTAGAATGTTTTCCATCTGATCGAGTGCGGCAAATAGCTGGCGGTAGGCCTCTTCATAGGCTTCCTGGGTAGTGGCAAAGCCACTGCGGTATACACCATTATTGATGCTCTCGTACACCAGTTGATTAATCGTTTCAATCGCCTGTTGTTTATCCTTGGGGAAAAAGTCTTGAGTATCTCCGGTAATACGATTAAACGCAGTATTAAACATGCGAATAATTTCTGAGGATTCATTACTGACAATACCGTTTGTCTGCTTATCCCATAGCACTGGCACCGTAACTCGTCCAGAGTAATCGGGCTTGTTGTGGGTATAAACCTGATGCATATAGTGATAATCAAACAGAGCATCACCGCTGCTGCCCTCATCCATATGAAAGCTCCAGCCTTGATCGAGCATATCCGGACTCACTATAGAGAGACTGATATGTTCTTCCAGTTTTTTCAGCTTGCGGAAAATCAGAGTGCGGTGGGCCCACGGGCAGGCCAGGGATACATACAAGTGGTAGCGTCTCGACTCCGCCTTAAAGCCCCCAGTACCACTGGGCCCGGCGCTGCCATCGGCTGTCACCCAGTTGCGCAGCTGCGCTGTCTCTCGTTTAAATGCACCGCCGGAATCTTTAGTATCGTACCACTGGTCATGCCATTGGCCGTTGATCAACAGTCCCATGTTCATCTCCAATATCTGTGTTACAGCTGGCCCTGGATAAAATAGAGTGGGCCCAATTCTTGTTCCAGAGTTTAAATACTATTGCGCTTATCTAGGCTAAGGCGCCCGGCACCATGGGCGGCAACTACCAGAAAACCACCGGCAATGGCCAGATTTTTAAAAAACATCAGAAATTGAATTTGATCCCCCAGATTGTTATGGAACAGGGCGGCAGTGACTAGGCTGAAGCTGGCAAAAGCCAAAGCGGTGAGGCGAACCTGAAAGCCCAGGATTAACGCCAGAGCGCCGCCAATCTCAAACACAATCACCAGCGGCAATAGTATTTCAGGTAGGCCACCATAGGTCAGATACTGGGCGCTGCCCTCATAATTCTGAATCTTGTTGACGCCCGCCAGAAAAAATATTGCCGCCAGGCCGATTCGCCCGGACAGGTCGGCAATGGCTGGAAATAGGGGGGCGTTAGTAGAGGCTTGAGCTGAGGACAGGGTGGAAGTGGTCATGTAGTGCTCCTTAATCTGGGGATTCGTTATAGAGTCATGCTCTGTTTGAGGCATCGTTGTCGATAAAAAGCAGTTTAACGGGAGCAGGCAGAATGAAAATTGGTAAAAATAGGCGAACTCATTCTGTAAATCAGAATGATAGGGTGGGTGTTGTATCGCTATGGACTAAGTAAGGTTAAGCGGTCTCAAAAGTGATAGCCGATCCCCAGGGAGAAAACAAAGGGGTCTATGTCCACATCCACATGGATTCGCGAGCTATCGTCAGCGCCGGTGTGAAAATGGATGTCCGCTTCGGTATCGATATCCAAATACCAAACAGCCGCATTAAACAGCCATCGATTCTCCCGACCTAAGGCGACGTCTATACCAACTTCCCCCGCCAAGCCCCAGGAATTGTCGAGCTTGAGCCTTGCCCGTGACTCAGCACCGAGTACGGTCTCAAAGTAGTTCTGCGCTGCGCGGTTGATATGTTCGCTGAAGAAATGGGTGTAATTGATACCGACGCCAATATAGGGCTGTACCCAAGACTCAGTGCAAACGGGATACCACTGCAGGGTAAGGGTGGGTGGCAGGTGTTTGATATCCCCCAGGCGCACCTTGCCGAGGGGTTCGCCAGTATCCGGGTCTGGCAAGCCGCGTACGTCCAGGTCATGTTTGAATGGCAATGCCGCCAAAAGCCCCAGCCCCCAGTGATCGGCGAATAACCAGGTGCCGGTAAAACTAACGGAATAGCCGGTATCCACATAAACTCTTGTGTCGGGCAATACGGTGCCATTCAGATAGAGATTATCGGAATCGTCGTTCGGATCGACGGCCGCGGCACCGACGCGAACAATAAAGTCCCCTTTCTTATACTCAGCGAGGGATTGGCTGCTGATGAATAAAGTGGAAAAAAACGTTGCTAGCAGTACGAGCCGTTGCATCTCTTACTCCCCTGTGCATCCACCCGAAATTAGGGCTACGCAATCAGTGTAGCGGTAAAAATAAGCGCTTATTTCGATAGCTATTTTTAGGAAGGTTGAGTGTGATGGTCGTTCAGAGGGAATTGAGTAGAAAGGGAAATGTTTTGTGCTGATGGTTTAACGAGCCATTATAGGTTGGATGAAATATCTAATTACTGCATGATTTTATAGGTACCGGCCTATGCCGGCACCTTTCAATTCCAAAATTTACAAGGTTAACCAGAGAGCGATTATCGCTAAGGCATTAGGCTGATAACTGTTCCAGCAGATCTTCATCACTCTCGTACCAATATTCATTGCCACGGCCAAAGGTACTGCTTGCGGTTGCATGTATTGCTCGGACCTGACTTGTCCACTTGGTTGCCTGGGTTTTTGCAACCACAAAGGCGGCAGCAGTACAGACTGCGGCGGCTCCGATTGCGGCTCCAGTCGGGTTGTTAATGGCGGCTTGATACACGTTCGATAACATGCCCCCCTGTTTTTGAATAGTAAGGATACCTGATTCTTTTACCGCAGTTGCCGTTAAGCCAGTACCAGCGGCTGCCGCGCCGATTCTTTTAATCTCGTTCCAGGAGTTTTCTCTTCCTGCGGCGGTTTTAAGGTTGCGGGGGTTAGTATTACTATTTACATAGGTGAGGCCAACGACTTTGCAGAGCTTTTCCAGCTTGTCGGGGTTTGCGCCCACAGGATTAGAGAAGAAAACTTTTTGCCCGGACATTTTATTGCGCAAATTGCGTACTATTTCCTCATCTTTTGCTTCAAAACGGCTCAAAGAGGGTGTGTTCTGCAAAATTTCCAGCGCCCGCTGGAAAGTTTTGGCACCTTCACCATGAACCAACCAGTTGACGGACTCTCTGGCGCTTGCTGCCTGTTGAATCAAGGAGGTCAGGCCATCGACAGATGGAAGTGCACTGTGCTGTTTATTGTTTATCCAATAAAGTGAGTAGAAGTTGTCGATCTTAGGAATATCTCTGGGCAGTATTTCAGTCCCTCCATAGGATTTCTCAATATGCCTAACTAAGAGTTTTCCAGCAGAATCCCTTGACCGAAACTTACCGCTTACTGCTGCATAATGAGCACCATTCCACTTGTGTTGCAGATTCATTTTATTGTAAGAAGAATCTGCTGATCTCCAAGTGCTTCCATCATATTTTACTTCGTAAACACCTGTTCCTTGATTACCAGAATCCGCTTGCAGAGAGTCATCGAAATGGATTTTATGGATCAATACATCGCCATTATCGATATAGTACTCAATGGCCATACCATTGCGTACCAGATAGCGAATAGTTCCGGCGCCATTGGCACTCTGGCTGCTGCCAGTATCGGCATTTAGGCTTATGAGTGCGCGCAGTAGGGTGGCAGAGTAGTAATTAGTTTGTGCCTCTTGCTTCACTTTTTCATACATAGGGTAGTGAGCATTGTTAACATAGACATCGCGGCCCTGTTTTGTGCCCATTGGGGCCATTTCAATAATCTTGGTCCAACCGGCTCTAAATGCTGGCATATTATTTCCTTATAATTAATACAGGTAGAAAGTAGAAAAAAGCTATTAAGGGGTAAAGCTAGGTGGCGGCGAGCCCCTTTCAACCACTTCAAGTGAGTCTTCCCCAGTTCTGTAATCACCCTCACGCACTTTATGGTAAATCCAGGGCTCTGGGCTTCGGGTTTCACTAAAGTGTGAATTTGGACATTGTTGGGCCACGTCCGCTTTTCGCTGTTGCATGGCTGGACTCAACTCTAATTGAAGAGTCGAGTAAGTTTCAGTTATTAAATGATCCATAGCGGCAATACTATATTTAGCAGGTGCATAGCCCAAAGCACTAAAATAAACATTAATAAAGTATTGATCATCCAGTGGGGCATATAATTGCGAGTGAAAAACGGCTTCTCTAAATGGGTTTTCCCGTAATTCCTGTTCGCTGCATTTTGGATGAGCCTCGCAGTACAGCCAGTCCGTACCGTTAATATTTTTTTTCTGCCATTTTATTGGGGCAGCCCTAGGGTCCATATCCAGTTTGGGAGGGCCGTAACGAAAATACAAATCTCTTAAAATGACCTGCTCCAAATGGTGTGGATTAAAACAGCTCATGCTCTCCGGTAAATCATCTACACGGTAGACCCTAATTACATGTTCAAGGAATCCATATTCCATGGAAACCCAGGGTGGTCCATAAAAACCCCAGTTGCGTTTTAAAATGGACTGCCCTGGCATTCTTCCCTCTTGGTACCATTTGCCGCGACTTAGATCGTCATAGGCTTCCCGGTTATAGATATCAATACGGGGACCATAATATTCCTCATTAATATCGGGCACGCTATTGGGCGGTAATGAGATACTAAAGCGGCTACCGGACAAGTTGGCAGTCAGTGTTTCAAGTTTGTCCCGATTTGGGACAAACGGCTTTTTTCTTGAGGCAAAGAGGCGTTCAAACATAGACTTGGTGGTTCCTATCCACAACGCTAGCGCTTACGGGATTTTGGCCGCCGTATTATAGTGCTGGCTATTTATTGTAAAGTGCAAACTGTTTCACATTTTTATTGTGAGGAAGTTCCTTTTTGAGGTACGTTCGTACAGTAAGCAGGCAGGTTATGGATCAAGTATTGTTGGTGGAAAATGGTTTCTATGAAATTTGGTAGATGAGTACCGTTTATCTTTTTGTTCTTTCATTTTTGACTGCTCGCTTCCGAAGTGTAACCAATGTTTCAATTGACTTATAAAGCCAAATACAAGTGCTTATTTTATTCGCCAATAAAATAGGCATCTTTACCCCTGCTCACCAACTGAATTTGATTGGTGCTGAATTAAGGACAGCTTTAGCAGAAGCCAGGTATGGTAAATGATCCCCAAGAAGTACATCATTATGCAGAGTGGTATGAGAATACCTACAGGGATAAAGGAGTCGCTTTGTATGATTAAGTTGGAAAAATACTCGTAGTCAAAAATATCACCCTCAGTAAATAGTTGAAAAATAAATAAGGTAAAATAGCTATACCAAATAGCTGAGTTGATTTTGGACAGGTGTTGTTTTTGCGGTTCGGATATGAAAGGTTTGCCGGCTTGTAGGTATCGTATGCGATAAATAATACAAACTGAACAAGAAATAAATAGGAACGCAAGAAAACTGGTCGCGAAAATGGTGTTGGCGTTTTGCATATCTAGGTTGGATAGATACTGTAGGTCAAAAATGTCGCCTTCGGTGTACACTTGGTAGATAACTAAAGTTAAATATAGATAGCTAACATTTAAGAGAATCTTTTCAAGATGTTCTCTTGTAGGCTTCGAGATGGAAAATTTTCTCATGGTTCTGCAAACTTCCCCGGTATCGAGTTCATTAGTTCGTTAAAAGTCTGATTCGTTAACTTCTTAAAAGGCATTAATCATGGCCTTAAGTGCTGCTTACTCATCGCCAGTGGCTTGCCAATCCGAGCGGCGCAGGTCGCCGGTTTGGTAGAAGTGGCGAATATTCTTGATGTAGGCGAGGAAGTCTTTGTTCTCTTCCGCGAGGCGGTTGGCGATATCCCAGTCGATGGCCGCGCGCTCGCGGGCAGGGATCAGGATTTGGCTTTCCGCTGGGTTTTCGGTATCCAGCAGCATTAAGCCGATACCGTGGGCGGCGCAGAGCAGGCGCAGTCCTTTTAGGGTATCGCTGTCTTCAATTTCGGCGGCGACCAGGTAGCCGAGATTGGCCCAGGAGGAGTTGGACAGGGCTTGGAAGAAGCACTCGCGGCTGTTGGCGCGGTTGAGTAGGCATTTGACTTCAAAGGACCAGAGGCGGGTGCGCTGGTCGGCGTACTGACTGGCGCAGGCGAGGATTTCTTCGTCCCAACTGTCGGTGAGGTCTTCCAGGGCGACGATATCCGGGAACAGCCAGCGGTTGCCCTTGGGGCCTTTGCTATTGGAGCTGCGCCTTTCGTCGATACGCATGCTGCGCAGCTTAAATTCGGCACGGAGATATTTTCCGAGTGGCAGGTAGAGCTGGGCCTCGCTGTGCTTTTTGAGTGCGAGGGTATTTCTAGTGGCAGTTTTCGGGGTGGATTCCGTGCGGGTGATCTCCTCGGTGGCACTGGCCTCGCTGTAATAGAATTTGCGCGGCCGGGTTTCCAGGGTTTTTATCTGCCGGTAATTTTTTTGCAGGCGCAGGCGCAGGCGCGGGCGCGAGGCGCGGATCTCGGCGGTTATCTGCTGGAGCAGTGCGCTCTGGGTATTGAGCGAGTCACTGCGGGCCAGTTTTGCTGCGCAGGCCTCGGGGTGAAACTCCAATATTTTTTCCGTGATCTGGCGGGGGGGCAGTGGCGGCTCGCGGTGTTTGCGCAGTATCTCAAAAACGCTTTCGCGCAAGTTTAGGGCCATGGGACTTCCTTGTGTAATACTCAGCAGCGCCGGGTGCTACCGGGGATATTTTTTGCTTTTTTACGGGTTAGGTGGCTGCGGTTATATGACGACGCTCTTGGTGCTGGAGGCTAGTTGGACCAAAAGAGTATCGTGTTTGGCAAGAAAGCTGAAGTTTGTAGACAGACTGAGATCTATCGCTGACACATTTCCTCCAATGGCAGGTTCAGATTATACAATGAAGGCTAAGGCTCACTACCCTTTGAGCTTAGCGTTTGATACTCATTAAACGTACCTTTGTATGACTGTGATCCTACCTAAAATTGACGGGTTGTTTAACTATTGATGAAGGAAGGGTTGTTAAGAGGTGCTATCGGCGTTAACCGATTGAGTCAATCCAGAAGAGGATTAGTCTCGGAAGTATCAGGGCCCCCATGGAGCCCCTCTTGAGTGATTTAATCCTGGAACAGTGACAGCCACTGATCAGAATCCATAGTTATATTTTTACCATCTTTATCATAAATCGCATCTGCCAGCGCTTGCTTGTGCGACTGCATATCGATGATTTTTTCCTCGACGGTATTCTCACAGATAAACTTATACACGAACACCGGCTTATCCTGGCCGATGCGGTATGCGCGGTCGGTTGCTTGGTTCTCCACTGCGGGATTCCACCAGGGATCGTAATGTATAACCGTATCGGCAGCAGTGAGGTTCAAGCCGACTCCCCCGGCTTTTAGGCTGATCAGGAACACAGGAATATCGCCATTCTGGAAGGCGTCAATCGCTTCCTGGCGCTTGCGCGTGCGCCCGGTCAGTTTTACATAGGGTATTGCCTGTTCTTCCAGGGCAGTTTCAATCTTGCCGAGCATCTCGGTGAACTGGGAGAATAAAAGTACCTTGCGGCCTTCCTCCACCATTTCCGGGAGCATATCCATCAGTGCTTCCAGCTTGGCTGATTGCTTAACTTTTTTTGCCTTCTCTAGTTTGACCAGTCCGGGGTCACAGCAAATTTGTCGCAGCTTTAATAGGGCATCCAGCATCTCGATATGAGATCGGTTGAGCCCTTTCTTTTTCATCAGGTCCCTTACTCGCTTTTCCATCGCCGAACGCACGGTTTCGTAGAGTGCGGCTTGGGCGGTATCGAGAGTAACCCGCTGTATGATTTCTGTCTTTGACGGAAGCTCCGTGGCAACTTCCTGTTTGGTTCGGCGTAAAATAAATGGAGCGATTCTCTGGTTCAGAATTCCCTGTTTATGCTCATTGGCCTGCTTTTCAATGGGATTACGATAAAGGCCGTTAAACCTTTTCTGGCTGTGTAGAAAGCCGGGCATCAGGTAGTCAAACAGTGCCCATAACTCGCCCAAGTGGTTTTCCAGCGGTGTTCCGGTCAGGCATACCTTGTGCTGAGCCGTGAGGGTGCGGAGCAATTGTGCTGCTTTTGATTTTGGATTTTTAATCACCTGGGCTTCATCGAGAATCAAAAGATGAAAGTTATATTCTTTTAATATTTCACTATCCCGCACTATTAGCGGGTAGGTGGTTATAATTAGATCAGATTCTGGAATGAGCGGGAAATCCTCATGCCGATCACTGCCGTGAAGTAATAGTGCTTTTAATGTTGGGGCAAAGCGCTGGGCTTCGTTGAGCCAGTTACCAACCAAGCTGGTGGGTACAACCACCAGGGCGGGGTTTATCAGGCGTCGGCTCTCTTTTTCTTTGAGAATATGAGCCAATCCCTGCAAGGTTTTACCCAGGCCCATATCGTCGGCCAGAATGCCATTCATACCGAGCTTGCGCAGGTGTTGTAGCCATTCAAAACCCGTTTGCTGGTAGGGGCGTAACTGTGCCTTCAGGGCCCTGGGTGGTTTGATACTTTGCGGGCCCTTTTGTAGGTTCTTAGCCAGGGCTTTTAGATCTTTATTGCCCTGCCAAGCTGAATCGGCATTAGGCAGCTCCGGCATAGCAAACCTGGGTACCTTGAGGCTTTGGGATTCGCTGTCATACCACTCCTCTAAAACTGCGAAGAGGTTGTGAAATAGTGCACTGGGTAGACGGATATACTGGTCTGGGCCGAGAGGTACTAATATGTCTTCTTCATCGGTAGCCCCATAACCTGATTCCAAATATTGTAATATTAGTGGGGCCAGGTGAATGGGTTGGCCTTCAATATCTACGGTTGCACTCAGGGAAAACCAGTCATTGGAAGATTGATCTGTTTGCCATTCCCAATCTTCAATTTCGTGTACTTTTAGAGAAAAGTCATCTTCGAATTCAACGATCCAGCCCGCTTCCTCAAGCCTTGGGATGCCCCCATTGAGGAAGTCGTGCCAGCGCTCTATCGGCGTTTGATCGGTTTCGCCATCGGAGAAGAATAGAGTGGGTTCACCGGCTTCGTTAGCACTCAGGCTCCACTGCCACTGCATCAGATCTTTCAGTACAGCGGCTTCGTGATGAAAATTCCGCTCCACTCTATAAAGCTTATTTTCTTGGGGGTAGATATTATTTTCTGGACGATTCTCTGCAAGAATTTCCTCTGCGGGAATTATTACCGGGCCATAATGAATGTGAAAACTGGCCGTATGGGTACTTTCAATCCCGCCCGGATTGGGGATCGATTTTAGGATTAAGACCGGCCGCAATGAATCATTCACTTGTATTACAGGTAGTGATTTTGGAGTGGGTAAATGTTCACTGCCATAATGGTTGTTAAGAAAGATAATAGCATTGCCCATTTCACTTTTAGAAATGGCGGGCATAGTTGTGAAGTCATTTAGAGCCTCACCATCCACCGGACTTATAATAGGACCAATGATGTTTTCTTTGGGGGAAAAATAGCAAGGTGGTTCGGTGGGTATTAGTTTCCAGCCATCGGGGAGGTCAGGCACATCTATTTGCAACTGTGCACTGTTCTTGCTTTCTTCCCAGCTGAGTTCCAGCTTGACCGCTTCACCCCAATTAATCGGGGTTAGAGAATCGATATCACTGAAGAAGCGCTGACTGACCAGTAGGTTTCTCAATAAAAGCGCACCTTCCTCTCCAGATATGGCTTTCCTGAAGAAAGACTGTGAGAGTAGTTGCTGAAGGCCAAAAATCTTCTGGTCAATTTTTGATATGGCAAGGCTGCTGTTAATATGGAAATACTCGCGCTGAGGCTTACCATAGCCACCTTTTTTGAGTGGTCGGGCTGAATAGACATTAACTCTCGCATGCGCAGGACTATATCGATCGTCCCAATCCAAGGTGTACAGCAGGTCTCGCTGTGATGGTGAGTCAAGCACGAGTTCACGCTGTTTTCCCGTAACACTGTTCTGCCATTGTTCCCAGCGAGTATTTTTTGATTCTTGCGAAGAACTCTTCTGCAGTTCATTAACCACTGCCATCAATACAGCAGCAACATGTTTGCAGTTGTACCCCACAGGGCAGGAACATTCGCCATCAATTTCGAATCCCCCCATAACAGGGTCTTCGATTATCTCTATCTGCTGTTTGTAGTGACTGGCATAGGAACCGCTTACCCTTCCGGTGATGGTTTTGCCACCGTGGGACACATTAAATGCCTGAACTTTGCCATTTCGAAAGTAATCTTTTCCTCTAACTAGGCTGTTACTGGGGAGTTGTTGGGAAATATGTCTAAAATCTATGGGGATATTCATTTTCTTTGGAACTGCCTAATACTAGCCGGCTAGCTATTGGGGCTCTATGAGTGTCGTTGGGGCGAATGGTACCTGCTCTCAAATGGGCAGGTAAGCAATCGGAAGCCTGTTGATACCAAACTTCCGATATGCGTATCGGTTAACAGTCCGCTTATTGAGGCAGACTGCTCCGGGACAAAAATTTCTGATACTGAAACGCTGCCCCCAGCATACACAGCCCCACCAACATACAAACGACAATTTTCTGTATCAGTGAGAAGTCCTGCATATCCCACAGTACGATCTTCAGCGCGGCCACAGCAAATAAAAGCAGTGAGAGCTTCAACAGTTTTTGGGTGTCGGGTTTCAGCGTCTGGAACAGCAGCAGCGTCGCATGCACCACCAGGGCAAAAGATATTGCCGGTAGCCACATGGTTTCGAGTAACTGTGCCAGTAGGGCGATATACACCGGGATGGCTGTCAGGTGCAGCACCCACAGATTGAACAGTCTACGACCCGGCCACACGGCTCGACTGGCGAAGAAGCGCCGGTAAACCAATAGCGTAGCAATCCCCAGGGCAGTCAGGTTATATAGTCCCAGTAGCGGCGCCTTGCTGGAATTGGTAACTACTGCAACAACTTGTAATAAGGTAATAAACTCAAATAGGCGCAGGCTCAGCATGTAAAACGGCGTTAGCTGGTTGCGCAGCGGTGCCAGCTTGGGTTTAAAGATATACAGGCTGGCGAAGTACAGTTGGCTCAACAATAGGGCCAGGCCAAAGTCTCGGCTCAGGGCGTAGCTTATAATAAACAACGTTGTCGCGAGATAGTAAAAGGCCAATGGGAAAATTGGCTTGAGTGCCTGGTGTAGAGCCAACTGCCAATCTGGGCCAAGGGGCTTTTGCTGTAACCCTCGACCAATCCATAAGAACCCTGCCAGAGTTATGAGCCCTAAAAGTAGCCCACTCATGGCCATTCCCTGCCAGTTCTCAAACTCTCGCAGTGCACAGCCAAATAGGGCCACAAGGCTTGCGCCCGCAACCAAAATACGCAGCTCCTGTTTCAATAATGCCAGCCGTAGGCGTGAGTAGAGGAGTAGGGCGATAGCACAGGATAGCCACATGGCGATGGGAAAGTAATCGCTGGCTTTATGGAGTACCGTGGGAAGGAAAAATACTGGTAACAACGCATAAAACAGCTTGCGTAAATTGAGAGCCAGGGTAAAGCCGTGGGATTGCATTTCCAGGCGTTGGTAAAGCGCTGCCAGCAGCCACAGGCTGAGGAAGGCTTCTATACCGGCGATTTTTCCATAAGGTATTTGATCGTAGAAATGGAAGTTACCCACAATTGACGCACTCGCCAGCAGCGGGATAAACAGCAGCAGGTAATGGCTGAGCCCCAGCCATTCGCTAAATACTGAACCATTCCGTTGGCCGCGCCAGATCAAAAAGCCCATTGGGAATAGGGCAAGCAACCACATGCCCTGGGGCCAGAAAATTCCGATGGACAACAGAAAGCTGGCCGATAAAAACAGCCCAAAAGCGTTATCCGCGAGAGCGGCTACATCGCGCTCCTTTGGAGTAATTTGGTCGGCACAATGGCGCAACAGGCGGGTGAGTCCAAAGGCAGCCGCACAGAGTGCCAGCCAGTTTCCCCAGCCCGCGTCCGCATTTAACGACAGCAACACTGGAGCGGGCGCAACTCCGCTCGCAACCCAGGCGATCGCTTGCCAAAGCATGGTTAGGCCAGCGATCGCGAGGGCAATGTAACCTTCGCTGCGCACACTGATAAAGCCAAAGCGCGCACCAAGAAAAATCAGGAGTAGCCCTTCAAGGCACCAAACGACGCCTAGTAAAGCCGGGCCGCATAGTGCCAAGATTGCCAGACCCGCCAGTAATCCACCGTGCAACAAGGCCATATTTTGCACTACTCGTGCAGAATCACTGGTGGTGCTGTAACCAAATAGCCGGCGAGAATAGAGCGCGAGGGCGATCCAGGGCAGAAGATTGAGCAGCCATACAACGCCCACGGCCGTAGTGCTCGGGGCCAAGGACCAGCTGATGTGAATAAACAGCACCAGGTTCGCGGCAATAATGACTAAACGCCTCGGCTCCAGGCCCTTGGACTCTATTTCCTCAGTGCTTATCCTTCGCAAGGCGTAGTGAGCAAAGCCATAAAAGAAGCCATGTAATATGAGTAATGGCCCCCAGGTAGCAGCTGTCTCATCCAGGTTTGAGATTGAATACTCAAACATACCGGCGCTCAGAGCCATGGTTACCATCGCAAGCTGCGGCCAGCGTATTTGCCTGGACAGGTGCAGCATGGCGAGAGCGAGTGCCAATAGATAGCTGAGATAGATAACCGCCGAGGGGTCGAAATGATTGGCAATCAAAGGCATGGTGGCCCCCCCGAGGAGGGTCACCATGGACACTACACGCGTTTGAAACAACAGGGCGAGTAAATACGATAGGCCTGTCGTTACCACCAATAGGCCAACCCCAACTGGAATGGGTACCAGCTGATAGTAGGGCCCGGCAAAGTATCCACACAGGTAGAGAAGAATCACCCCAAGCGCAATCAGCCCGGAACCGTAGTCCGCCATATGCGGTATACGCCGGCTAAAAGTCACACCGCCAAAGGTGGTTGCCGCGGCAATCAAAAAGCCCAGGGTAACTTTCCCGGCCGGGCCGAGGTAGGCATTGAAAGAGAGCTGCAACAGGTAAGCAAAGCCAAACACCAGGGCCAGGATACCGGCTGCCGTCATAAAGAATACCGGCGCCTTGCCCTGGCGTTGGTAGTGGCGATAAAAGCCGGCAAGGGGTTCCCAGGCCCGATTGAGAGGTTCCAACGCCGGTGCCAACAGGCTTGTCAGTCCCTCTTGCAGCCATTCGGTGGATACCGGTGGTCTATCGGTTTTTTTGGATGTGGAGTGGACTTGGGAGGGGGTTAGCTGGGGCGGTGCGGCTGCTGTGGATATGGCCGCGGGCTGGATTTGTTCTGATGTCCCAGGAGTTTCAGGGGGCTTACCCATCAGCAGCGTCAGCTCATCTTCCAGTTCTACTACTGCTACAGGCTGTTCTATTTGCCTCCGCTGCAGTTGCGTTTCAAGGGCGGACAGCCTTCGTTCAAAGGTCTCTAAGCGGCGCTGATTGTCCCGCTCAAGCAGGGCGAGTTCCGCGCGTAGCGATAGCAGTTCACTTTCCATAACTTGCTCTTATCGTTTTCATTGAGGCTGTCCTGTGTCTATTCACACAGCAAGTGAGCACTTACAACTCAGGCCTGCTCGGCGTATTCCAGCAGTTTGCCCGAATAACCAAAAGCAAAACCCAGCACGGGCAGAGCCATTTTCACTTCAAACTGGTAAAGCGCGTCGATGATCGCTTTCCCCGCTGAAACTTTAGGCATCAATATCGTGGGAATAGGAAGCTGAAAAATAGACACAGATTGCTGCAGCCACTGCCAGTTGCCTCCCTCTATTGAAACACCAAGTTGGATATTGACCGGTCCGCTGGACTCAATCCAATAGCCGCCTTGTCTAAAGGTTTTTACCGGTTGGAATTCCGACGTCATGGTATGGCCATTGGCAAAGGTGCGCGACCAGAATAGTGTTTCCGGGGAGTGACGAATCTCTACGGAAAAAGGGACCTTGCCTGCTTGAGAGGGGATTCCCAGCTTACCGGCAATTCGACGTCCAATCAGACCAGAAATGCCGGTACCAAACGTGATATCCACTTTGCCGTAGAGACGTCCACCCTGTGTGTGCAGTCGCCGCAAGAGAGGGTTTAACTTATCAAAGTCTTCCCCAAACCAATGGGCGACCGCGTTTTTCACTGGGTATCCCCCAAAGGAATCACAGGCGTTTTGGTTGGTAAGGCATCACGTTTACGCCTTGGGGCGTACAAGCGCCTGCATTGCGCAGTAAATGGTTTTATCACCGTCTTGAAGTAGAACTTCTGAAGACTCAGAAATCACTTGGGACACCATTAGATCAGACACACTAACCACCGCCATCAGTTCCTGCTTACAGCCAGCAATATTGGCGGCATTGGAGATGGTGGAGTCGTAACTGGTTTTGTGTGAGTAGCTTCTCTCTTCTTCGCCCCGGCGGTTGCGTTGAATACTCTGGTAGGCGTCTTTGCCCGCGTCCACGGTATCCCCGATAACCCGGCCCGGCTTAACTTCCAGTTGCATACAGGAAGTGGTGACAAGGGCAAATGCAATAATGGTAAAAATCTTGGGCATCTTTTCTTCTAGCTGTAAAAGTTGTATGAATTTAACCCTAAAAATAGCGATGCTTTTTAAGGAAGGTTACTTCCCAAGCTTTGCAATTTGATCGTTGCTCAGAAGTTGCCTGAGTTTATCCGGGTTAATTTTGTAGGATCTTATGTAGATTCTTTTTGAAGTCAATCGATTATCAAAATCGACCTGTCTGCTTTTTATTCAACATGCCTGTTTAGTATTCAGTTGAATACAGTTTTAACTGCTCGTTCAGCAAGAGAATCGAGAATCACAAGATTAATGTAACTCATTGAAAATAATGAACTTTTTGATTTTTTGATGGGTGCGTTAAAAGTTAATACCCCTCCATTAAAGATCCGTAGCCTAAAAGGGTTCGGTGTCTGCTATAACCAGACTCATTGTGGCTAAATGTTAGGGCCCTTTTATGCACCATGTAGACACTGGAACTATTGCAGTCAGGCATCGCCGCTTGCAGCGACTTGAGAACTTTATTGATGTCGCTTACGCCCTTCTCTTTGTCAACTTCGTTTTATATCTTCCTTCGGGGGAAGATATGGCTTGGACCAAGCTTGAGTTTGGGCTTCTGAGCCTTTTACTGGAACATTCCGAGGAAGTTTTCCGTCTATTTATTGCTGTTGGGCTAACGCTGGTACAGTGGAATCTGACGCATAAATTACTTGGGCCCGTTGAGCAGTCCAACAATGCGCATACGGCCCTGGTGTTATTGCAGCAAGTTGTTGTTTGTTTTTATCTCTATTTTGCGATTAGTGACCCTAAGTTAGTCAGTATTTCGTCCACCGCTGGGCAGAGTATATGCCTTGCGCTATCTGGTTTTATTGGGCTCGCAGGTTGGCAGTATGCTCGCAAGAGGGGATTCGCCAATGCTTCCTTGACTCGTAAAGAAAAAGATAACGTATTCAAGACCGCCACCACAGAGCCTATTGTCGCGCTACTTACTATTGGGCTTGCCTTCATCGGTCCTGTAGTTTGGTCTATGGGCTGGCTGGTTATTCCACTGATATTGGTCGTCATACATAAAAAGATTGGAAAGAAATAAAAAAGCATTCATACGGTGTTGTATACCCATCGTTCAATTATTTTTGGGTAGGCTATTGGATTAGATTGGCTGGGCTCTGGGCTCTGGGCTCTGGGCTCTGGGTTTATGGCTAGCGGCAAAGCCAGGAATCTTTACGGTTCCACCGGCGAACCAGCAACAACCTTCAGAATGAAATAGATTTCTTTTGTTTGATCTTCTTGTTCACTCAGGCTTCTGGTTTCTTATTAATCCTAAATTGGCTTGGGTATAGCTTAGGGTAATAATCCAGCCAGAGTAGATGTGTAAGACGTGAACATAACCATCCAGGGAGTATCCTATAAGAAATTATTCTCCTGAGAGTGTAATGATTTTCGGCTTATTCCGACTAAGGTTGTCAATGCACCCAATTTTACCTTTCCACTGGGGTGTGCATTTTTATACTGAGGATATGATTAGCATGAACGTTCTCCACTTACTCCTACGCTCCCTGTTTGTAACTTCCCTTCTTCTGATCGTGCCCCATGTATCAGCTGGAGAGCCCTTCTCTAAAGAGCGTTTTATGGAGTTGCAGGCTGCCAAGCAACCGGTATTGATTGATGTGCGGGCTGATTGGTGCCCTACCTGTAAGAAGCAGGGGAAGATTCTTGCACAGTTCCAGAAGGACAACCCCCAATGTGGCCTGATAATTCTAAATGTGGATTTCGACCAACAAAAAAAGTGGGTCAAGCATTTCCGCGCACCCCGGCAGTCGACCCTACTGCTCTACCGTGGGGAAGAGCAGGTCTGGTTTAGTGTTGCCGAAACACGCGCCGATGTGATCCGTCAGAATATCTTTGATTCCGTGAAGGCGTGTAGCGAAAATGCTTGAACTCGGTGCTATCCCCCTAGCGCTAATTGCAGGCACGCTCAGTATTCTCTCGCCCTGCGTTTGGCCACTAGTGCCAATGGTTGTCGGCGCTTCCAGCAGCGCTGGGCGCTGGGGGCCTTATGCGCTGGCCACCGGGCTCAGCCTGTCGTTCGCCCTGGCAGGCACGGTGCTGAGTTTCTTACTGATCTCTTTGGGGTTGGACCCTGAGCTCTTCCGCTATATTGCAGCGATCCTGCTTGTCGCTGTTGCCCTTGTGCTATTGATAAAGCCGCTTTCCAACTGGTTGACACTACGTCTATCAAAAATCACCGCAGGGGCGGGAATTACCGGTGATGGTGCCTGGGCAGGGCAGTTTGGTATCGGCTTCCTCACCGGAATCATCTGGTTGCCCTGTGTAGGCCCCACCCTGGGTGCGGCTATTGCGCTGGCCTCTATGGGCCAGCAGTTGGGCCAGTCGTTTATGGTGATGTTCGCTTTCGGACTGGGCACTGGCGCAGCGCTCCTAGTGGCAGGAGGGTTGTCACGGAAAATCTACAGTCGCCTGTCGCCCTCCGTTGGAGCTTTTGCCATTGGAGGCAAAACGGCGCTCGGCATTATCCTTTTGCTGCTCGGTATTATGGTACTGAGTGGGTTCGATAAGGTTCTGGAGACCTGGGCGTTGAATTGGATTCCTGAATGGAGTCTCAACTTTTGACGGTACCCTGTCCTAACTCAGCGAGTGTTATAGCGGAATTGACTCACTAAGGAAAAGAGTGTCCTTTAAACGCAGGAATAAGCTGTAGCCCAAAGCCGCTGAAGGAAATCTTGCAGCGCTCGGAGGGAGTGTAAATTAGCGTAATAGTTTGAGAAAAAGCCCCAGCAAGCTGTATTTACTGGGGCTTTTTTTATCTTCCAGAAAGCAATATGGACATTGCAACAGGTCGTGTGATTTTATGATTGGGTGCTTAAGGTCTTTTTAATTTCCCGTTATTGGCCTGGAGAGGTTCAGATTTGATTGCACAGAACCAGTTTTTTAACCGGTATTCTGTCAACTCAAATCTGAACCACTGCAGCTTACGGTTGATAAGGGGGGTAATCGGTGTAGCCCTTGTCGGTACCGCCATACATGGTATTCGGATCAACTGGATTGAGTGGCCACTCATTGCGGATACGTTCAGGAAGATCCGGGTTGGCAATAAATGGGCGACCAAAGCCAAAGATATCTCCGTTACCTGCCTGCATTACGCGCAAGGCTTTTTCCGGAGAATATTTGCCCGCGTACATAATGCGCCCGCTAAAAGTTTCGCGCACTTCCTGATAGAAGTTCTCGGGAAGATCTGGAGCCTGATCCCAATCCGCCTCCGCCAGTGATAGATAGGCAATACCCGCATCGCTTAGCAGCTTGATGGCCTCGATATAAGTTGTGTGTGGATCGCTTTCGACCAGTCCAAGATAGACACGGTCCTCATCGGTACTTTCAAATAGCGGAGCAAAACGAACACCCAGTCGATCGCTACCGACTTCTTCTGATACCGCCGCAACAATTTCTTTGAGAAAGCGCAACCGGTTCTCCAGGCTGCCGCCGTACTGATCGTCGCGCTGATTGGTATGCTCGGAAATAAACTGGTTCACCAAGTAACCGTTGGCACAGTGCAGCTCAATGCCGTCGAAACCGGCTTCCAACGCATTACGCGCTGCCTGAGCATAGAGCTGAACCAGTGCTTTAACTTCTTCTGTCGTCAGCGCGCGGGGCTCACTGGGGTCAGCCAAAGCGCCTTCTCCTGGCCCTGTCTCGATAAATACCTTAACCGCATCTGCACGGATTGCAGACGGTGCTACCGGTGCCTCGCCGCCCGGCTGTAGTGAGGTGTGGGATACACGCCCTACATGCCAAAGTTGAGCAAAGATGATACCGCCTCGGTCGTGCACGGCTTTGGTCACTTTTTTCCAGCCCTCGACCTGCTCCTGAGAATAGATACCGGGCGTCCAAGCGTAGCCCTGGCCCCTGGGTTCGATTTGTGTGCCCTCTGTGACCATAAAGCCGGCTCCTGCGCGCTGTGCGTAGTAGCCAGCCATCAGGTCATTAGCAATGTTGCCGGGTTGGGTACTGCGCGACCGGGTCAGTGGCGGCAGCACAATACGATTTTTCAGGGTATAAGGGCCCAGGTTGATCTCACTGAATAGTGACTCGTTTTTCATAATGACCTTCCTGTTAAAAACTGATTGCAGCGAGTATTTAAAAAAGACAGAGATAAGCAACAACAACGATAGGGGCTACTGAATAGCCCCAGCCAAATTTGATGGTGCCTTGCGATGGTGGGAATAATAGAGAGGCAAGGATACAATTTGAAACAACTGCTCCTTGTCTTGGTTACAATTATGAATGGTATAAGCCGGCTGGACCTCAAACAGCTACGTATTCTGGAAGCGCTACTGCAAGAGAGAAATCTGTCGCGAGTCGCCGAAAAGGTGGGGCTGACTCAACAAGCGATCAGTGAACAACTGCGCAAGTTGAGAGAAGTCTTTGATGATCGGCTGTTTATTCGGCAAGGGAACGGCATGGTACCCACCCCCGTTGCTGAACAGCTGGGCGGCAGGATCAGCAGCATACTGAAGGATATAGAGTCTTTACTAACCCCAATAACGTTTGATCCGGCAACCTATAAAGGCATTTTTAGTATCAGCGCTACGGATTACGCCATTCAATCGGTATTACCCCAGCTTCTGGAGGTTGTGTGTCAATCGGCACCGGAACTGAAAGTGATCGTCAGGGATTTTGAAACGGATAACCTGAATCAGTTGATGGTCGCTGGCGAGATTGATTTAGCGCTCACCTTCCCGGACTTCATCCCCGATAACTTGCCATACAAACTATTATTTGAAGAGCAACATGTCTGTATTGCCGGAAAAAAATCCCCTTTGAAGGGTAAGTCATTAACTTTGGCTGACGTAGCCGAACTTCCTCAATTGATTATTTCGCCTTCACGGGCAAACCTGAGAGGCTCTCACGATGAATGGTTTGCGATGCAAGGGCTGAAACGGAATATTGTTATGTCTGTACCTTGCTTTTCAGCCGCACCAGATATTATTGCCGCAACCGACACAATAGCTTTTTACCCCTCAAGATTACTGCCCAATAAAAAAGTGATTCCTCTCAACCTGGAAACCCAAACACCAAAATTTGAAGTTATTGTCGCCTGGCATAGTCGATCGAATCATAGCCCGCTTCATATGTGGGTAGTTGAACAGCTTATGAAACTTTTTAAGTAGCTATTTGATTTCTTTAATGAGCTATAGAGGTATACATGAGGGTGGTATTTTGAATTGAATCGTGGCGGGGCAATAAGATGGTTTATAAATAACCATCTTATTTTTGAAAATAAAATAGGCTGTATCCCTATTCCCGTAAGAATAACTCAGCCACTTCTTTTTTAGCGGCAACAACATAGGTAATCATTAGGTTTTCCTGATTAATATCAGTCAAGTAATCGATATCCCTATGCACTTCTCTCAAGACAGAAAAGTTGCCAGTGCTGAGATCGTATGACCACAATTGATTATCCCGATTGATGGAGTAAATCATATTCTCTTTGATTACAAACCTTTTCTCACTGCCCTGATGAACCAGCGCTTCGATTAGCTGGTCTTCCGCAGGGCCGGGCTGCCAGAAGCGGTTCATATGATCCATATAGATCAGCCGTCCATCTTCGCTTCGTTGGGCCCAGTTAACTTGGGTATCGTCGATAATGCTAATTTCAAGATTATCCAAGTTTACTTCTGCAAACTTGGTAACGCCTTTAACCGTTAAAGTTAACAGTGCGAGGTTACTCACACTATCCCACTGGAAAAGTCGGTCAACTGGGTGCGCTAGTGAGAAAGCTTCTCTGCTACCGTCTAGGGAGATTTTAGAAAGTACCTGATTGGCGCTCACCAGTATGCTTTGGCCGTCGGCAGACCAGCTTATACCGTAGATATTGGTATCCATGGGGAAGCGGGTGAGTTGCTGTAAATCACTGCCATCAGCTATCCATACCTGGTCCTCACCAGAGCGCCTGGATGTAAATGCAATCAAATTACCATTGGGTTGGAAAATGCCATCATCTTCTCCCAAAATCGATCGTGTTGTGCTTGGGTAGAGTTCTCTAACATCCTCCTCCGAAGGCGTATTGATTGATTCAGGCTGGTTAAGCGGTATTGATGCAATATCACTATCGTATCGGCCCTTAATGAGAAGTGCCCTCTGCCCATTGGGGTGGAAATCAGGTGTGCTGGCAGATTGATCCAAGGGCAAATCAAGCTTACTGACTTTTCCATCGTAAGTAAGAGAGAAAAGTCGTCGCCCTGTGCTAAAGATTAACGCATCTTTAAGCGGCGAAAAGTTAGGGGATAGAGTCCTGCGCTGAGGGATTTCATCCGGATAGTCGATCGGGTGGCTGGATAAAAGCGCTCCCTTGGAATCCAGTATATCGATATAAAGCTGGCCATCTTGGTGATGACTGGTTACAGCTATTAATCCATCTGTGATTGAGTAATCAAAGTAGGCCAGGTTTCCATTTTCCAGGTCATAAAGAACCCGACTGGTATTATCCCTGACTGAATAGTTGATCAACCGCCAACGGTTAGACTCTTTATGCAAAATAGCGAGATCATTGTTATTTAACCATACCGGGTTCTTAATGGCCGAGTTCTTACAGCGCATTAATACAGTTGGCTTCTGTGGGCTGACTAATGCCTTTTGAAAATCCAGGCTTACCAGGTTGTAACAGGTATTTTGGGTTAGCGGTATGGTGCAGTCTTCTTCGGAAATAAATACCAGTTTCTTGCCGTCTGGTGATAGTGTATGGCGGCCATAAGTGCCCCATTCTGGAGTTAACTCCGTTTCCTTCTGGGTATGAATATTCCTGGCCCAGATTTTATTAACGCAGAGCTTATCTAAATAACGATTAAAAATAATATATTCACCGTCAGGTGAATAAGAGGGGCTGAACTCTTTGCGGTCAGTTGCGGTGACTGCCTGTAATCGATCAAATACAAGCTGAGAATTTTGTTCGGGTGGAGAGTGTCTAAATACAACAAATACTAATAATACCAACCCGACAAGCGCAAAGATTGGAAATCGATTTGGTTTGATCGTCTGGGTTTGGTGGTTCGGATTAACCGGTTTTATCTCTATTTCATGCTTAGGGGAAGTGGGGGAGGGGGGGGCCTCTTTCGGTGCTGTATTATCCTGCGGAATAGAATCACCGTCTTGCCAAACAATATCGCATTCCAGGCTATAACCCTGTTTGGCGTGGGTTCTAATATAAGACTGCTGTTTCCGGTCCTCCCCAAAGGTTTTTCTAAGCTGCGCAATACTTCTTTGCAGCGTATTGGGTGTGACTATTGTATCCGGCCAGACCTCAGACAGTAGCTCATCCTGGCTCACCACCTTTCGCTGATGCTTTGCCAAGTGGGTTAAGACAGCAAGGGCTTTTGGGGGGATCGTTTGCGATTGCTCACTTCGGGTGATCTGGTTTCTGGATAAATCAATAAAGAAGTCACCCACCCAATATTGTGAAGCCATTGATGTATCTACCTGAACAAAATTTGAGCTGAATTTTGGCAATGGATACTAGCATAAACCCGGATTACAGCTAAAGCAGACTTTGTAAGTTATTGATAAATAAGCACTTTATAGTGACAGAACAAAGTCATCCAAAAGTCAGGAGCAATTCAGGCCTTTCACCGGCTTGCTGTTTAAATTGAACGCTTCTACGACCACAGGTAACGGTATAAATACTGATATGAAAAAACGTTTACTAGTCGCCTTTCTTTTGTTGCTACCTATCACTGCGCTTAAAGCCGGTGAGCATAAGGCCCTGGAGTTATCCACAATCCAAGTGATCCCCATTCAGGACTCCAGCAATAACCGAGAATACGAGCTGTATATCAAGCTGCCTGAGAAATATGAGGAGAGTGACACCAAAAAGCATCCGGTCATTTATTATACAGATGCTTTATGGGCGGTTGAGATACTATCGGCCACTACTGAATACGCACTGGAAGATGCCATTTTGGTGGGCATTGGCTGGCGGAAAGGTATGCCAGCTGATGAAAATGAATGGTCGAGTCGATATCGGGACTTTAAACCAGCACTACCCTCAGATAATAAAGATAACGATAAAGAATCCTATAAAGGAGAGGCCCATCAGCATCTCGCTTTTATAAGAAATGACGTTATAAAGTATATCGAAAGAAATTACCGCGCAAATCCAGATAACCGCACTTATTTCGGTTACTCATTCGGGGGGCTCTTTGGGGTTTATGCCTTAATAAGCCAACCGGATACTTTTCAAAACTATATTATCGGTAGCCCGTCAAGATTGATAGGCACTTATATGGATTCCCGACTTGAATCAGAGCCTAACAAACCATTGATGGAACTACCCAAGCAAACAAACGTATTTATTGCTTACGGAGAATTAGAGAAGGAGCTGGGCGTAACGGTAGAAAGGTTTGTTAGTGAGTTAAAGGACCAAAAATTGGCTAACTTAACTCTGGAGCCGGCAGTTATCGAATCGGCGAATCACACTACCGCATTCCCAAAGACATCCGTTCGCAGTATCTATTGGCTTGCCGAAAAGCTAAGAGATTAAACGACAATATATCGCACCATATTTATAAATATTTAAAAATTAACTTTAGGATATAAGATGATTATTAAGAAGCTAATCGCAATCGGCTTAATGTGCGGCATAAGTGCTTCGGTAAGCGCAGGAGGCTTGCAGGCACCAGAAATTAATATTGCCGACTATGGTAGTGACCTCACAGGCCAGGAGAGATCAATACCAAAGCTTAAAAAAGCAGTTATTGATACAGCTCCAGCGGATAGAAAAGACGGTATTCCTGTTGGTGAGATAGATGTAATCAAGGAGAGTTTGCAACAGCTGGCACTAGAAATAGTTGATAACCAACATACACCTTACGATAGCCTACTAATTGCTCAAAACAACAAACTGGTTTTTGAATCCTACTATTCCCTTGGCCGTGTTAATTTTCCTCACCCTCAAGCATCTGCCACCAAGGCCTATACCGCCCTGGCAATTGGGCGGGCGATACAGTTAGGTTATTTGACCATGGAAGACCTAGACAAGCCTGTCACTTCCTTCCTGAAAGGATTGGATAGGAAGCAGCTTGTTAAAGGCGCAGACCTTGTCACACTAAATCATGCCATGAGCATGCAGTCAGGAATCCGTATTGCAGAGGAAAAACTCGGTGCCTTACTGGAAAACAAAGAGCAGTTAACCGGGAAAAAGCTGGCTCAAATCTATCTAAGTCACAGTAAGCCGATCACTTCTGATTCGCAGACTTATTTATATCAAGGCTCAGACCCAATGATTGCAATGCTGGTTCTGGATGCTGTAGTTCCCGGCACCGCGAGTGACTTTATTAAAGAAGAGCTGCTGGAGAAAATGGGGATCGATATCTATCACTGGAAGGAGGCCGTTAACGGCGTGCCCCAGGCAGGATCAAGAGCCATGATGACATCGCGCAGTATGGTTAAGTGGGGCACTTTGGTACTTAATAAGGGAAAATGGAACGGCCACCAGTTAATTCCGGAGGCGTATATTGCCAAGGCCACTGGAAAGGTAGCTGTTCCCACAGATGATGAGTTTGATTACACCAACTTCTCATACGGCTACTTCTTCTGGCGAACACCTTTGAAGGTTGGCGACAAAAAATATATCGCAAAGTTTGGCTGGGGCGGTGGTGGCCAGTACGTGATCTCTATTGAAGATCTTGATTTGGTGATTGCGATCACGGGCCACAGAGATGATGACAAAACCCTGGGCTTGATAGAACAACGTATTTTGCCGGCTTTTGCATCTTCTGCATTAAGTGGTACAGCTGGCTGAGTTGCTACAATAATTGATCTTACCCCGATACTGTAGAAATTTTTTGTCGGGTATCTAGGGCTTCTGGAATAAGGAAGCCCTAAATATTGGACAGATTGTTCGATAACAGCAGGGTTACGGTTGTTCTAGCCCTTGGAGCAGTAGGGCCAAAGCAGGATTGTTAGGGCTCATTCTACTAGGAGAGTCTGCTTTTTATCCCCCCAGTTATCTTGCCCTTGTTGTTTTTTGATTCTCCTATAAATCTCTTCACGGTGAACTGGTAAGGTCTTGGGAGCGATTATACCTACCCGCACCTGATTACCTTTAACTTCTAATATTGTGACTGAGACGTTTTCCCCAATCCTGAGGTTCTCGCCTGTACGGCGGTTTAAAATCAACATATTGGTTTCCTAATGAGACGCTAAGCATTGGCAAACCTCCCGCAACGGGAAGGGCAGGGAAGTAATATCGGTTGCAGGTATTAGGAGGGGCGCGAGAACGGTAGGCGTAAAAGAAGAAAAGGCGGGCGCTAGACTCCCAGTGCTTGGGGAATCGCCTCAGGTTGCTAAAGGTGCAACCTTTTATTGAAGACGAGTGGGTTTCTAGCGTACCATTCATGGAGCCACTTTGATAATTATGCTATCAATTTGGTTAGCTGGCCCCGGGTGTTGCCGCACCTTGGGTCAGCGCCTTTTACTGTCTCTTACGTCACGCTACCGTTCTCCTTTGGGAATGGGTCTTTTATAAAATTCTCGTTGTTCTTGTTTTATCTTGGGCGGTTGGCTTGTAGAAGCTGATTTGATCACTGCCCAGAATCTTGATAAATATCTTTCGATTCTACGCAGCTTTGACGCTGAAGAAAACTTAATAAAATCCAATAAGATTATTTGGGCGCCTATATTTTTTGTGAGTTCACTTTGCAGAATGGCAATTGTTCATTAAAAATTGAAAAAATATTAGCCTTTTAATGAGCGCAATGATCTTATGCGCCGTTAATCCTATTGGATTCTTCAATCCATTGTTGGTTAAAGCCTGCACTTTTGGTATAGCCGATGAAAATATTCATTAGCTTTTCCATGTAACTCTCAAGGTCGACATCAATATCTGGTTGTCCACCGTTTTGATAATCTTTAGCTGCCTGATCTGCCATTTGCCAGAAAAACTGAGTCAGTAGTTTAGTTTCTTCAGCTGAAGTGATATCTCTCTTGCCAAGTAGAATGTCTTCGGCCAGTTGGTTTTTTAGCTTGTGGGAGTAGTGAATTGCTATATTTTTGATGGCAAGTTCATGTTCGTTAAATTTCATCACTATGTGTAAGCCTCGATATATATTCTACTTTTTAAATAATTTTCGAGGTGTAGAGGAAGTTGAGAATTTTCGCTAGGCATTATGTCAGAAGGCTTAGGTAGGGTGATGCTAGTATTTTCAGAGACCATAAAAGTTTTAAAAGCAGCTTTTCATTATTATATGGTTCTGATGTTGAAGTTTAGGCATTATCAATTTCATCATCCCACTGCTGTTCATAACCTTTTTCGAAAAGGTATCCGCCAAAGCTGTTGTACAGCTTTTCTAGCCAGTATTCAGAGCCGGCCTCGCAAGGTAGCTCTCGCTCTTGAGCAGATTTATCAACCATGGCCCAGAAGAACTTGCTGAGATGAGTGGCTTCTTCTGAAGAATTTACATATCCACGCTCTAAAATAGCCATTGCCACTGTATCTTGCAGTAATTCAGCAAAAAACAGGGCAACGGTTTTTTCTTCTGAATAGCGATATTCGATCACGGTACTAGCCCGCCCGCCTTAATCCACCGGCCAGTAAATCCGCACCAGAGGCATCAGTGCTCGGCCTTCTAAATCGAAGCTCTCATAGTGGCTGACGATTAAATCGGCCAGGTCATCGAGGTCCACCAGGGTGAGGGGGAAGGTGGAGCGGTCGGCTTCGTAGCGGGCTTCGCGGGTGAAGCCGCCGGTGCTGACGAATAGGCCGGAGTCCCCCTCCCGCAGGGCGCCGATAAAGCCGCGTATGGCGGGGGCGCCCATGGAGCCATCGCGATGTTTTACTTCCGCTTTAATGCGCGGCTGGGTAAGGCCTAGGCCGTCCGGTGAAGCGATCACATCCACACCGCGATCCGGTCCCTTGGGGGATACCTTGGCCTTAAAGCCCATCGCACGCAGTATCGCCGCAACCAGCTCCTCCATTTCCTCGGGCAGCAGTGCGGCGATTTTGTCTTTGATGAGTTCATGGCTCTGGGCCACGACCTCGTCTTTGAGCTGTGTGCTATCAGTTTCTGCGGTTTCTTCTTCCTGCGGCGTTAGCGTACGGCCCTCGAATATGGTTAGGAAGGCATCAATGGTTTCCTGGCTTAGGGAGAAGAGGGTGAGGGTGGAGCCGAGGGAGTTTTTGGCTTTCTGGGGCAGCTGGTCGCGGCTGACTTTGCCGAGCCACTCCACCTTACGCAGGTTGGCGTAGTCGCCGATAATATCCGGCTGGTAGAGGTATTCTCCTTTATCGACGCCCAATAGATAGTTCCGTGTCTCCGGGTTGTAGCTCACGATATAATCGCCTGCGGCAATCTGATCCCGAAACTTCAGGATCATGGCCAGGGCATTGGCGGTAGCCGCAGGCTTATCGTTGCCGTAAATCTTGATGTATTCATCCCGCAAGCGCTCGGTGCTTGAATACTGGCTAAGGTCTCCCAGCTGGGACCAACCCACTGCGGCAAAGCCTTTCTCGAAGTCTTCACTGTAAATACCACCACGTCCGGCGCGGATCATCCATGCGTTGGTCATACTACGATTTCCCTATTGTCTAATTCTTTTAACCCAGTGACCGTTGCGCTGTGTCCTTTGCGTGGCTTGCACACGGGGTGATGCAGAAGCGGCCGCTAATAGCATTCAATGAAATTCGCTGTAGGCGTGTCAAGGGCGAAGCCTGGGCCGAAATTAAAAGTGGGTTAAAAGTGAGTGGCTACCAATCAGGCAAATCCCATGGGTAAAAGCCCAAATGATCCTGTCGAAAATTTGCACAATCGGCGCATGGCTAGCGGTATTGGTTAGAAGCGGCAAACCTGAAAGGCCACGATTGCCTGACAGAATATGACTGGGTACCAAGGTGCCAATATTGTGCGGCGTTGAGTGGGGGACTAATGACTGGAGAGACTGCCTTTTGTACAAGGCGACAGCCCCCCTGTAATCGGGCAAAATTAGGCGCAATAAGATCTGTCGCCTTGCCCAACAGTGATGCCGGGGAGGGCGAAAACACCAAGGAATACGCTGTACATGGCCAAGAAGTCCGCAAAACCCAAGCAAACCGTCTCTTTTGAAGAGTCCCTCTGGGACAGCGCCAACAAGCTGCGCGGCTCGGTAGAGTCCTCCGAATACAAACATATCGTCCTGAGCCTGATCTTCCTCAAGTTTATCAGCGATAAGTTTGAGGCCCACCGCCAGGCGCTGATTGAGGATGGCAAAGAGGCGTTTGTGGATACCGTGCCGTTTTACACCCAGAGCAATGTCTTCTACCTGGAGGAAGCGGCGCGCTGGGATTACATTATCAAGCACAGTAAGCAGGACGATATCGCCCTTAAAATCGATACCGCCTTGCACACCATTGAAAAGGCCAATAAATCCCTGGCCGGCGCACTGCCGGATAACTACTTCTCCCGCCTGGGCCTGGAAGCCAGCAAGCTGGCGGCACTGCTGGATACCATCAACAATATCGAGACCCTCGCTAACGAGTGCCATATCAGTGAAGAGGATCTGGTGGGCCGGGTTTACGAATACTTCCTGGGTAAGTTTGCCGCGTCTGAAGGCAAGGGCGGTGGCGAGTTCTATACACCGAAATCTGTAGTGGGACTGCTGGCGGAAATGCTCGAACCCTACAAGGGCAAGATCTACGACCCCTGTTGCGGCTCCGGCGGTATGTTTGTGCAGTCCATTAAGTTTGTGAACAGCCACAACGGCAACCAAAAAGATATTTCTATCTACGGGCAGGAATACACCAGCACCACGTATAAGCTGGCAAAAATGAACCTGGCCATTCGCGGTATTAGCGGCAACCTGGGGGAAGTGGCTGGGGATACTTTCTTTAAGGACCAGCACCCGGACCTGAAGGCCGACTATATTATGGCCAACCCGCCGTTTAACCAGAAACAGTGGCGCGCGGATAATGAGCTTACCAATGATCCCCGCTGGGGCGGCTATACCGTACCGCCCACCGGCAATGCCAACTACGCCTGGATCTTGCATATGTTAAGCAAGCTGAGCGAGAGCGGCACCGCCGGCTTTGTGTTGGCCAATGGCTCTATGAGTTCCAATACCAGTGGTGAAGGCACCATTCGCCAAGAGATTATTGATAACGACCATGTAGACTGCATGATCGCCCTGCCGGGCCAGCTTTTTTACACCACACAAATTCCCGTGTGCCTGTGGTTCCTCACCAAAAATAAAGATGAAGACAAGGTACATGGCTACCGATCGCGCAAAGGCGAAACCCTATTTATCGACGCCCGTCAGATGGGCACTATGGCCAGCCGTATCCACAAAGAGCTGACCACTGACGATATCGCCAAAATTGCGCAAACCTACCACGCCTGGCGCGGCGAGGAAAAAGACGGTGACTATGAGGATATTGCCGGTTACTGCAAAGCCGCCAGTCTTGAAGAGATTAAAGCCAACGATTATGTCTTGACCCCAGGGCGCTATGTGGGCGCCGCCGAGCTGGAAGACGATGGTATTCCTTTTGAAGAGAAAATGAAGGCGTTAAGTCAGACGTTGTATCGACAGATGGGTGAAGCCGAAGCGTTGGATAAAGCTATTTGTCAGAATCTGGAGGTGCTGGGTTATGGCAAGTGAGTGGGGAAAAATTCCATTAGGTGATCTCGTAGCTCTCCAAAGAGGACATGACCTTCCATCACAAGACCGGCGAAAAGGGGAAATACCGATTATGGGGTCCTCAGGTCTTACTGGTTATCATGATGAGGCTAAATGCAAGGGACCGGGGATAGTCATTGGTCGTAGCGGAAACTCTATGGGAGTTGTTAGTTACTCAGATAGCGATTTCTGGCCCTTAAATACAGCTCTGTATGTAACAGACTTCAAAGGAAATGATGAGCGCTATATTTATTACTTATTATCTCAGATAGATTTTGATCAATTCAATTCTGGAAGTGCTCAAAAGTCGTTAAATAGAAATGCAGTATATCCATTTTTAGTTTGGGCTACCAAGAATAAAGATGAGCAAAAGAAAATTGGCGTAGCCCTAGAAAGATACGAGAATAAAATCCAACTCAACCGCCAAACCAATCAAACCTTAGAACAAATGGCCCAGGCCCTGTTTAAAAGTTGGTTTGTGGATTTTGACCCGGTTATTGATAACGCCCTCGCTGCAGGCAACCCCATTCCCGATGCCCTGCAAGCCCGCGCCGAACGCCGTCAGCAACAACTGGCCAAGCCGGATCATAAGCCCTTGCCGGAAGCTATTCGCCAGCACTTTCCCTGTGAGTTTGAGCAAACTGAGGCTTTGGGTTGGGTGCCGAAGGGGTGGGAATCTGGAACTCTTGCATCGATAGCAAACGCTCTCAGTGGTTTTGCTTTCAAAAGCAAAGATTTTTCAGAAGAGGGTGAAGCTGTAATTAAAATAAAAAATATCAAAGCAGATCGGACTGTCGATATTGCAGATGTTGCCAGGGTTCCTTTAGCTATTTCTAAAGCGGCTGATCGTTTTTTGTTGCGTGATGGGGATATTGTTTTAGCAATGACCGGTGCTACGGTGGGGAAATTTGGTGTGATAGTTTCTGAAGGGACAGAATCATATTTCCTTAATCAGCGAGTTTGTAAGTTGTCTCCGAAAGAAAGTAATAGAAATGTATTTTTGTATTCGGCATTAAATAAACAAGGGGTTGAGGAAAGTATCTTGGAGGCGGCTCAAGGGAGTGCGCAACCAAACATTAGTGCTAAATCTATTTTATCTACGCTGATGGTTATTCCTCCTAGTGAACTTATAGATCAATTTGTTAGTTTGATGGAGCCTTCTTTTGGAAGGCGTATCGGACTGGTAAAAGAAAATTATAAGCTTTGCAAAATGCGTGACACTCTCCTACCAAAACTAATCTCAGGTGAGTTACGTATTCCAGATGTGGAAAAAGAAGTGAGTGATGCAGTAGCCTAAAGGCAGAATGAAAAAGGATTTTCAATGAAGTTTACTGAAGCCCAACTAGAAAACGCCATAATTCAACTATTGGGACAGCAGGGTTATCCCCATATTACCGGGGAGGCGCTCTCCCAAAGTACCGATGGGCCCCGAGGGGCGACGGAAGTCTTGATTAAGGAAGATCTGCGCAGTTTTTTGAGCAGGCAGTATGCGGCGGAGGGTATTACTGCAAGCGAGGTGGAGAGCATTATTCGCCAGTTGGAGCTGCTCTCCCCCAGCGATTTGTATGACAGCAATAAAAAGTTCTGCAAATGGCTCAGTGATGGCTTTTTGTTTAAGCGTGAAGATCACACGCAAAAAGATCTCTATATCCAGCTGATTGATTACAGCGACCTGACCGAGATGCGCATCCCCACTGAGGGTGAGGTGGATACACTGCCAACCACACCTGTCAAAGAGGGGGAAGCAGGTTATAGAACAGGTGCGACCAATATCTATAAGATCGTTAACCAGCTGGAAATTGAGGGTGTGGCCTCGGCCAGCGGTGGCGAGCGGCGTATCCCCGATGGTATTTTGTATATCAACGGCCTGCCCCTGGTGCTGTTTGAATTTAAAAGTGCCATCCGGCCGGAAGCGACTATCCACCACGCCTATACCCAAATCTGCACCCGCTACCGCCGGGATATTCCGCAGCTGTTTGTGTATAACGCCCTGTGTGTGATTAGTGATGGCGTCAACAATAAAATGGGCACCCTGTTTGCGCCCTATGAGTTCTACTACGGTTGGCGAAAAATCACCGGTGAGGAAACCCTCAGTAAAGATGGCTTGGATTCCCTCACCACCATGCTCCAGGGACTATTTGATCGGCGCCGCCTGCGCGAGGTACTGCGCCACTTTATCTTTTTCCCCGATAAAACCCATCAGGAAATCAAAATCGTCTGCCGCTATCCCCAGTACTACGCGGCCACCAAGCTCTACCAGAATATTTATTCACACCTGAAAAGGCCCGATGGCAAAGGGGGCTACAGCGGCGATGGTAAAGGCGGTACCTACTTTGGTGCCACCGGCTGCGGTAAAAGCTTTACCATGCAGTTCTTAACCCGCCTGCTGATGAAAAGCGCCGCCTTCGAAAGCCCCACCATTGTGCTGATTACCGATCGCACAGACCTGGACGACCAGCTGTCACAGCAATTTACCAATGCGAAAATTTATATTGGCGACCAGATTGTTGAGAGCGTGACTTCCCGCGCGGATTTGCGTGAAAAATTGCAGGGTCGCCAGAGCGGTGGTGTCTTTTTGACCACCATCCATAAATTTACGGAAGATATTGAGCGGCTGACTGAGCGTTGCAATGTGATTTGCATTAGTGATGAAGCCCATCGCAGCCAGATTAACCTGGATCAAAAAATCACGGTGGTAGAGACCGGGATCAATAAAGGGGTTAAGAAAACCTACGGTTTTGCCAAGTACCTGCACGATTCATTGCCCAACGCCACCTATGTCGGTTTTACCGGAACCCCCATCGACGCCACCCTGGATGTCTTCGGCCCCACAGTAGATCGCTACACCATGAATGAATCGGTGAAAGATGAAATCACCGTGCGCATTGTGTATGAGGGCCGCGCGGCGAAGGTGATTCTGGACAACGGCAAGCTCAAGGAAATTGAGGATTATTATGCGGAGTGTGAGAAAGACGGCGCCAACGAGTATCAAATAGACGAAAGCAAAAAAGCCATGGCCCGTATGAACGCCATACTGGGGGATGAGAATCGTATTCACGCCCTGGCCAAGGACTTTGTCGCCCACTACGAAAACCGCCTGGTAGAGGGCTCTACCGTCGCCGGTAAATCGATGTTTGTGAGTAGCTCCCGCTCAATTGCCTATCAGTTCTATCAAGAGCTGGAAGCCCTGCGCCCCGAGTGGTTTGAGGTACTGGCCTGTGCTGAAGGTGAGCAGTTAACGGAGAAAGAGCGCAAGGAGCTAAAACCCTCCGAGCGGGTCCGTATGGTGATGACCCGCAATAAAGATGATGACAAGGTGCTGTGGGACAAGCTCGGCACCAAGGAAGATCGCAAAGAACTGGACCGCCAATTCAAGCAGGCCAAATCCAACTTCAAAATCGCCATTGTTGTGGATATGTGGCTCACCGGCTTTGATGTGCCGTTTCTCGATACCTTGTATATCGATAAGCCGGTATCAAAGCACAACCTGATCCAGACGATTTCACGGGTAAACCGCAAGTTTGAGGGCAAAAGTAAGGGGTTGGTGGTGGATTATATTGGTATCAAAACCAATATGAATAAAGCGCTGAAAACCTTTGGCGGCAGTAATGCGGACAACTTTGAAGATATCGCGGCTTCTATTGTAGAAGTGCGCAATCACCTGGATTTGCTCAACCGGGCTTTTCACCACTTTGACAGCAGCGGCTACTTTAGCGGTGACCCGGTAAGCCAGCTCAACTGCCTTAATGAAGCGGCCGAGTATGCCCTGCAAACCGAGAAGACCCAAAAGCGCTTTATGGATATCGCCAAGCGCTTAAAGGCGGCCTATGACATTTGCTGTGGCAACGAGGAAATTACGCAAACCGAGCGGGACCAGATTCACTTCTATATGGCTATCCGCTCGATTATTTTCAAACTCACCCGGGGCGATGCCCCAGATACCGCACAGATGAATGTCAAAGTGCGCGAGATGATCGCCGAAGCGATTCGCAGCGATGGGGTAGAGGAGATCTTTAAGCTCGGTGAGGAAAAGGGTGGCGGCCCCATCGATATTTTCGATGAGGACTATTTGGCCAAAATCGAAAAAATCAAACTGCCAAATACCAAGATCAAGCTCTTACAAAAACTGCTGAAAAAAGCCATCGGTGAGGTGGCCAAAACCAATAAGATGCAAAGTGTTGACTTCAGCAAGAAGTTTAAGGCCCTGGTAGAAAAGTACAACGAGCGCAAGGAAGAGGATGTACTGGTCAGCAGTGTATTGGAGGACTTCTCCAACGAGATTATTGACCTCTATCAGGACTTAAAAACTGAAATGACCTCATTTGCAGATATGGGGATCAATTACGAAGAAAAAGCCTTCTACGATATCCTCAAATCCCTCTCGGTGAAATACGACTTCTCTTACCCGGAAGACAGGTTACTGGAACTTGCCAAGCGCGCTAAGCAAGAAGTCGACAGCGTCGCCAGCTTTCCCGCCTGGAATCAGCGGGAAGATATTAAGGCTGAGCTGCAAGTGAAGCTGATTCTGCTATTAGCGGAGTTCGGCTATCCACCGATTGCCAATGATGATGTGTTTAAAGAGATTCTGGAGCAAGCGGAGAACTTTAAGCAGCATCAGGTGGAGTTGACGTAATATTTGTACTTTTTAATCTTGAGATGTTCTCAATTGCAGGCGTACAATTTATAGCCATTTGATGTCCGAAGGTGAAATGCATGAGTGAAAGGAAGCGAGTAAAAGAGGCCTTTACCCCAAATAAGGCATCCTTGGAAAAGGTTGCGAAAGGGTTTGAGCGTGCTAAAACTAAAGCCGATAAGGCCAAGAACAGTAGCAGCCCCCTTGATTACGTGGAAGTTAAATAGATAACGGCTGGGCCTTATAGTGAAAGAAGGAACAATTAAAGTATTTGTCCGCAAAGAGCTTGATCAGGAAAGCCAGACCAATAGCGATTTGCGAGCACTTATTAGTGACTTTAAACGTTGGAAGTCTGGAAATACGGTTCACTACTTTGGTAAGGATGTTCCATATCATGACCCAAAGCCTTACGCAGAAAGAGCCAAGTTGCGTCATGTACATATTCTTGACAAAGTAAAGACTGTGCATATTCGTGCAGGAACCAGTGATAGTGCATTGATTTATACAGAAGCTTCGATGACACCTAACACATACTATGTGATCGACTTTATTGCTGCCGGAGCCCACCAGAAAGCGCGGGATTTCAATTACATGAATTGGTTGATCGATAAAGCTGAACAGTTTCGAATGAGGAAATAACAGTGGCAGAAGACAGAAGTTTTCAAGCTATGTGGCAAGAAAAAAGTGAGCCAACAACACCTGGTGAGTATATTGTTGCTGTTCGTTATCCTCATGGATTTGGTGCTTACGATGTGGCTTCATGGGTAGATGGTCAATGGCAACTCGGATACAGCGCTGAAATAGTAGGTTGGATTCCTCTAGCGGAGCTGCTTGGTGGAATAGACGTGGGTTGGCCAGAACAAGATGAAGAGAGTTTTGGCAAGCCGTTCCGTAAACAGTTTGAAGAACATCGTAAGGAGAGTCCTCTCTCTGACACTGATGACGATGACTTCGTAGAATTTAAAGATTGAGAGTAAAATTTTTTTACCTAAAGGCGCTGTAGCGCCTTTTTCATTACCATAATAATAAAATCAACTTTCGGGCGTTGGTGCAAGCCAAGTCCTGTAATGACAGCCCTCTTAGAAAACTGGATTGGGACTGGTCCAGGGAATATGACTTGTATTCATTTACCAACCCAAAGCGTTTTGAGCTGAGTATTTGGCATCGTAATCAGTTGTGCGCACTGTCATTGGGGCGCCCCACCTGGAGTGGAGCGCGGCTTCGGCTAGACTCCCTCGAAGCGGCACCACATAACCACCCCCTGCGTGCAATGATTCTACCTCTAACGCTATTGGCATTGGAGGAATATGCAGAACAGATAGGTGCTCATGAGATTCGTATTATGAAGCCTGTTAACGAGAAGGTACGTGACTATTACTCCAGCAAGGGCTTCACTTATAACTCTCGTGGTGATTACTGTTGGAGGCGCATTGCATGACCAATGAAAAACGCCCCCTAAAGGGCACCCCTGAATATGAAAAGTGGAGAAAGGAGCGCGCCAAAAAGCGTGCTGAAGAGCTATTATCAGGTTCTGAAGATGTGGATCAGACGGGGCTTCTGAGTGGGGGTAAAGATGCAATGCGGGATGATAATCCCGATGGGAAGCCAGATTTAAAAGACGTTAATAAATAGTTTATGCGATTCTGGATAGTTGCATTTTGATGGGGTTGGCTTCTTGGTTAAGGAACTTGTTTAGCTCTTGAAGCTGAAGGTCTTCTGGACGTGACTTAGAAATAAAAAAGGCCAACCACGCGGTTGGCCTTTTTCGATTTGGTGGGGATGGCAAGACTTGAATAGTTGCTGTAGCTACCGTATTTGCTTGGTTTCTATTTGGCTCAATCACAAAAAACCAAAGATAACCCCACCTAGAGCAAAGTAACCCCCAATTCTGTCCCCACTTACTTAGAAGGCTCCGGCAGGCATTGAGCCTGTCGGATTAAAAACGTCCAGCGCCTAGCGAACTGCTAAAAGGGAAATCGAGACTATCTATTGCTAGTCACTCTTTTAGAACCGACGTACATTGCAAATAACCGAAGGCCGATGGAAATTAAGACAAGCATACTTGGCGCTGTATGAGCGGGCATTGCCTTTAATTGTGTAATTTCTCTTTGAAGGGTCATCGTTTGATGTGGATTGGACTGGTGCTTTGGAACCTGAATGACGTTTTTCTTAAGTAATTTATCGAACGACTCGATTTCTCCCGCAAGCATATCCAGGAGTTCCAATTCGGTCTTGCCTTCCCATGGAAGCTGTTTCCTATAAGCGTCAACTGCTTTACCAAGCTTTTTCCATTCTTCTGCGAGGAAGGCTTCAAGTGATGAGAGGGTCCTAAGCTTCGAGTTCATGGATTGATTGGTTCGGTAGGCGTTTTGTCCATGAGCGCCGCTCGCCATCATTCCACCAAAGTGCTGTACGTTATGTTTGGCAGTATTCAGGTTCCGGCTGATTAAGCTGAGTTGATCCAAGGTGTGAACCAGAGTCTGATCAAATCTCGGATCTTTATTCTTAATCGCTGCCAGAGCGGTGTTAACCAGTCGACTCACCTGTATCTTGGTTGCATGTTCGTTGATGGACATATCCCTTTATCCTTGTAAATCCATTGAAGAATGTGTTCCACCTCTCTGATTTGAGATGAATGTGCCACATTCAATTTTTTGCTTGATGAAAATACGAATTCTAAATTAAATCTGCCGAGTATCGCGGTCTAATAGAGTACGGGCCATTGCACGAAAGCCGGGGGTGGTCATGATTTCATTGTCATAGCCCAGTGACCTGAGCGCAGCCCTCACATCGTTATCAGGCAGTGGACGGCTCTGGTCTCGAGCTGATGGGAAAACATATTTGCCATGGCCTGTTAGCCGCGCCAGCTCTTGCAGTAAGGCTAGAGCCTGTTCAGCAAGAGGAGTAATGTTGCAGGCTCATTTTCATTTTTTCTCTGGGCAGTTTTATGTGCTTGGCATCCTCTGGTATTCGTCCATGGCAGTGAGTAGGCGCCCAACTTCAGCAGGGTCTGTAATTGCCGCCAGGTGCCTTTTTTTGGTGGGGTGAGTGCGCCGGTCAGGTCTGCGGTGGAAGCACGGTCGTCTCTTCCGGTATTTGTAGAATCATTATGTACGATGGCGCATGATACAGCTATCAGCTCCCCTTCCAGATATGCCAGTAACAAAGCCTCCGTAATACAATCGGGCACCCAGAGTTAAAAATATTAGAAGCAGAGCTAGGCTCCAGGCTTTTCCATGCAAAGATGATGTTATCCGTTATTGATGGGGTGTATAACAAATTCCATTAATAGTTTATGGGGGCTAGCTTTTTAGTCTATAAATCGGACTGAAACTTCGGTCTAGGCTCGTTATGTACCTCAGGTATCCTTAGACCAGGGCCCACATCTGGAGGCTATTGCAGCCTTCATTGATTGAGCCCGCTTGGAGGTTGTCAGGCTGACTAGTAGTGTGTCAGATTGATGCTGAGTAGGGGGTCATGTAGCTTCTCAAACACAATTGAATTCTTGAAAGCCACAGTGTAAATATCAAATGAATCCATGAAATGTCAATCTTTTTAATAGTTTGGTTTATAGGCTGGCCACTATAAAGACACTTTGCAGTAGATGGTTTCTTACTCGCCAATATCTTCATTCCAGATTTCAGGAAATTCCCGAATAAATTGATTCATAAGGTCAACACACTCAGAGTTATTTATGACGGTCAGGAGTACACCTTCAGACCTGAGCAATGATTCATCGCCCTGGAAAGTTTTGTTTTCACCGATAACAATATTTTTAATGCCGTATAGGCGAATGGTTCCGCTACACATTGAGCAGGGTGATAGCGTTGTATAAAGTGTGCATTGTTGGTAATCGGCAGCGCGCAATCTTCCTGTGTTTTCCAGTGCATCCATTTCAGCATGCTTGATCACACTATTCTGTTGGATACGCTGATTGTGACCCCTGCCGATAATTTCACCATTGCGCACTATTACGCAACCGGTGGGGACACCTCCTGTCGCTAAACCCTTGTGCGCTTCCTCAATAGCTGCACGCATAAAAGTTTCATGCTTGGATTCACTCATTGGAACCCTTTATTTAAGTTTTTGTGGATACTTGAAGTATAGATAGAATGTAGAGTATCTATTGTGACCTCCCCTTTCCCCCAGAGTCACAGTCAAAAACAAGGCTGATAGGTTTTAGGAAGAGTTATGGGGGGGATAGGTTTTGCAGTCATATGAAAGCGGGGGAGTATGGCCATTGAGTGATGGCATACCACCGGTTCGCTTGGTGACTGAATTGGGTAATACGACATCAGGACTTTCGGTCTAGCTTTATGTCTGTATTTTCTGAGATATTGTTTATTCACCGCTGCAAAAAGATTCTAGCCTCGCAGTCACGGCCAAGTAGTAACTACAACATCAATGAAAAATGCTTGGTGGGGTTTGGCTCAAAGGATGGATACTTTTCTGCGGATATGAGCAGGGATAGAAAAAAGGCCAACCTTGCGGTTGGCCTTTTTCAATTTGGTGGAGATGGCGGGAGTCGAACCCGCGTCCGTCAGCACTCTGCCAGAGGCTCTACATGCTTAGCTCCGTCTATTGATTTAACCCATTACAACCCGGCGGTCAGGACGTATAGGGCGATCCCGTAAAGTGTTTAACCGCTTACCCACGGACATGGCTTGCGGCGATCCAGTTCTGTATAACAGTCTACAGCGCGATACTGGAACCTTGCTGAAGACTGCTAAGGGACGAACCCTTAGTTAGTGCTTCACAAGCTGCTTACGCAGCGAGTTGGGCACCGTAGTTGTCGTCGTTGGCAACTAATAAAATACAGCTTTGGATTTACGTGATTCGCTGCCATCACGGCATGCACCCAAGGTTTCGTCACCGGCGTCGAATCCAAGTCATCCCCGATTAGAAACACTCTCGTGTGTCACATAAGTATACCTCAAAGTTGGGGCTTGCAATAAATTTTTATGCGCCAGCTGTTCTTGAGGTGATTGGTGGTGTTCTTGGTAGGGTGGGTAGGGTGGGTAGGCGGGGGAGTGTCCCGGCGGCAGTTGCCGCCGGGCCTGCAGTCGATCGGTTAAATCACTGACTGGGCGAAGGCGGCCAGGATCAATAGTGGGCAGACTATACGTACATACCAGGGCCAGATCTTCCAGAACAGCGTGTGCTCTATATCTTCGTGGCCTTTCTTCAGCTCACCCAGCAGCTGGTCGCGGCGCCAGATCCAGCCGGCAAAGATACACAGCGCGATACCGAGCAGGGGTTGTCCGTATTCGGTACTGATACTGACTGCGAGTCCAAACAGGGTGTCGAAGTTGTAAATAATGGTGCTGCTGATAGCAAAGATAATCAGGCCCACTACCGGCGTGGCAATACGACGCGGGATACCCAGGTTTTCGATCGAGAAGGCCACCGGCACTTCTAGCATGGAGATGGAAGACGTGAGCGAGGCGATCACCATCAGTGCGAAGAAGGCGATCGCCACAAAGACTCCGGCTTCACCCATGGTATCGAACAGTGCGGGCAGTACCTGCAGAATCAGGTTGGGTCCGGCGATCAGTTCGCCGCTGGCGGAGAAGATCTGCGAACCAGCCTCCTGGGCTACGTACATGGCGGGCAAAATCAGCAGGCCGGCGGTAAAGGCGATGCCCACGTCGATCAGGGTGACCAGGGCGCCGAGGCGCGGCAGGCTCTCCTGCTGGCTTAGATAGGAGCCGTAGATCAGCATGGTGCCCACTCCCAGAGATAGGGAGAAGAAGGCCTGGCCCATGGCAGAGATCAGGAGCTTCGGAGTGAAGTGGCTGAAATCCGGCATCAGGTACACTTCCAGGCCGGTAAAGGCGCCTGGCTGGGTAAGTACATAGGCGATCAAAAGCAACAACAGAATGATCAAGGCGGGCATCAGCAGGGTGGACCAGCGCTCAATGCCTTTTTCTACGCCACTGGCAATAATCAACATGGTGAGGCCGCTGAAGACTGCGGTAAAGATCAGGTTCCGCTGGGTACTGTTTTCAGTGAGCCATTGCGCCGCTTCCTGGGCACCAAACAGGGTGGCGAAGGGTTCGGCCAGGTGGGCTACCATCCAGCCGGCCACTATGGCGTAGAAGCTCAGGATCAGGGAGGCAACGAGGATACCCCCAAAGCCGGTGAGGCCACCGAAGAAGCGGCTTACAGGGCCGTTGGAGATGGTGCGCAGTGCCTGCACCATATTGCGACGCGCATAGCGGCCGATGGTGAGCTCGGCCATCAGGGCCGGGTAGGCGAGGGCGAAGGCCAAAACCAGATAGGCGACAACAAAGGCGGCGCCGCCGTTGCTGGCGGCCTTGGTGGGGAAACCCCAGATATTGCCGAGGCCCACGGCGGACCCGGCGGCGGCCATCAAAAAGCCAATATTCGAGCTGAACTGTCCTCGAGGTGCACTCATGGTAAATCCCGTAATTATTCTTCTAATTGTTCGCCGTGCACTACTTGTGCGTTGCGCGCATTAGGCGCTGCTTCTCGCGGTTCCAGTCGCGCTGTTTTTCCGTTTCGCGCTTGTCGTGCGAAGCCTTGCCCTTGGCCAGGCAAACTTCACACTTAACCAGGTGCCCCTTCCAATACAGTGCGGTGGCCACCACCGTGTGTCCCTTCTGCTCCACAGCGGCAATCAGCTTGGACAGCTCGCGTTTGGTGAGCAGTAAGCGGCGGGTACGGTCTGGCTCGGTCACATAGTGGGTGGAGGCACTGGCAAGCGGTTGGATACGCGACCCCAGCAGCCAGGCTTCACCATTTTTGAAAATGACATAGCTGTCGGTCAGCTGGGCTTTGCCCTCGCGACAGCTTTTCACTTCCCAGCCCTGCATTTCGACGCCCGCCTCAAACTTCTCCTCAATGAAGTAGTCGTGACGGGCCTTCTTGTTGAGGGCGATGGTGTTAGATGTTTGCGCTTTCTTTTTCTTGGCCATGAAAACTTCTGATGACTAGATAAAACTGTGTCCAAAAAACTTCAGGGCCACGGTGTTGATAAAGATCAATAGCAGTATCAACGGGATAAAAGTGCCCAGGGAGAAGTTCACGTATTTTTGTGAGAAAGAGCCGGCAAAGGCGGCATCGCCTTCCTGTAGCTCTTTGTCAAAGTTGGCTTTTTTCCACTTGTAGATCACAAACAGGCACACCAGCAGGCCGTTCAACGGCAGAATGGTGTCGTAGAAAATGATCTCTACCAAATCGAAGAAGGACTTATTGACGCCGGCCAACTGAACAAATTCAGTGAACCAGTTGACCATGCCAAAGGAAACGGCGCAAGCGATGGCCAGTACAAACTGTACTCCGGCAACCACGTAAATGGCTTTTTTACGCGTCATATTGCGCTCGTCGCGCAGGGTGGCGATAGGCACTTCGATAATGGATACCAGCGAGGTAATGGCTGCGACCAGTACCAGGAAGAAGAAGATGGCGGCGACTGCACTTGCCCCCATATAACCGATGCTGTCCTGCAGGGCGAGGAAGATCTTCGGCAGGAACAGGAAGATCATGCCGGCGGAGGATTCGCTCAGCTCGGAGGGATCAATCTGCGGGTTAAAGTGGAAAATACTCGGCAGTATCAGCAGGCCTGCGGTGAAGGCCACCAGCGTATCGGTGATGGCCACGGCACGCGAGGAGCCTGGGATGGAATCCCGCTTCTTCATATAGGAGCCGTAGGTGATCATGATACCCATGCCCAGGGATAGCGAGAAAAAGGCCTGGGCCATTGCCTTACTGATTATCGTACCGTCGATTTTGCTGAAGTCTGGTATCAGGTAGTACTTAACCCCGAGGAGCGCGTTGTCCAGAGTCAGGACAAAAATCACCAGCCCAAGCAGCATGACAAACAACATGGGCATTAGGGTTTTTGCTGCGCGCTCAATACCATCCTTGACACCCATGGAGAGAATAGCGTTGATAATTAGCATCAGCGCCACCAGGTAAATAAATACCTTGGGCGTGTTAATAAAGTGGATAAAGAAATCTTGCGTGGCGAGCAGGTTGAGGTTACCGGTGACCGTTTCTATGAAGTACCCTAGTACCCACACGGTGACCACCAAATAAAATACTGCGATCATAAATGGTGTGATCAAAGCCAGCCAGCCGGGGATACGCCACAGGTGTGAGCCATTAGAGAGTTGACGGTAGGCGCCAACCGGGTCTTTATCGGAGCGGCGCCCCAGCGCCAACTCGGCCATCATCACAGGAAGGCAGATCAGGAAAACGAAGAGCGCATAGACCAGTAAAAAAGCACCGCCTCCGCTCTTGGTGGCCGCTACCGGGAATGCCACAAGATTGCCTATTCCAACTGCGGAACCAGCTGCGGCTAGGATAAAGCCCAGCCTCGACCCAAAATGCTCTCTCACTGCGGTCATAGTACTCTCGCTATTATTTTTTATCAGATACAGCTTGTCATTTTTGTTATTCCAACGGGGCCGGGTTTGTCCCGTGGGCAAAAAATGCGATTGTTACAGGAATTGTCTTGCTTGAGTAGCGCCGACTGGCAAAATTAGCGGCCGAACGACAATACCAGGCGATTTTGCCTAGCGGACTGGATTAGACAACAGGAATGACTGAAATAGAGCGCAGCGCGCTGGTGATGTACAGCGCGGAACAAATGTTTGATCTGGTCAATGATGTGGCCAGTTATCCGCAATTTTTACCCGGCTGTCGCGGAGCCGAGATTCTGCACCGCGACGAGCAAATCCTGGAGGCACGTCTGGATTTATCGCGCGCGGGTATTCGCCAGAGTTTTACCACGCGCAATCAACTGATGCGTCCGACCAGTATGACGCTGACTTTGGTGGATGGGCCTTTCGAGAATTTTACTGGACACTGGATGTTCACCCCTCTTGCGGAGAGCGCCTGCAAGGTGACCTTCTCTCTGGCGTTCTCCATGAAAAGTCGTTTAATCGCCGCTGCGGCCGGTAAGATCTTCAGTGATCTGGCCAATCAGATGGTGGCGGTGATGTGCGCGCGCGCAGAGGAAATATACGGGAAGCCCCAATGACGGAAGAGAAAACGATCTCGGTGGAGGTAGTGTATGCGCTACCGCACGAACAGCGGCTCATGCGACTACTGGTAAAAGAGGGCACCACTGCGCGGGAGGCCTTGATACGCTCCGGTATTCCCGAAGAATATCCAGAAGTAGACCCAGATAGTGCCAAGCTGGGGATTTTTGGCCAGGTATTGGGTAGTAAGGGTTTACCACCGGCGGAGAGCTATGCGTTGCAGCCTGGCGACCGGGTAGAGGTGTACCGCCCGCTGATTGCCGATCCGAAAGAGGCGCGCAAACAGCGCGCCGAGAAAGCCAAACGCCTGGCGGAGAAGAAAGGTGCCGAGGATTCCTCAGTTTAGGGCCAGTTTGCCGGTTGCCAGTCGCCGCTGGTGGATACCAGGGAATCTTCATCAAAGTAAACGCTGAAGCGTTTCTGAGTGATCTTGCCCTTTTTGTTGCGCACGCGGTTGATATAGTCCCAGCGGTTGGGGTTATAGGTATCTTCCAGCAGCGGCGTACCCAAAACAAACTGCACCTGACGGCGGGTCATACCGGGCTTCAGCTGGTCGATCATTTCCTGGGTAATGATATTGCCCTGCTGTACCTCAATGCGGTGCACACCGGGAAACTTAACCAGTGTGCAGGCACCAAGGAGGGCGCACAGGCTGGCGATGGCGATAAATTTCAGGCTAGGCGGCATTCATTGCTCCATTATGTTCTTTCATACGGTACCTCTCGCACCGATATTTTACGGCTAACCGAAGTAGGCCCCTGCGCAAGAAGAAAGTTCCCTCACCTCCGCGATTTGCCCCAGTCGGGGCGCCCGGGGTTCCGCTGACTCCGTAGGGCATGGGATAATACCCGAAGAGTCGGCTCGCTGACAGGCGGGAACCTGTGGTCTCATTTGGGTATAGACCTCTCTAGCGGGCTGATACAAGTAAAGACAATTCATAAAATCCTGTCGGGAAATATCTATTCATGTCGAACGAAAACCAGGAATTGCGCAAGGCCGGTCTGAAGGTCACCCTGCCGCGGGTTAAGATTCTGCAGTTGCTTGAAAGCACCAGTGAACAACATCTGAGTGCTGAAGATGTCTATAAGCTACTGCTGGAAGCGGGGGAGGATGTTGGTCTGGCTACGGTCTACCGGGTACTCACCCAGTTTGAGAGCGCGGGCCTGGTTGTGCGTCACAACTTCGACGGCGGCCACTCTGTATTCGAGCTGGATCGCGGCGATCACCACGATCACATGGTATGCACCGATACCGGCAAGGTGATTGAGTTTCACAACGAGGAAATCGAGGAATTGCAGCGCCAAATTGCCGAGGAGCACGGTTATGAGCTCACCGGCCACAGCTTGGTGTTGTATGTGAAGGCGAAAGAGAAGTAGTCCATTCGGGTGCGGCGTCCGCCGCACCCATTCCATAACGGCTTTCTATCGAGGCTGGCAGGGCGGCGTATAGAGTTCTGGGAACTTGCCGATTTTATCCGCGTAGAACTCCCTCAGCTTATTTAATTCCGCTTCCAGGTTCTCACTCAGTTGAGCGATAGGGCCGATAACCACCTCTTTTTTAGAAAAGTTGATGGAGCCCAATACCAGCGGCACTTTGGCACTGCGCGCGATATGGTAGAAACCGGATTTCCAGCGCTCAGCCATAGCGCGGGTCCCTTCAGGCGGAATAGCGATAACCAGTTCTTTGCGCAACTTAAACTGGCGAACAGTGGCGTCTACCAGGTTGTTGGACTTGCCGCGGTCTACAGCGATCCCACCAAACCAGCGCATGGGGCCGCCGAGGGGAAACTTGAACAGCTTGTCTTTGCCCATCCACTGCGGCGTCATCTTTAGCTTGAGCGCGGCGAGAATAAAGTAATAGCCGTCCCAGTTCGTGGTGTGAGGGGCCCCTATTAATACGTATTTCTTCAGCTTCAGTGACTGTTGGTCACCTTTGGCGCGCCACCCGTGCAACTTCAACAACAGCTTGGCTACCTGGCGCAGTAGCGGCGTGACAACCGGGGTATTAAAAATCGTTCTCTGCATAAACTCGGCCGATACTACTCAAACAAAGTTAAACAAGCGGCCCAGTATATGGTGACTTCAGCCGCCACACCCAGTCATATTTGGTCTATTCGTCCTAAAACGGTATATATCACCGGCAGGACGGCTATTTTGCCCGATTGCTGGCGGTTATTTATTGATCTGCGGGATAAGATTGCACACCACCCCCAGAGGAGGCGTGCGAGTGTCCTATTGGTCAGTTAAGACTTGTGGATAAGAGTGTACTTGGGGGCGTCTCTGAAAAGAGGAAGCGCCCAAGGTTATAAGAGGAGCTCAGGGTACTCTGCCGAGCATCTCTTCCGCATGGGCCAGGGATTGAGGGCTGGGTTGCCCGCCGAGCATGCGTGCGATCTCCTCGCGTCGCTCGCCGTTTTTTAGCTCGCGTAAGGCGACCCATGCTTGCTCCCCGTCGCTGTGCTTTTCCACCAGATATTGCCGGTGAGCGCGGGCGGCCACTTGTGCCAGGTGGGTGACACAGATGACCTGGCCGCAGCGGCCGTTGCGGGTCTCGCCCAGTTGGCGCAGTAAACGGCCGACGACATCGCCGGTGGCGCCGCCAATTCCCACATCCACCTCATCGAATACCAGGGTGGGGGTGCGGGAGGTCTGTGCCGTCACGACCTGGATGGCGAGGCTCACCCGCGACAGCTCACCACCGGAGGCAATTTTGCCCAGCGGGCGCGGCGGTTGGCCGGGGTTGGTTGAAATTAGAATTTCGGCTTCTTCCAGACCGTGACTGCAGGGTTTATCCAGCGCCTGCAGGGCCAGCGCCACCCTGGCATGGGGCATAGCCAAATCCCCCAATTGTTGGTTGACCGCCTCGGCTAAGGATTCTGCGGCCCGCAGCCTGAGCTGGCTCAGTTTGCCGGCGGTAGTGCGGAATTGCTGTTCCAGTTTTGTGCAGGTGCTGGCGAGGCGTTCTAAGGCATCTTCCGTGCCGATGTCGTCGAGTTCCTCCTGCAACTGCCGCTGCAAAGCGGGTAACTCAGAGGGCTTTACACGGTGCTTGCGCGCGGCCTGGTAGATGGCGCTGAGGCGGTCTTCCACTTCGGACAGGCGCTCCGGGTCCATCTCGAAGCGGTCAATATGACGCGACAGGCTACTGGCGGCTTCATCGATCTGGATGCGCGCGCTGTCGAGCATTTGCGTCACTTCCACCAATGCGGGTGCTTGTTCTGGCATGGCGGAAAGCAGTTGCAGTGCCCGGTGCAGCTGCTCGGCGATATCCCCCTCTCCGCCGGATAGCAGGGCGGCCAGCTGGTAGCTGCCACTGAGGATATCTCCGGCATTGGCCAGCTGGCGCTGCTCGCTCTCCAGCGTTTCAATCTCTCCCTCGCTCATCTCCAGCTGTTCCAGCTCACGCAGCTGGTACTGCAGCAGGTGGCGGCGCGCCTCGGCCTCTTCGGCACTGCTGGCCAACGTGCGGTAGCGGCGGTACTGGTCCTGCCAGGTTTTAAAGCGGCTGCGGGTCTCGGCGGCCAGATCCTGAGCCTGGGCGAACTCGTCCAATAGGCGGCGGTGGGTTTCCTTTTTCAGCAGCGATTGGTGTTCGTGCTGGCTGTGGATATCGATCAGCTGTTCGCCCAGGGCGCGCAGCTGCAGTAGGGTCACCGGCTGGCCGTTGATGTAAGCGCGCGAGCGCCCATCAGAGCCGATAGTGCGGCGAAGAATGACTTCCTGGCCGATATCTAATTCCTGAGATTCAAGCCATGCGGTGGCGCTGGGGTGATCGGAGATATCGAAAGTGGCACTGATATCGGCGCGTTGGGCGCCAGCGCGCACCAGTTCGGCGCTGCCGCGGCCGCCCAAAGCGAGCCCCAGTGCATCGAGGGTGATGGACTTGCCCGCGCCGGTTTCGCCGGTGAGGGTGCTAGTTCCGGGGCCGAACTCCAACTCCAGTTGGTCCACCAGGGTGAATTGGCTGATAGACAGATGCAGCAACATAGTTATCGCTTTTATGTCCTTGTTTTGTCGACAGGCACCTCGGCCTTTGGTAGTGGTTATTTATACAGTATCTGTTCCCGGTTAGCTATAGGGCCGGGGCCACATTACCCTGCCGGAATGCGCGGACGCTAAAAACCACTTGAACTGTGCGGAGATGGCCCCATATAGCCCCAGAGCCCGCGGGGCGGGCCCAACTCATTACTGACAGAGTCGACGCGACGGAGAAAGCAGTGGCCAGAGAGCGCAGCGAAGAAGATCAGATCAAAGAGGGGGTGCAGCCGGAATCACTGGCTGATGAACACCTGACAGCGACGGACGAGGCGGTTTCCGCGGAGATTGAAGATCCCTCCGCAGCCGAGCGCGAGCAGGCTGAAGAAGCCCTGCACGAAGAGGCGGAGAGTGCCGATACCCTGCACGATGAAATCATCAAACTGCAGGAGCAGTTGACGGTGCAGAAGGATATCGCCCTGCGTGCCCAGGCCGAGGAGCAAAACGCCCGTCGCCGTGCGCAGCAGGATGTGGAGCGCGCGCGCAAGTTTGCGGTAGAGAAACTGCTGCAGGATTTGTTGCCGGTTGTAGACAACCTGGAGCGCGCCCTCGCCACCATCGATCCCGCAGATGAAGGCAACAAAGCATTGGTGGAAGGTATCGAGCTAACCCACAAATCTTTCGTCGATACTCTGACGAAAAATTCCGTGGAAATTGTCGATCCGGCCGGTGAGCCCTTCGACCCCGAGCTACACCAGGCTATGACCCAGGTGCCCAGTGGGGAGGTGGAACCGAATACGGTGATGGAAGTGTTTCAAAAAGGGTATCGCCTTAACGGTCGCCTGGTGCGTCCGGCCATGGTGGTGGTCAGCAAAGCGCCGTAACGGCAGGTGTGCAAAGCGGCCTTGAATTTCATCGGCCGGCACCAATATAGCTGACATCAGGAATTATTCGCGCGCAGTAAACAGAGAAGAGCTGGCCGCGCGCACCAAATGAGGATTTTACAGATGGGAAAAATTATCGGCATCGACCTGGGTACCACCAACAGTTGTGTGGCGGTCCTGGATGGTGACAAAGCGCGTGTAATCGAGAACGCCGAAGGCGATCGTACTACACCTTCTATTGTTGCCTTCACTGACGACAACGAAATCCTGGTGGGCCAGTCCGCCAAGCGTCAGGCGGTGACCAATCCCCAGAATACTCTGTTTGCGGTAAAACGCCTGATTGGCCGTAAATTCAAGGATGACGTTGTTCAGAAAGATATCAAAATGGTGCCTTATACCATTACTGAAGCTGACAACGGTGATGCCTGGGTAGAAGTGAAGGGCGATAAAAAAGCGCCGCCGCAGGTATCCGCTGAAGTCCTGAAGAAAATGAAAAAGACCGCGGAAGATTTTCTCGGTGAGAAAGTCGATGCTGCGGTAATTACCGTACCGGCTTACTTTAACGACTCCCAGCGTCAGGCGACCAAAGACGCCGGCCGTATCGCGGGTCTGGATGTGAAGCGCATTATCAATGAGCCCACTGCCGCCGCTCTGGCCTATGGCCTCGACAAGCAGGGTGGCGATCGCACCGTAGCGGTATACGACCTGGGTGGTGGTACCTTCGATATCTCCATCATCGAAATCGCCGACGTCGATGGCGAGAAGCAATTCGAAGTACTGTCCACCAACGGTGACACCTTCCTCGGTGGTGAAGACTTTGACATGCGTCTGATCGAATACCTCGCAGAGGAATTCAAGAAAGATCAGGGTATTGATCTGAAAGGCGATCCCCTGGCCATGCAGCGTCTGAAGGAAGCGGCAGAAAAAGCCAAGATCGAGCTGTCCTCCAGCCAGCAGACCGAAGTGAACCTGCCGTATATCACCGCCGATGCCACCGGTCCCAAGCACTTGGTTGTTAAGCTGACACGCGCCAAGCTGGAAAGCCTGGTGGAAGAACTGGTCGCCCGCTCCCTGGAGCCGGTAAAAATTGCCCTGCAGGACGCCGATCTGTCCGCCTCTGGCGTAGACGAAGTGATCCTGGTGGGTGGTCAGACCCGTATGCCACTGGTTCAGCAAAAAGTGACCGAATTCTTCGGTAAAGAGCCGCGCAAAGACGTAAACCCGGACGAAGCCGTTGCCATGGGCGCTGCCATTCAGGGCGCCGTGCTGTCTGGTGATGTAAAAGACGTACTGCTGCTGGACGTAACCCCGCTGACCCTGGGTATCGAAACCATGGGTGGTGTTGCGACTCCGCTGATCGACAAGAACACCACGATTCCCACCAAGAAGTCCCAGGTGTTCTCCACTGCGGATGACAACCAGACTGCGGTCACCATTCACGTGGTGCAGGGCGAGCGCAAACAGGCTTCCCAGAATAAATCTCTGGGTCGTTTTGACCTGGCCGACATTCCGCCATCCCCCCGCGGTGTTCCGCAGATCGAAGTGACCTTCGATATCGATGCCAACGGCATCCTGCACGTACACGCGAAAGATAAGGCGACAGGCAAAGAGCAGTCCATCGTGATCAAGGCCTCTTCCGGTCTGTCCGAGGACGAGATCGATAAGATGGTGCAGGACGCTGAGGCCAATGCCGAAGCGGACAAGCAGTTCGAGGAGCTGGTGCAGACTCGCAATACCCTCGACGGTCTGATCTCTGCCACCAAGAAGACTCTGGAAGAAGCTGGCGACAAGGCCACCGCTGACGAGAAATCCGCGATTGAAGCGGCAATCACCGAAGCGGAAGAGGCGGTCAAAGGCAACGACAAGGCGGCCATGGAAGCGGCGACCACCAAGCTGACCGAAGCTTCTGGCCCGGTTGCACAGAAAATGTACGCCGAGCAGGCCCAGGCCGCTGGTGCCGAAGAGGCTGCCGGTGCTGGTGCCCAGGGTGAACAGCAGTCCTCCGCGGGCGACGATGCGGTAGACGCGGAGTTCGAAGAAGTTAAGGACGACAAAAAAGAAGGTAAGTAAGCGTTCGCTTGCATTTCCGGTGGCAGCTTTTACAGTGGCCACCGGAGCACTTCAGGGGCGCGGCGCCTTACTTTCAGAGGCCCGCGCCCTGTGTTGTTTCAGGTACCTGCCAATATGGCTGCGTTTGAGCGGTTTGGCAGGGCTCCGCAATGGTAATTTGCGGGGTTTGGTTAGGAACTGAAAAGTAGAAAGAGAGTTTGGCCGTTCTTGATGCCGGACCAGAGAACATAGTTTTATGTCGAAACGCGATTATTACGAAGTCCTGGGCGTCGAGCGTGGCGCTTCAGATGCAGAGCTGAAGAAAGCTTACCGCCGGGTGGCCATGAAGTTTCACCCGGACCGCAACCCCGATGATGCGGAAGCGGAAAATAAATTCAAAGAGGCCAACGAAGCCTACGAGGTACTGTCCGACTCGCAGAAGCGCGCGGCTTATGACCAGTTTGGTCACGCCGGTGTGGAAGGCCAGATGGGCGGTGGCGGAGCCGGCGGTTTTGGTGGCTTCTCCGATATCTTCGGCGATGTGTTCGGCGATATTTTCGGTGGAGGCGGCGGTGGTGGCCGTCGCGGTGGCCCGGCGCGCGGTTCCGACCTGCGCTATGACCTGGAGCTGGATCTGGAAGATGCGGTGCGCGGCACTACCGTCAAGATCCGGGTACCCACGCTGGTCTCTTGTGACAGCTGCCACGGTTCCGGTGCCAAGGCCGGCTCTTCGCCGCAGACCTGTGGTACCTGTGGCGGGGCGGGCCAGGTACGCATGCAGCAGGGTTTCTTCTCTGTTCAGCAAACCTGCCCCAACTGCCGTGGTCGCGGCTCTATCATCTCCGACCCCTGTGGCAGTTGCCATGGTCGCGGCCGGGTAGAGGAAACCAAGACTCTGTCGGTTAAAGTGCCTCCCGGTGTGGATACCGGCGATCGTATTCGCTTGACTGGTGAGGGTGAAGCGGGCCCCGATGGCGGCCCCGCGGGAGACCTTTACGTGCAGGTGGTGGTAAAAGAGCACGACCTGTTTCAGCGCGATGGCAAGAACCTCTATTGCGAAGTGCCGATCAGCTTTTCCGCCGCCGCCCTCGGCGGTGAACTGGAAGTGCCAACCCTAGAAGGCAAGGTGAAGCTGAAGATCCCGGCCGAGAGTCAGACAGGCAAGCTGTTCCGCTTGCGCGGTAAGGGCGTCACTCCGGTACGCGGTGGTGCCACTGGCGACCTGCTTTGCCGTGTTGTGGTGGAAACCCCGGTGAGCCTTTCCAGTAAGCAAAAAGAACTGCTACAGGCGTTTGCCGATACGCTCAGTGAGAAGAAGAATGCACCACGCCAGACCGGTTGGTTCGAGGGCGTGAAGAGCTTTTTTGGCGATATGAAGCTGTAACCTAGCGGCTACTAATCAACAGGTGGCTTCTATTCTGGGGCTACCTGAGATAGTGAATGTTGGCCCGGTGTCGATACCGGGTCAGCCCTCTTGGGCAGAGCGGGCTCTCAGGCGCGCGGCGAGTCCCTGCAGGAATTCTTGCTGAATTCTGCTCACCTCCTTTAATTGCTGTTTATTTAGTATTCCCTTTAATTCTTTTAGTGTTTGAGCGCTGATAGCGGCTAACTGTGCGCCTATTTCGCCGCGTTGTTTGGGTGTCAGGCGAATTTTATCGCCGCTCAAAAAGCCATAGTGCTCTAGCACGGCTTTTTTTTCCGCGATGCTTTTTTGCATAATGGGCAACACGGCTTTCTTCTGGCCAGGAGTGAGCTGCAGACGCAGCGTCACCCAATCGTTGATATCGTCATATCTCTCCCAAAAATCGGCATTGCTTCCCTGTTGCTGGGCGGACACTGGCGTACTACCAAAAGCCAGAGTCAGGGAAATTACCACCACCAGTACATTCGGCAGGTGGTTTGATCGAATCATAAGTCGCATGATGGCGCTCCATTTACCCCACTGAAATAAGCCTAGCACCGGTACTTGTCACCGTTTTTAAGGCGTGCTGGTTACTTGGTAATAAAGATGTGCTTCGTAATTTCTCTTGTGCCCATAAAAGTGTGGGGGTCAGATTGACCGGTGAAGAAAATGATCACTTTTAATCGGCTCTTTTTGTAGCTGCTTTCTGGCCGTGCGGGGTAATATTCCGCTCCTTATGGGCGTAAAGCAGGAGCGTTGCAATGGCAGTAAAAATAGCGATCACTGGATTTGGCGGACGTATGGGGCGGGCCCTGGCGGAGGCGTTAATGCTCGCTAAAGAGGCGGAACTCTCCGCAGCCATAGTGCGCCCCGGTTCCAGCCTGGTGGGCGCCGATGCCGGTGAGGTTGCCGGCCTTGGTCGCAATGGCATCGCGATTGTAGACCGTTTGGAAAAATCAGAATTCGATGTACTGATCGACTTCAGTGCACCCCAGGCCACGGTAGAAAACGCGGCTTACTGCGCAGCCCAGAATCGCCCCATAGTGATTGGTACCACTGGATTTGATGCCGGACAAAAAACTGCAGTGCTCAGTCACAGTGACAAAATACCACTTTGCCTGGCTAGTAATTTTTCCACGGGCGTAAACCTGTGCTTTAAATTGCTGGAAACCGCTGCGCGGGTAATGGGCGAAGACGCGGATATAGAAGTTGTGGAGGCCCATCATCGCCATAAAGTGGATGCCCCATCGGGTACCGCGCTAAGCATGGGCGAGGTCGTCGCGGAAACACTTGGGCGCGATCTGGATAAAGTGGCTATTTATGGGCGCGAGGGCCAGACGGGTGCGCGCGAGCGTGACACCATCGGCTTCGCCACCGTGCGTGGCGGTGATGTCGTCGGAGAGCACACGGTGATGTTTTTGGCCGAGGGAGAGCGGGTTGAAATAAGTCATCGCGCCAGCAGCCGCCTTTCTTTTGCTCGCGGGGCAGTGCGAGCAGCGCTATGGTTGGCGGGTGAAGAGGGCTCGGCACGGGCACCGGGATACTATGATATGCGCGACGTGCTGGGACTGAATTAATTTGCCCGCAGCAACGGTTTTCTGAAGGGTAGGAAAAGGATTCGGGGAGTTCTCTCTCTCCCGATAAATTAAAAAATGTTGAGGATTTGTGTTTGGAAAAAAAGCTGATTGTCGGCAGTGAAGAGTGGTGTGCTTTTCCCGGTTTGGGAATCCCCGCGATCAAGGCTCGGGTAGATTCCGGGGCTAAAACATCATGCCTGCACGCATATAATATTCAGACGTTTAAACGCGACGGTGAGCCCTGGGTGAGCTTCGAGGCGCACCCGCTGCAACACCAGCGCCGTCCCACCGTGCGCTGTGAAGCCCGCATACTCGATAAGCGCCTGGTACGCAGTTCCTCGGGGGAATCGGAGAGGCGTCCGGTCATTCGCACCGCGCTCTCGATCGGCGGCAGTGTCTGGGATATCGAGTTGACCCTGACCAACCGCGACAGCATGGGCTACCGAATGTTGCTCGGGCGCGAGGCGATGCTCGGACGCATGATGGTCGACCCCTCCGAAGGTTTTTGTCTGGGCGAGATGCCAAAAAGTCAGCTCGATGAATTTTATCGGGACGAGCACCATATCGCAGGCACCGGACTGCGCATCGGCTTGTTGGCCTCCAATCCGGATCTTTACAGCAATCGCCGCATCATGGAGGCGGGCGCCGAACGCGGCCACCGCATGACCTTTTTGGATGTGCGCCAGTGTTATATGAAGCTGGATGCGGATGAGCCCGAGGTGCACTACCGCGACGGCCGTGTCCTGAATAACCTGGATGCCATTATTCCGAGAATTCGTCCCAGCCAGACTTTTTACGGTTGCGCGCTGACTCGCCACTTCGAGAGCCTGGAGGTGTTTGCCTTGAATGGTTCTGCGGCGATCAGCCAATCGCGGGACAAGCTGTTTTCTCTGCAATTGTTGCAGCGGAATGGTTTGAACATCCCCACCTCGGGTTTTGCCAATTCGCCGGTGGACACCAATGAGCTGATTGAAATGGTCGGCGGTGCGCCTTTGGTGGTGAAGCTGCTTGAGGGCACCCAGGGGCGCGGCGTGGTACTGGCGGAAACCCGCAAGGCGGGAGAGTCGGTGATCAATGCCTTTAAGTCACTGAAAGCGAACCTGTTGGTGCAGGAATTTATTCGCGAGGCTCAGGGCAAGGATCTGCGCCTGTTTGTAATCGATGGGCGTGTAGTCGCCTCGATTCAGCGGGAGGCTGCACCGGGCGAGTTTCGTGCCAATATCCACCAGGGTGGTACCGCTTCGGTGGTTAAGGTAACCGCGGATGAAAAGCGCATTGCGGTGAAGGCGGCGAAAGCGCTGGGCTTGAAGGTGGCTGGGGTGGATATTATCCGCTCGCGCAAGGGCCCGCTGCTGCTTGAGGTGAACTCTTCACCTGGTCTTGAGGGGATCGAGAGTGCCACCCGCAAAGATGTGGCAGGCGCCATGATTATGTCGATTGAAAAGGCCTTGAAGTGGCGTTCGGCGGCGTCGGTACATGCGCCGCGCAGCGACTCGGAAAGCGATTCGCCTAAGCAGTAAGCCGTATGGCGGGGCGTCGGCGGTGCCGGGCCCGGTGGACTAACCTTCAGGGGTGGCCGGGCTTTCCGCTGGCGCGCTTATCGAGCCTCGGTAGCGTTTGAGTGCCGTAGGTATCCGCCGATAGACACCCTGTGCCGGGGCCGCTCCTACGGTACAGGCAGTGTGAACCGCAGGGCTTATACGACCGTGAAGACACCTAGCCACAGACTTTCGCTCCCCCGCCTTTCCCTCTTCTTTTCACTGCTGTTGAGTGTATTGATTGCGCCTGTGGCCCTGGCTGCGGTCAATCTTTCGGACACCCCCTTGGGGCGGCGAGTGATGGTGGATTACATCGTGCATTTCGCCTACAACCTGCAGTGGCCGGTCAATGCCTTCGACAATCACAGCGCACCGTTCAAAGTGTGTCTGCTGGGTGGCGATTCTCTGGGAGAGACCCTGGCGGAGCGTTTCAAGAACCAGCGTATCGATGGGCGTCGGGTGGCGCTGGAGAGGATCGATCTCAAAGACATACTGCGCGCGCGCAAGTGCCAGATTGTGGTTCTCGGTTCAATGGATCGCGCCAACCTGCTGAAGACGCTGGTGACCGTGGAATTCTTTCCTGTCCTTACGGTGAGCGATGCCGAGCGCTTTGCGGTAACCGGGGGGATGATCGAGTTTGCCGACACCAATGGTGAGGTGGCTTTGCGCATGAACAAAACCATGCTGGAGAAAGCGGAGTTGAAGATGGGTAACAGTTTGTTCCGCCTCGGCCGCAAGATGGAGTGAGGAGAGGATTTGGATCGCTTTTGCTGCATTTTTGCACTAGCGTCCATGGGTAAATTCGCGTAGAATCTGCGCCCGATTTGGGCCGGTGCCGCGAAGCTGAATCGCACAGCGCGAGCCCACCGAAAAGCCGGTGGCAAGCATCGGCTCAACTTGTGAGAGCCGCGCGTGAAAAAATTTTTAAAGCGAGATGAAGCTGCGATGTTTCATCTCGCTTTTTTATGCGCGCGCCAGTCAGGAGCCTGTATGCTCCTAAGCCCGCAAACCCCGCCCGGAAGCAGTTCTGAAGATTGGAGTTCAATTTGACTAAAGCTGTCCCTACGTCGGAGGCTTTCATGCCCCACAACTTTATGCAGAGTACAACTCCCGCGCTGCTGGTGCTCGCAGATGGTAGCGTCTTTGAAGGACGCGCCATCGGCGCCCACGGCAGTTCTGTTGGCGAGGTGGTGTTCAACACCTCAATGACCGGCTATCAGGAGATCCTTACCGATCCCTCCTACGCCCGCCAGATTGTGACTCTGACTTATCCACATATCGGCAACACGGGTACCAACCAGGAAGACGAAGAGTGCGCCGAGATCTGGGCCGCCGGCCTAGTGATTCGCGATCTGCCGCTGCTGGCCAGTAGTTTTCGCAGTGAGCAGTCCCTAGAGGACTACCTGCGCGAGCGCAATATCGTCGGCATCGCGGATATCGATACCCGTCGCCTGACTCGTCTGCTGCGCGACAAGGGCGCCCAGAGCGGTTGTATTGTCGCTGGCGACAATATCGACCGCGAGGAAGCCCTGGCCAAGGCCAAGGGTTTCGCCGGCCTGAAAGGCATGGACCTGGCCAAGGTGGTTAGCACCAAGGAAGCCTACCCCTTTATCGAAGGCACCTGGACCCTTGGTGAAGGCCACAAAGCCGCGCCGGAGCAGCCCTTCAAAGTGGTGGCTTACGACTTTGGTGTGAAGCGTAATATCCTGCGTATGCTGGTGGATCGCGGCTGTGATATCACGGTGGTACCGGCGGAGACCCCAGCCTCGGAAGTACTGGCGATGAATCCCAACGGTGTCTTCCTGTCCAACGGACCCGGCGACCCCGAGCCCTGCGAATACGCGATTGCCGCTATCCGCGAAATCCTCGACGCCGGTATCCCCACCTACGGCATCTGCTTGGGACACCAGCTGCTGGGTCTGGCAGTGGGTGGCAAAACCGCCAAGATGAAGTTCGGTCACCACGGTGGTAACCACCCGGTACAGGACCTGAACAGCACCAAGGTGATGATCACTGCGCAGAACCACGGCTTCGAAGTGGACGCCGATAGCTTGCCGGGCAATGTGGAAGTTACCCACAAGTCCCTGTTCGACGGCACCTTGCAGGGTATCCGCCTGACAGACAAGCCGGCCTTCAGCTTTCAGGGCCACCCGGAAGCGAGCCCGGGCCCACACGATGTGGCGCCGCTGTTCGACCACTTTATCGATTTGATGAAAGAGCGCGCCTAAGGGTGTAGCTGCCCAGGGTAGGGCGAACAACCGCCGCTTTTGCGGCGGTTTTAACAAGACACGTATGAAATTAAGCGCAGCCGGCCTGGGCCGGTAGTAGAACGGAAGAAAGATGCCAAAACGCACAGATATCCAAAGCATACTGATTATCGGCGCCGGCCCCATCGTTATCGGCCAGGCGTGCGAATTTGACTACTCCGGCGCCCAGGCCTGTAAGGCGCTGCGCGAAGAGGGCTACCGGGTCATCCTGGTGAACTCCAACCCGGCCACCATCATGACCGATCCGTCCATGGCCGATGCCACCTACATCGAGCCGGTGGAGTGGCGCACTGTCGCCAAGATCATCGAACAGGAGCGTCCCGACGCCATCCTGCCCACGATGGGTGGCCAGACAGCACTGAACTGCGCCCTCGACCTGGACAAACACGGTGTCCTGAAGAAATTCGATGTCGAGCTGATCGGTGCGGACAAAGACGCTATCGAGAAAGCGGAAGACCGCGACCTGTTTGATAAGGCCATGAAGGCCATCGGCCTGGAGACTCCGCGCGCCAAGATCGTGCACTCCATGGAAGAGGCGAAGAAGGTACCGGAAGTGTTCGGTTTCCCGGTCATTATCCGCCCGTCTTTCACCATGGGCGGCTCCGGTGGCGGTGTGGCCTACAACTGGCCGGAGTTTGAAGAGATCTGTAAGCGTGGTCTCGATCTCTCCCCCACCAACGAACTGCTGATCGACGAATCCCTGCTCGGCTGGAAAGAGTACGAGATGGAAGTGGTTCGCGATAAGAACGACAACTGCATTATCGTGTGCGCCATCGAGAACTTTGACCCGATGGGTGTGCATACCGGTGATTCCATCACGGTAGCGCCGGCGCAGACGCTGACCGATAAGGAATACCAGCTGATGCGCAACGCGTCTATCGCGGTATTGCGCGAGATCGGCGTTGAGACCGGCGGTTCCAACGTACAGTTCGGCGTCTGCCCGAAAACTGGCCGCGTGGTTGTGATTGAGATGAACCCCCGTGTATCTCGCTCCTCCGCACTGGCCTCGAAAGCCACCGGCTTCCCGATTGCCAAGGTCGCGGCCAAGCTGGCGGTGGGCTACACCCTGGATGAGCTGCAGAACGATATCACCGGCGGCGCTACCCCGGCGTCTTTCGAGCCGTCCATCGACTACGTTGTCACCAAGATTCCGCGCTTTACCTTTGAGAAGTTCGGTGAAGCGGATGCGCGCCTGACTACTCAGATGAAATCGGTTGGCGAGGTGATGGCCATCGGCCGCACTTTCCAAGAGTCCCTGCAGAAAGCGCTGCGCGGTCTGGAAGTGGGCAGCTTCGGCCTGGAAAGCAAGATCGATCCGAGCAAAGACGGTGCCGAGAACCGTTTGCGCAGTGAGCTCTCCATACCGGGTGCCGAGCGTATCTGGTATGTGGGCGATGCCTTCCGCATGGGTATGAGTATCGATGAAATCTTCGAGCTTTCCGGTATCGATCCCTGGTTCCTGGTGCAGATCGAAGAACTGATCAAAATCGAAGAGCCGCTCAAGTCCCTGCCCACCTCGGCGCTGACGGCAGAGCATATGCGCTTCCTGAAGCGTAAGGGTTTCTCAGACCGTCGCCTGGCAGACCTGCTGGGCGTGAGCCAGAAAACGGTGCGCGAATTCCGCCATAAGCTGGGTATCTTCCCGTCCTTCAAGCGTGTGGATACCTGTGCCGCTGAATTCAGTACCTCGACGGCTTATATGTACTCCACTTACGACGAAGAGTGTGAGGCAGAGCCGTCCGATAACAAGAAAATCATGGTGCTCGGCGGTGGCCCCAACCGTATCGGTCAGGGCATCGAGTTCGACTACTGCTGTGTACACGCCGCCCTGGCGATGCGCGAAGACGGCTACGAGACCATTATGGTCAACTGTAACCCGGAGACCGTTTCCACCGATTACGACACTTCCGATCGCCTCTACTTCGAGCCGGTCACCCTGGAAGACGTGCTGGAAATTGTTGCCAAAGAGAAGCCGGAAGGTGTCATCGTACAGTTCGGTGGCCAGACGCCGCTGAACCTGGCGCGTCACCTGGCTAACGAAGGGGTTCCGATTATCGGTACCACTCCAGAGCAGATCGATCGCGCTGAAGATCGCGAACGCTTTCAGCAGATGATTATGCGTCTCGGCCTCAAACAGCCGAAGAATGCCATCGTGCGCTCTGTGTCCGAAGCCATCCAGGCAGCCAAAGATGTGGGCTACCCGCTGGTCGTGCGCCCCTCCTACGTATTGGGCGGCCGTGCCATGGAGATCGTCTACAAGGAAGACGAGCTGCTCACTTACATGAAAGAAGCGGTGCAGGTTTCCGATGAGGCCCCGGTGCTGCTGGACCACTTCCTCAACGCGGCCATCGAGGTGGACATCGACGCGGTATCCGATGGCAAAGACGTTGTAATCGGCGCCATCATGCAGCATATCGAACAGTGTGGCGTGCATTCAGGCGACTCCGCCTGCTCCCTGCCGCCTTACAGCCTGCCGGCGGACGTGCAGGACCGCATGCGCGAAGAAGTAAAAGCCATGGCGCGCGAATTGGGCGTAATTGGTCTGATGAACACCCAGCTGGCCTATCAGGACGGCGAGATCTATGTGATCGAGGTGAACCCGCGTGCCTCCCGCACCGTGCCGTTTGTCTCTAAGTGTATCGGTTCCTCCTTGGCGAAAGTGGCGGCGCGTTGCCAGGCCGGTATCAGCTTGCAGGCGCAGGGCTTTACCGAAGAGATCGTACCGGACTACTACTCCGTCAAAGAGTCTGTATTCCCCTTCAACAAGTTCCCCAAAGTGGACCCGATTCTCGGCCCCGAGATGAAGTCTACTGGCGAAGTAATGGGCGTTGGTGCGACCTTCGCAGAAGCCTTCGACAAGGGCCTGGTTGCCGCCGGCGATCGCCTGCCGGAATCCGGTCGCGCATTTATCTCTGTGCGTGACTTCGATAAGGCAGATGCCGTGGGTGTTGCCCGCGATCTGGTCGAGCTGGGCTTCGAGGTGATTGCCAGCCGTGGTACCGCCAAGGTCTTGCAAGAAAATGATATTCCCGTTACAACCGTCAACAAGATGAGTGAAGGTCGCCCGCATATCGTCGATATGATCAAAAATGACGAGATTGCGCTGGTGGTGAACACCACCGAAGGGCGCCAGGCGATTCGCGACTCTGCGGATATCCGCCGCAGCGCCGAGAACCACCAGGTGTGCTACACCACCACCCTGGCGGCGGCACAGGCCATGGCAATGGCGATGCGCCAGGAAGAGCCGCTGCAGGTGCGTCGTCTGCAGGATCTGCATCAGCGTGTGATAAAACTGTCCTAAACAGCTAAAACAATTCGTCAGTTCGGATCGGGCCTTGTGGTGACACAGGGTCCGGTTGCGTAGTAACAATAATGGAGGTCCCATAGTGAATCGGGTACCAATGACCGTAGAAGGCGCGGAAGCACTGCGTTCAGAGTTGGATAATCTGAAAAAAGTCGAGCGCCCAGCCGTGGTGGAAGCGATTGCTGAGGCTCGCGAACACGGTGATTTGAAGGAAAACGCCGAATACCATGCGGCGCGTGAAAAGCAGGGCTTTATTGAAGGTCGAATTCAAGAGATCGAAGCGAAGCTGTCCCACTCGCTGGTTATTGACGTAAAGTCGATTGAGCCCAGTGACAAGGTGATCTTCGGTACTACAGTAACCATTATCCACTTGGATGATGATGTAGAAGTGACTTACAAAATTGTAGGTGACGATGAAGCCGATGTGAAAAAGCAAAAAATTTCGGTGAATTCCCCCATTGCCCGCGCTCTGATTGGTAAGGAAGTGGGGGAGATCGTTGTGGTGCATACCCCATCGGGTGCGGTGGAATATGAAATTGAAACTGTAGAGCACCTGTAACAGGGGCTTCTAAAAAAAGGGCGGCCAGAGGCCGCCCTTTTTTGTGGCGTCGTTTTACTGGGAAATATAGCTTTGGTTGCTGTCGCCATATTGGTGAACTTTGGCGGTTCCATAGTGGCCAACCTGGGAAACCAAGCTGTAGTTGTGGGAGCCAATTTGGGTCGCTTCCGCAAGATGCTTGTTGCCAACCTGTCCGAGATAAACATCGTTACCTTGACCACTTTGCTTGGTTGTCGCAGAGTGATGGCTGCCCGCCTGAGAAATATCCGCCTCGTTATACCAGCCTTCCTGATACATTCTGGCGTCATGGCCGAACCCATGTTGGCGGATGTCACCGTCGTTATTACCGCCATCCCCCTGGATCATATGGGCTCGATGAAATCCACCGGTTTGGTGTATATCACCGCTATTCATTTCCCCGTCCTGTGAAACCATCGCTTCGCTGTTATCGCTAGCGACTTGGGTTACTGTCGCCTTACTGTAGTCACTACTTTGTAAGATGGTGGCTTGGTTGGTATTGCCAGACTGTTGGTAGGTCCAGGCGGTATTTTCCTTACCCTCTTGTGCATGGAAGGAAAAGCTACCCTCCTCTCCAAGCTGGAGTGTCAAGGAGCTGTGGTTCATGCCTATCTGCTCACTCATAGCCACGTTTTCAGATCCATCAGTCTGAAATGCATTTGCATAGTTGCTATGACCATCCTGGTATTGCAAAACAGTACTGTGGTGCTCATAGGCCTGTAGGCTCACAGCTGTGTTGTATTCTCCATGTTGCTCTTGATTTACTAGGTTGTCGTAGTTGTGGGGACCAGTTTGATCAACAAAGCCGAAGTTACCCATGCCGTTTTGATTCTGGTAAGTAATATTGTTGTCGGCTAAAGCGCTACCGCTAACCACGAAAGCGATAGCGGCTGCTATTGAGGTTACAGTTTTCATGAGTATCTCCATTACTGCTTAAAAAAGAGCGTCACGATTGGAGCACTGAGCCGGTGTGCTGATAGAAGGAACAGCGTGCCGTGCCTAATTTTGCAGTACGGCGTTAGGGCCTGACCTTATAGAGCCAAAGTACAATGGCGTTGTAAATACATAGGGAAAGAGCCGGCATAAAGAGACGGACTCGATGGAGAAAATTCAGGAGAGGAGAAAGTTGCTGCATTCTGGTTGGCATCCCTGATACTGCTAAGGAGCGCAAATGTTTGTTCCGCCTTTTTAAGTTTTGTTCCTATCTCGTTTAAGGGCTATAGGAAAGAAGTACTATTTGAACAGGAAAAAAGTTCTAGTTGTGTCCAGGTGTAAGGCACCTAAATTAACGCGCAGTGTCAGAAATAATGTCACCTCTTATGTCCCGATGAAATACTACGGGTTCAATCCTGAACTCTACTAATGTACACGGCTACGGTTATTGATGCCAATCTGAATGACGTGGCTATCCTGATTGTGACCAAATTGTGAGATGGATATATGGTTAAAACCACCGAGCTGCCCAACGCTCGCGGTGAGAAAACTGCCGGACTGAAGTAAAAAAGCCCCATTGCTGACTCCCAATTGAGTGAGATTACCGCTGTTGTTTTTTCCCGTCTGGGTGAGGTTGATCAGGTTATCCACACCGGTTTGTAGCGCTGTGGCACATTGGCCGCTACCTAGCTGGGTCGTATCAGCCTTATTGAACCCTCCAGTCTGAACGACAGTGACTTCGTGGGAAACCCCTTGCTGGCGACTATTCACGCTATTGAATATACCGGCCTGTGTACTATTAATATCGCCGCCAAAATTTATGATCTGATGAGCGGTCGCAATATTTAAACGATCGGCTTGTTGAATTTGAATACTATTATTGGACCCAGGCGTTGCAATGTTAAGGCAAAGTGGCTTTGTCCATCTTGAGTGTGCAGTGAGAAGCCTTGCATTTGATTAATTTGAAATATTTCTGATTTGATATTCGCACCAATCTGCACACTTTGCCCCACATTGCCACTCCCGAAAACTTGACTGATTTCAGATGAAAGCTGTTGGCCCGTCTGATACTGTGCGACGGTGCTGTTAATTTTTCCTACTTGGTTTGTGGTTGCATCATTAAAAAAATCAATCTGTTCTTGGGTAATTAGAATTCTCCGGGTGAGTGGAAAATTTTAAATAGCGGTAGCGTTGTTCCCGATCCCAATTTGAACTTGGCGAACAGTTTGGTCATTACCTTGAGCTGAGAAAGGGCAGCTGGTTAATATGACGTTGGCTAAATGTAGCTTCCAAGAGGCCTTCATCGTTTTCTCCACAACTGCTGAGTGGGAGTACTTATTTATTCTTGATGAAAAAAATTACTGCCACCATGAGAGGAAAATGGATAATTTATGAGAGTTTTTTTCAATAAAATATGTAAAAAAGCTCACGGATAAAGAACTTCGGTTGGTGAATAGGATGTATGATCACAGCGGCCAAAGATCTTTGTTAATTTTTGGCCGCTGTGGTCATTAGGAGAAGAAGGTATTTACTGGTGTACTATGGCCGTATTCCCATGTCCTGTTTGGGTAATATTTGCAGAGCCAGCAAACCCACTTTGAGTGACGTTAGTTGTATTCATGCTGCCAGATTGATTCACAATTACCATATGCCCACCACCCATAGCGCCACCCCCAGATTGCATAACAATGGCTTGGTTCATAAATCCATCCTGGGTGACAAAGGCGCTGTTATACCATGATACCTGAATAATAGTGCTCAGGTTGCCTTCACCACTTTGCGTGATGTCGGCTTCATTGTACATGTCGGCTTGAGAGATATTGGCAGAATGGTGCATGCCGGTTTGCGATATCCTGGCATAGTGCCCTGTACCTTCCTGGCCAATGGTTGCTTCATGATAAGAACCATCTTGGTATATATACGCCTCTGAATTAAAGCTGGCATATTGGCCAACCAGGGCGCCATGAATACTGCCAATTTGCTCAATAACGGAGAGATTATCGCTGCCTAGATGCTGTTGAATTTCGGCTTGGTTACCTGAGCCATTCTGGCGGATATGAGCTTCACTATTTTGTATTGAAACCTGATAAGCGTTAGAGCGATTGTCCATACCTGTTTGATAGATCAGAACACGATTACCAATGCCGCCCATTTGGAGACTGTAAGCATCGTTTAATTTCCCTACCTGAGTCTGGTGAATCAAGCTGTCAGTCTCATTGACTTGGGTAGTCTCTATATTGTTGAGGTTACCATCTTGGTAGACCTCCACATCATTGTCGATAGCGTTGCTGTCAGTTTGGTCGACTATGACATGATTGTTATTGCCACTTTGTCCAGCCGTCGATGTGTTACCTGCCGCGTATGTGAGTCCGCTGCTAGAAACCATAATTGCCAGTGACAGAATGGTAATCTTCCTCACGTTTAACTCCTGTTTACTGCTGTGTCCATCATGACTCAGTAAGCACTCAAACTTGATGTCATGCCCCGGAAGGGATGTTTTAGTCTATAGGTATAACTTTAGTTGAATTATTCCGTAAAAATGTGTAATGACATTGAATACCTTAATAAGGCATTAATTCTTTTGATTTCCTGTTTTCGTAGTTGATTTAATCTCGTTGAATTCTGTGGGTCGAGGTATTTGTGCGTTTCATCACGGGAGTATTTTTTCTCAGGTTTTCGTGGAAGGTATGTTATAAATAAAAAAAAATCAACGGAGTAGAGGATTGCTTACGGCAAAGCTGACCCGTATGAGGTCAGCTTTGCTAGCGGTTTAGATGATGAATATTTCTACGGGAAGATATACATGTTATTATCACCAATCTGATTGACAACCTGCATATTACCGTTACCTGCCTGTACCACTGAGATAAAGTTTGAATTACCAGTTTGCGTCGCAGTAAATTCGTTAGAATTTCCGCTTTGGGTGATATAATATTGATTCACGTTGCCACCAGATTGAATTATGGAGGACTCATTCATATCGCCTGGCTGAGATACCCACGCAATATTGTTGCGAGATTTTTGTATGGTTTTGGCCCAGTTATCATCGCCACTCTGGTTGTGTATAGCTGTATTGCTCTCCCAATACTGAAAGACTCTACTGTAGTTACCATCACCTGACTGAGCGACGTTTAAGTTGTTCCACTTTCCATCCTGTGATGTAACAGAAATATTTCCTGATCCAGCAACCTGCGATACCAATGCACTGTTTTCTCGACCTTTCTGATAGGCTTCGATCAAGTTGAAGGAACCACCTGACTGCATCGTCGTGATTGAGTTGCCGAGAACGTAGCTTGAAGACTGGTTGACAAGAGTCCCGTTAAGTGTCCCAAAAGACTGGTTCACATTAGCATCATTAGAGGATCCATCTTGATTTACAGTGGCGATATTTGTATGAACATTAAATTGCGTAATTGTTGCTAATTGTGGTGAACCACTTTGAAGGACATTGGCTGTTGAGCTGTGGGCGGAGAACTGTTGAGTGGTGGCGTCGTGACCGTCGCCCACTTGATTAATAGTGGCAAATGAACCAGAGGTATCATCCTGCAAGGATTCTGCCATATTTAAGTCGCCGATCTGACTATGGCCTATCAGGCTGTTGTTAGTAGTGCCAGTCTGTTCTGGGGTGGATTTATTAAAATCGCCAACCTGGTTGATGATAATGGTTCCGTTGACAACCGTGGCATCTTGGACTGGTGCGATCATATTGCCAACACCATTTTGATTGACAAGTATGGTGTTGGCCATAGCGCCACTTGTTGCAATAGCCAGAAAAACACCTGCAGCTATCGGGGTATATTTGTTCATTGGGTACTCCTTGAAGAAATCAGATTTTGCTAAAAAGTTTTTTCGAAAAAATTGCAAGGTAGCATCTAGAGCTTGTGTAAGAATTTCTTTTCCTGCTATAGGGAAAGTTCTTTGAGGGAGTTTCTCCAAAATATCAACAGAGACTCAGGCCTCTTCGAATATTGGGGTAAAGCATTTTAACCTCGTGAATATCAGCTTGATGCTGAGTAGAGTTTTGTGGGTAAAGCACTGGAAGGCCATGGGAGATAAGTTTCGTTAATCTAAGAAGAAAGTATGTATTTCCTTTATGTAAACACTTGAGTGCCAAATGACTTGTGATTAAATAACTGTGAGTTATAGACCGGCGTGTTTGGTTCTATTTTTTGGAGGTCGACAATTTTCTTGGAAAGCAGGCATTTATAACGTCATGAGAGATTCTTCGTGCCTGGCAGGTTTACTGGATATAAAAAAGGCGGCCAAATGATGGCCGCCGTAAGAATCTGTTTCTCTAAGGAGCTACTGTAAGAGCTATTGCAAAATGAAGCCTACATTAGCTACGCCAACTTGACTTGCTACAGCCGTTTCATTTGAACCAAACTGAAGGGTGGTATGTGTATTAGCAAGGCCCACTTGGGTGGTTGCTGCATCATGCCCTAATCCGGTCTGAGTAATTGAAGATACGTTAACTAATCCAGCTTGAGCGGTGAGCGCGTCATTGAATGAGCCGACTTGCGTATGTGCGGAAAGGTTGCCAAAACCAGATTGAAGAGTCTGTGAGTCATTACCCAGGCCAGCCTGCAATGCAGATGTAAAGTTCAAAGTACCTAGTTGGGAGGAGTTTGAATTATTTAATACACCTGTTTGGATATGACTTGAAAGGTTGAGGGTGCCAGCTTGGTTGGCGACAGCAGTATTTCCGAGAGCTAAAATTTGAGCTATATTGGAAATATTTGCATTGCCAGCTTGATTAGAAGTAGCGCTGTTGCCAACGCTTAAAGTTTGAGTGATTGTAGAAAAGTTTGCAGTACCTAACTGATTTACGGCTGCTACATCAAAAGCTGAGGCTGCTTGTGTTATGAAGCCAACGTTAACGTCGCCACCCTGATTAATGAAAGCTGCGGATGCGAATGCTGGTGCTGATTGGGTAGTAATACCTGTATTACCATTGCCAACTTGAAAAACTGAGGCGGTATTTAGGCTTCCGCCAAATTGAGAAGATGTTGCATTATTTTGATTTCCGGTTTGAGTGTGCAGAACAATATTTGTATCACTACCGAAAGTCTGTAATGCATTGGAGTCGTTGAAATTACCCACTTGAGTTTGAATCACGAGGTTGTTTACGTTGCCGGGCCCTACCTGGGTGGAAGTGGCCATGTTCCCAGCGCCAAGCTGGCTTTGCAAGGTGGTATTATTTGCGGCTAATACACTGCCACTTGAGGCAATAAGGATTGCGGCTGCGATTGGTGTTAACGCCTTCATGCGATACTCCTTTACTCTGGACGTTTTAGATTCAGCACACTCTGTGCTGAAATTAATGACATCTTCCAGATGTCATGGATTCACAATACAGAAACCCTTAACTTGAGGAATGGCTGTATCGTTGAATTCAGATCGAATAAAATAATCAGCGATTATTACTTCAATACACTAATCTTTTCGCTTGGACGGCTTAACTGCTCGGTTGCCTTTAGAGGAGAGTTGGTTTCTTCCGTGTGCTGTACGGAGAAACTTTCCCTGAGAAAGGAGCCTATCTGGCTTTGAGAGATTGATCCCTAAACAACCTAATGTCTGCATGACGAAATGTCCAAGAGGTGTAAAACAACATTTGATCAGATATGTTATTAGTTTTGTTGGTAATGCAGCGATTCGCCATAGGATAGAAGTCACTAAAAAATAGGAATATAGTTCCTTTGTTCTTGATGTACTTTCTCGTGAAATTAATTTCTAGAGGTCTTGCCTTCATTTATGTTGCGTATCTGCCTTATTTTTACGGGGCAGAGCTTTTCCTGGATCACCATTTTATAAATTCTGACAGGGAGAGTGACTTCTCAGGTGTTCAGGCTAGTGCGGATGGCTTGGAGGAAGAGAGCTTCTAAAGCTGCCCTGGTTGTACAGCCCTGGGTTTTTAGATATGTGCCATTTTTACAGTCTTGATCGAAGCGTTTAATTAATCAAATTGGCGGATATAGGTTACAGTGGCTGTGCCAGTTACTATTACTGAGGCATTCAGGCCATTGCCACTCTGATAAATATTAACTTTATGTAACATGCCAACTTCTTCCACGTGTGCGCTATTTTGCATGCCGAACTGGGAAACACTGGCTGAATTACCTACGCCGTATTGTCCAATATTGATCCAGTTTTCATATCCAACCTGAATTAATCCGCTGAGATTCTGCTCGCCAACCTGGCGTGAAAGTACGACATTATCTTCACCTGCCTGGGTTACTGAGAGATTGTTTCTGTTGCCATCCTGGTGGGCGGATGTGTAATTTGTTCGACCACTTTGGCGCACGCTGACCGTATTAATTCCACCTTCCTGATTGATCACCGTGAGGTTGGATACGGACAATAGGTTTGCTGAACTCAATTCGCTGTTTAGAGCCAGCTCACTGTTGCTGTCCAGATCGGAGGCTGTGCAAACATCAGTGCACATGCCAAAGATGGCCGTTGCGAGTAAGAAACGATATTTGTGACTGCCTGGCATGGGTACCTCTGCCTTTTAAACTGTATATACCAATTACCACGGTTACATAATTACTGTGCTGTCGTTTAAATAGTATTGCAGTATAGGGTTGTTAATATCATCGGGATTCGATAGTGCCCAGGAATTATGTACAATGCCTTCGCTGATTAGGTGAATCACCGCAGATTCCATTGCTGATAGCATAGCAAGTTGGGCGGGCTCGTTAAATGTTGTCCCCGCTTCTATTTCCAGTAAACGTCGGAATTTTACATAGCGGAATACATCGGCGCTTATTGCTTTGGAGTAGACTGTCTTTGATGTTAATACTGAGTGTAATATTCTGCCAGACCGTATATCAATCGCACGTAGGTTGACGGTGACTTGATCCACCCGATACTGTTCATCAGCCCCGATACCAAAATAGCGAGCACCGGCACCGCCAGTTTGGATATTTTGGTCGTAAGCAACGATACCTCCCTCAAGGAGTACATTAGCCGCAATTAATGTTGGCAGGGGAATATTATTATTTACCGGAGCGCCCGGTTTACTGAGCCCGGCACGTATGATCTTACGCTCAGTGAGTAGATTCTGTAATCCCTCGCGTTCCAATGCAATAAACCAACCAGATTCATTCAGCACATCCATTAGCATGGCTGCACCACCTTGAGTAACCGCGGTGGAGAAACTACTGTTGGGGGCTGGCTTGTATTGGCCGGTTTGGTCTCGAAAGCTGTATACCGCTGCTAGGATTTTCCCTTTGGGCTCTGGTAGGTTTACCAAATCCCGATAGGTATTCATACGCGGGGTCAGCATGGCATCGGTGCGCCCAGGACCAAAAAGGGCATCGCCAATGCTTTTGACTGCAGAGCATCCGCTAAATGTGAGTGTGAACGCCAGTGCGGGCAAGGCTACGGCTTTTTTTATTGCATTGCGCATTGCCAGTTATCCTTCAGAGTTGATTCTTATCTAATTTGTGGGGTTGAGTCCACTTACAACGATTTCGCTTTTGTCGCCAGTGTTCCGATCGGTGATTAACACGGTAAGTACGCCGTCGTTGTCAACGATCTGTACAACAAAGTCATCAGTAATTAATTCGCCACTGTTGCCATCGCCCACGTCGGTGAGTAGCTGATTGAGCAGACGTGTTTCCAGGGAGTCGGAAAAACGATCCAAAGCACTGGGTTGCTCGTACATGCTGTCATACTTGTCGGGGTCTTCGTTGCTGTCTTGCGACTGCGCATTTTGCAGTAAGTAAGTACCATTCAGTGGATTGCCGCCAAAATTTGGATTTACCGGTTCGTAAATTAATTCGGTTGCCACCGCTGTACCACTTGCAAAAAAGATAGCCACCAGACAAGGGGGATAAAAGCAATACTTCTTGTTCATTAGAATTCGTCCTTTCCCAAATCAAAGTTATCTGTGAAAGCGCTACTCACACGGTCTTGTAATACCGCTTGATGAATATACTGAGCAGCTTCATCTGCTAATCGGTGAATGTCATTGGTGCTTGGGCTGATAAAGCGCCGAAATACAATTTTGTCGTTATAGGTAACCCATATCAGGTTTCCCCAGCGAGCTGAGGGGCGTTCATAAACTGTCAGGTTATAGGTAGCATCTGGATAATTCAGGTTCCTGTATTCACCGAGATAACGAGCAAAATCATGCCCTGTCCGGGTTATTGTTCTGTCAATATTAAACCCGCTGATTTCATCCTCCAGCCTACCGGAGTCGGTATCTGCCTCAGGAACTCTGGTATTATCTTGTGCGAAAGTTACTGTTGCACAAAGAACCAGAATCAGCGGGGTTAACCTCATATTTTCTCTTCCTGGAGATTGAGTTTTGCCCAGTTGCTGGCTTGCAAGCGATTCTTTACGCCGATTTTTCGGAATATGTTATACATGTGATTTTTAACGGTATGCTCGCTCAAATGTAGTCTGGTTGCGATCACACTATTGGGTTCACCAGTGGTTAACTGTCCTAGAATTTCCTGCTCTCTTCGAGTGAGCGGTAGCGGGGTTTGAGTGTTATCCGAGTGGTTGCTGTCACAGCTATGAATAGCTGTATTGAGTCTCTGGATCAACTTTTCCTGACTTACGTTGCTGTCGCATAATAAGTAGCAGCCAGTTTGGCGCAGTTTCTCTAAGGTGTGGTTTGGCAGATCGGCAGGGAAATTAATGAGGATGTTTTTTGGGTGTCGTATTTTTTTCAAGTCCGATAAAAAATCCTTATAGCAATTGTTGATGCCTATTTGCCAGCAATCGATGATAATTGCTTCGTAATGTTGTAAGCAGTGCCTTTGCTTTCCTATACAGGCCTTTTCCCATGGTATCGAAATGGACTGCGAAAACAGTGAAAATAAAAGATCGCCCTGAAGGCCGGAGTTGCTAAAAAAAAGAACCGGCATATACCTCGTACCTCTCCTTGAAACAAAAGGATCACCCTCAGTGTTGAGTGCAAGATCCGTTGTCGACTCCTGTCGTATAAGTTTCCTGGTTGATGTCTGATGATCTTTAACAGTTTTCTTTGCTGCGCAAGTTACCTCTTTGTTTTAGGGGAAATGACTCACTCGATGAGAATTTAGTTTGGAGTGTAGTAGTGGCGATGGGGTTGTCTGGAAAAATCAGTGCCTTATTTTTCATGAAAAATTAACGCCTGTAGGTAATGTCGTCTTGCCAGTTTGTTGGTTGAAGTAGCCGAGAATCTGATAATTTCTGAATCTTTATTTTTGTTATTTGGCGTATGCAGCCTATTTTTTGCCATTTTTATGGCTATTGGTTTTAGTGTCGGATTATGTCTCTCTGAGAGTTCTGGGTATTTTGTTTTTGGCGGGAAATATTCAGGTTCTCAGTGTGTTCGTATGTAGTTTGAAAAACCGTTCGGTTTGGAGGCGAAAATTGACGGGGTTGAACAATATCCATTTCCATTGCGGGATAAATGAAATGACCTGGCATATTCCCCTCGCCGAACGTAACGGCCTAACTTCGGTCATCGGGGCTGTCGCGATAAAGCAATATAAAGTGTGACATTTTGGGCGATTGCCAGTGTTTCAGCTGGTAGGATGGCGTATCGCTCAGTGTTATAAGGGAATCAAATGTCATGAATCAGCTAATAGAGACTTTGCCACTCTGGCTATGGGGAGGCTTGACGGTTCTAGCATTATTTCTTGGTAGAGGACCATCGCATAGAGCCATCTACTCTCTGGCCCGTTTTGGCCACCGCTCGCTATTGTTTGCCGCAACCTCTATAGGGTTGGCAGGGCAGCGGGTGAGAGAGCGCAATCGGGAAGTACTACTTGCTATGGGGCGGGAGATGGCTGAGTGGCAGATTGAGCGCGAATTCGAGCGTATAGAGGGAACGCTAAAACGGGATCTAGCGCAATATCCCACATTACACCGCCGTCTTTGTGAACAAATGACCGTGCTGGATGAGGATTATGTGCGCAGCGCAGAGATTCCCCCGGAGCCCTCCAATTGGGCTAGGGCCATTCGCTCGGTGGCGGAAATCCCTACTCAGGATGATACTGTTGTGGCCGATGTGCTGGAGACCATCAATCAGTCCATGCGCAAGGCGGAGTCGCGGGCTCTGGAATCCTACCGGGAAGCCATACGAGAGCGCCACCAACTTTTAAAACGCATGATGCCTGGATGGCGCACCATGCTGAAAACCCTGGGGCGTATCAATCGGAATGTAGAATCTTTGATTTATCGCGGCAAAGTGCTCGATGGGCATATGGCGCGATATGAAGAGATTTTGCAAGAGAGTGATCGCAGCCTCCGTCTTCTGTCCATCTCCTCTTTGAATCGTTTTCTGGTGTCCTCGTTGGTATTGTTTGTGGCACTGGCTGGAGTGTGGGTGAATCACCAGTTAATTGCTCGTCCGATTACAGAGATTGTTGGCGACGGCCACTTCCTGGGCACCTATGCCACGGCGGACATTACCGCTCTTGTGTTGATTTTTTTACAGCTTGTCACTGGTATTGTCGTCATCGAAAGTTTGCGTATTACTCGCCTGTTTCCTTCTATCGGTGCCTTGGCCGACATCGCTCGTCGGCGCTTGATGTGGGCCGCACTACTTCTGCTCTTGTGCTTTGCCGGGATTGAAGCAGGTTTATCCTTCTCGCGTGAATTATTATTGCAACAAGATCAATCGATGACGGGTGTGGTGGCGATTAGCGGGCCTGTCGTTGCGGGTATGGATGCTTATTGGACCCTGGGTCTGGCCCAGCTGGGGTTGGGGTTTATTCTCCCGCTGGCTCTGGCCTTCACAGCGATTCCCTTGGAGCAATTTGTGGCTTCCGCACGTACCGTGTTTGGTTTTTTACTGTTATTTTCCCTTAACTTGGTCTCTGTGTACTTGCGCTTTTTGGCTGTTACCGCACTACATTGTGGCATTTTACTGAACCGTTTATATGACCTGATCATTTTTCTTCCTCTTTGGCTACAGCGTGTATATCTACACTCTCGGAAGACTGGCTTTTTGACGGCGGAGCCCGATACAACGGTAAGTGGCCAGGGGGCTATGAATGCGATGGGTGAGGGCCTTTCGACAGAGCCATCAACGAGTGTTTGAGTGCCTCTTAGATGGGGATTCTGTGAGGATAAATAGGGTTAAGCCTTTCTTACGAATATCGGGTTTGGATGGCAGCAATACATGTCAACGCTACTTCTTTTCTGTGTCATAGTACTTGTGCTTTTCATTTATGCGCGCTCCGGTGTCGCGCCTAGCTCTGCACTTAAGTTGCCTGCGCTCAAGGGGCCAATGGTAATTGCCCATGGCAATGACTGTGGCAATGGACTTTTTCCGGGCAATACCCTCATTTACTTACAAAAAATGGTGGCACTAGGCGTGGATGCTGTCGAGGTAGATCTCTGGCTCAGTGCCGACGGACACCTGATTCTGCAGCACGATCCCGACTTGAACGACACAACCGATGGTAGTGGTTCTATAGAGGAAATGACCCTAGCGCAACTGCGCAAACTGAATGTTGCTTATCACTGGAGTCGTGATGGACTGACTTATCCTTATCGGGAAGCTCCACTGAGAATTGTGACGCTGGAAGAGGCTCTAAAGGTGGTGGGTTCTACACCGCTGATACTGGACTTGAAAAGTGGGCAATATCGGGCGGCACAAGTATTAAATGATTTACTCGAGCGCACAGGTAAGAAAAGCCAGGTTATTGTTTCCTCTTTTCACGTGGGTGTAATTCGCGAGTTTCGATGTCTGAGCCCCGGTACGGCCACGGGGTCTACAAGTTGGGAGGCGGCGCTTTTATTTTTTGCGCAGCTATTGCGCGCAGAAAACTTGTTGGCACCGAACTATCAGACGATGCAGCTACCCATGCAATATTTTGGCCTCGATGTCGTCACCAGGGGTACCTTACGTGCGGCGCGCAAGCGGAACCTACACGTCTCTGTGTGGACGGTGAATGGTTGGGCCGATTTGCAGCACTACATCGATCTGGGTGTGGATGGTATTGTCACCGATCGACCGGATATCTTGATGGCCTTGCTTTCCGGCCGACAGCCGGTGGCGTCCCCAAAGCGGTTGGTCCATAGCCTTTGAAAATAACAACAAGGACTTTTTAATGAAACAGATAGCAGGTATTGCGGCGCTGCTGGTGTCGCTTGTGAGCGTTCCAGCGTTGGCGGAGGATCGCTTTGCCAAGGTGGAGATTAGCAGTGAACCCGTGGCGGGCAATGTCTATATGCTCAAGGGGGCCGGTGGCAATATCGCCGTACTGGTGGGCGAGGACGGCACTTTTATGGTGGACGACCAGTATGCTCCACTCACCGCGAAAATACAGAAGACGATAGCGGGCTTGGCGGATCAGCCATTACGATTTGTTATTAATACGCATTGGCACGGTGATCACACCGGCGGCAATGAAAACCTGGGCAAAAGTGGTGCCCTGATTGTGGCTCATGAAAATGTGCGCAAAAGGGTCAGTAGCGAACAGTTTATTGCGGCCTTCAAACGTAAGGTTGAGCCTTCGCCGGCGGCGGCGTTACCGGTAATAACCTTCACCGACGCCACCACCTTTCACTGGAACGGCGATAAGGTACGGGTACAATATGTGGGTCCTGCCCACACCGATGGTGATTCCATTGTGCATTTTACCGAAGCCGATGTGATTCATATGGGGGATATCTATTTTAATGGTACCTATCCATTTATCGACGTATCTTCCGGCGGCTCTGTCGATGGCATGATTGAAGCGATGGATACTGCCCTGGCGCTGTCTGGAAAAAACACCAAAATTATTCCCGGGCATGGCCCCTTGAGTAATCCCGCCGAGTTAAAAGTGCAGCGGGATATGCTGGCGACCCTGCGCGATCGTATCCAGAGGTTGGTCGATAGTGGAAAAAGCCGCGATCAGGTGGTTGCTGCCAAGCCTACCAAGGATTTCGATGGCAAGTTTGGCCAGGGCTTTATGACCCCGGATATCTGGACGGGCATTGTTTACGATTCCCTGGCAGCAAAACCGAAGAAATCCTGATGGACGTTTATTGATAGCTTTTTTTGTCTATCTCAATAAAAAAGGCCCGGATAGAGATATCCGGGCCTTTTCGGTTTGGTTTTACCAGAACTTAGGCGGGCGATCTTTTCTATACGGATGCCTGTGGTTCAGCACTGCCCAAGTTTGATGAGCTATCCACGGTGTTTTCTTTGTCTTCTTCGCGCACGCGGAACCAGGCGGCGTATAGCGCTGGTAGGAAGATCAGGGTCAACCCGGTGGCCACAATCAGCCCACCCATAATGGCGACGGCCATGGGGCCGAAGAAATCACTGCGCGACAGAGGGATCATTGCCAGTACGGCGGTGAGAGCGGTCAACACGATGGGGCGGAAGCGTCGCACAGTGGACTCAATGATCGCCTCCCAGGCACTCAGCCCCTGGCTGATATCCTGTTGGATCTGATCTATCAGGATCACCGAGTTGCGCATAATCATGCCGGCCAGGGCGATGGTGCCGAGCATGGCGACGAAGCCGAAGGGTTTGCCAAACAGCAACAGAAACAGTGTGACTCCGATCAGCCCCAGAGGCGCCGTGAGGAACACCATGGTGGACAGCGACATACTGCGCAGCTGCAGCATTAACAGGGTGAACACCACCAAAACAAACAATGGCATGCCCGCATTCACCGATTGCTGCCCGCGCTCGGATTCTTCCACGCTGCCGCCCACTTCCAGCAGGTAACCCGGTGGCAGTTGGTCGCGAATACCCTGCAGGCGCGGCCAGACTTCGTTCACTACGCTAGCGGGCAGTTCCTTACCGTAGATATCGGCGCGCACGGTTACTGTGGGTAATCGATCGCGGTGCCAGATGATGCCCTCCTCGAAGCCGTATTCGAGGGTGGCAATTTGATTGAGCGGCACACTGCGACCGCTGTCGGTCTGTACGGCCAAGTTGCCAAGCTGACCCAGGGCGTAGCGCTCTTGCTCGTCGCCGCGCACACGCACATCAATCAGTTCGTTGTCCTCGCGGTATTGGCTCACGGTGATACCGGTGAGGGAGCTCTGCAAGGCGCGGGATAGCGAGGCACTGTTCACGCCCATGGTGCGGGCGCGGTCCTGGTCGATATTTAAGTTGACGGTCTTGCTGGGCTCCTCCCAATCCAGGTGCACATTGGTAACCTTGGCGTTCTCCCGCACGTGCGCGGCCACCTGGCGGGCTAAGTGACGCACTTCACCAATGTGTTCGCCGGAGAGGCGAAACTGTACGGGGTAGCCAACTGGTGGACCATTTTCCAGGCGGGACACACGGCTGCGCAGAGTGGGGAATTCCCCCTGCATGGTTTCGATCAACCAGCGACGTACCTGTTCGCGCTCTTCTACACTGCGGGTCATTACCACAAACTGGGCAAAACTGGCGGCCGGCAGTTGCTGGTCCAGTGGCAGGTAGAAGCGCGGTGAGCCAGTGCCCACATAAACCACATAGTTTTCCACCTGTTCGTTCTTATCCAGTAGCGCCTCCAGGCGTTTGGCCTGGTACTCGGTGGATTTCAGTGAGGCGCCTTCGGCCAGCTTTAAGTCCACCAGCAGTTCCAGGCGGCCGGAAGAGGGGAAGAACTGTTGTGGCACCAGGCGGAACAGGGCCAGGGCGCCAATAAAAATCGCCAGCGTTGCCACAATCACCGTTTTGCGGTGGTGCAGACACCAGGTGATCAGGCGGCGGAAATGCTGATAAAAGGGTTTTTGATAGGGGTCCTGGACTTCGCCGCTGTGGTTGCGGCGCGCGAGGTTGGGTAATAGGTAGTGCCCCAGATAGGGCACAAAGACCACCGCGGCAATCCAGGAGACCATAAGAGAAAGGGTGACGACCTGGAAAATGGAACGCGTATATTCACCGGTGCCAGACTGGGCGGTGGCGATGGGTAGAAAACCGGCGGCGGTAATTAGCGTACCGGTGAGCATGGGGAAGGCGGTACTGGTCCAGGCGAAACCGGCCGCCTTCAGGCGACTAAATCCCTGCTCCATTTTTATCGCCATCATTTCCACGGCGATAATGGCGTCGTCCACCATCAGGCCGAGGGCGAGCACCAGGGCACCCAGGGAAATTTTGTGCAGGCCGATATCGAAGTAATTCATCAGTGCAAAAGTCATGGCCAGCACCAGCGGAATCGACAGCGCCACAATCAGGCCGGGGCGACTGCCGAGGGAGAAGAAGCTCACCAGCAGTACAATGCCCAGTGCCTCCACCAATACCTGCAGGAACTCTCCCACACCGCGTTTTACCGCCGCGGGTTGATCGGACACTTTGTGCAGCTGCATGCCGATAGGCAGGTCTTCCTGCAGTTCGATAAAGGCCGTGTCGAGTTGCTTTCCCAGCTTGAGGATATCGCCGCCTTCTTTCATGGAGACGGCCAGGCCGATGGCATCTTCCCCCATAAAGCGCATGCGCGGTTGAGCGGGGTCGCTAAAGCCGCGGTACACCTCGGCAATATCCCCAAGCCTCTGGGTGCGGCCGCCGGCGCTAATGGGAAAGCGACGAATTTCATCGACCGAGTGAAACTGGCCGCTGACACGGATACGTACGCGGTCGCTCACCGTATCGATAAAGCCGGCATCGGCCACCTGATTTTGGGATTGCAGGGCGCTCTGTACCGCGCTGAGGGGAATACCCAAAGAGGCGAGCTTGGTGTTGGAAATCTCCACCCAGATTTTTTCGTCCTGCAAGCCCAGGAGTTCCACCTTGCCCACATTCTTTACGCGCTGTAGTGATAGCTGCAGGCGCTCGGCATAATCCTTCATCAGGGCGTAATCGAAACCACTGCCGGTCAGTGCATAGATATTGCCGAAGGTCGTGCCGAATTCGTCGTTAAAAAATGGACCCTGGATATCCTGGGGCAGGGTGTGGCGAATATCGTTGACCTTTTTACGCACCTGGTACCAGAGGTCGGGAATATCCCGTGAGTGCATATCGTCGCGGGCGACAAATAGCACTTGGGATTGGCCGGGACGGGAGAAAGAGGAGATACGCTGGTAGTCACCGGTTTCCAGCAGTTTTTTTTCCACACGCTCGGTAATTTGGCGGGATACTTCCTCGGCACTGGCACCTGGCCACAAGGTATTAATCACCATCACTTTGAAGGTGAAGGGCGGGTCTTCGCTCTGCCCCAGTTGCGTGTAGGAGGCGGCGCCGAGCAGCGCCAGCACGATCATGGTGTAGAGCACCAGTGGGCGGTTTTTTAGTGCCCACTCAGAAAGGTTAAAGCCCATGGCAATATCTCTATTTCGATCTGCGACCGCATTGTACGGTTCACACCTTGGCAAATTCGTTGGAGCACCCCTTTGTGGGGCGCTCGGTCAGGTTCTTTTTGAGGGCTAATCGCCACTCAATCCTGCTGGGCAAGGGCCCGGTTTGGATCAATCGGGCGGTTCAAGCGGTCGACAGGGCGCACCTGCTGCCCCTCCAATAACAGGTGGGTGCCGGCGGCGACGATCCAATCGCCCGCGCTCAGGCCGGAGAACACCGGTACAAATTCCTGACCATAGGGACCCACGGTGACTTCGGTCTTGTGCAGGGTCTGGTGTTCGCGCTCCAGCACCCATACGAAGGCCTTGCCCTCATCGGCGCTCACTGCCGACATAGGCACTTGCAGGATGTCGGTGGTTGTCGCTTTAGGCGCGAAAACCCTGGCGCTCTGGCCTATTTCAATACCGGTGGTTTGCTGGGTAAAGGCCACGCGTGCTTCAAAGGTGCGCGATACCGGATCTGCAGCGGGAGAGAGTTCGCGCACCTGGGCGGGGAAGGACTTGCCCGGTTGTGACCAGAGTTCCACAGTGAGGGGCTGGCCCACGCGGAAGTGGCTGATGGCCTGCTCGGGCAGGTCGATACGTACTTCGCGCTCACCGTCGGTGGCCAGTTCGAAAATACCCTGGCCCGCGGCCACGACCTGGCCGGCCTCGGCCATACGGCGGGCGATGACCCCGCTCTCCGGGGCTTTCAACTCGGCGTAGGCGGCCTGGTTGCGGGCCACGTCGAGTTGTGCCTGCGCTTGCTGCAAACGCGCCTCGCTGGCCTCAAAGCGGGTTTCCACCGCATCGAATTGGGAGTGACTCACCAGTTGGCGTTCCAGTAGTTTGCGGTGGCGCCTCAGTTCACTGCTCGCCAGGCGCTGGTCGGCTTCCGCCGAGGTGAGGCGGGCGCGGGCGGAATCCAGTTGCAGAAGCAGGTCCTCGGTATCCAGCTCAGCCAGTGGCTGCCCCTGTTCGACGCGATCGCCTACATTGACCAGACGCCGCTGGATCTTGCCACTGATGCGAAAGGCCAGAGCCGGTTCGAAGCGGGCGCGCACCTCACCGGGATAGGCATCCAGTTGGGCGCTGGCCACTTGCGGTTGGACCATGACCGCAGGGCGAGGTTTTCCCGATTGTTCAGTGGGCTCTGATGGCGCACAAGCGGACAACAGCAGGCTGAACGATAATGCGGCGAAGAGTAGCGATCGGTACATAAGGGCTCCCTTCCTCGACGGCGAGGTGACAAGGTAAGTCCAGCAGTGGACAGGTCATGGCCGAGTGGCCGGTAATGTTATACTGGTGAGTATAGTAAGTTTATTGAACTGGAGAGTCCAGTATATGGAGTGCTATGTCTGAACAATCTCAGGCAGCCGCCCAACGCGGCCGTCCCAAGGACCCGGCCAAGCGCCAGGCCATTCTCGATGCCGCCAAAGAGCTTTTCCTGACGCGGGGTTTTGCCGCCACCAGTGTGGATGCGGTGGCCTCTGCGGCGGGTGTGTCGAAGCTCACGGTGTACAGCCATTTCTCCGACAAAGAGACGCTATTTAGCGCGGCGATCACGTCCCGTTGCGAAATGATGATGCCCCTGCCTATTTTTGACCTGAAAGAGGGCGACGCGGTCGCGGAGGTACTGGAGCGCATTGGCCAGGCCTTTCTGGGTATGGTCGATAACGAAGATAGCATTCGACTGTTGCGGCTCTTGTGTGCCCTGGCTTCACAGGAGTCGCAGAATTCGAAACTGGCCCAGTTATTTTTCGATGCGGGTCCTCAACGTATCCTGCGGGAAATTGAGCAGTTGCTACAGCGCGCTACCGAAATGGGCAAGTTGCGGGTGGACGATCCGGCGGAAGCCGCCGAGCATTTTATGGGCCTACTACTGGGCTGCCGCCATATGCGTGTTCTGATCGGTTGCTGCGAGGTACAGGCGGAAGCTGAGCGGCATGAGCGGGTGCACCGGGCGGTGGCCTTATTTATGCGAGGGTACCGCTGAGGGGGCTATTGCACCGGGTTGTCCGGCATCAACGGGCATAAACGGTAAGGTCCAGGTGAGGGCACCGCCGCAATGCGTGCAGAACCCGCATTCGATCCAGCGGCCGGCGTCGGATTCCAGTCGGTGGGTTTTTAGCGCACTGCAGGGCAACTTCACCATTTGCCTGTCGAAATATACCGGCACGCCGATCAAGCTGCCGGTGCGTTTCCTGCACCAGCTGCAGGAGCAGAGGCTCACACGGTGGGGTTGTCCGGCAGCGCGAAAGCGCACCGCGCCACAGACACTTCCCCCCTCGTGATTCGCCGTTATACGCGCAGCTCAATACTCAGGTTTTAATCCGGTAACCGGTGCGGAAAATCCACCATATGGTGGTTAGGCACAGTACAAGGAAGAGTAACGTCATGCCGACACTGAGCCCCAGGTTGACATCGGACACACCGTAAAAAGCCCAGCGAAACCCGCTGATCAGGTAAACCACCGGGTTAAACAGGGTCACTTTTTGCCAGAACTCCGGCAGCATGCTGATGGAGTAGAAAGCGCCGCCGAGAAACGTCAGTGGGGTGACGATCATCAGCGGGATGACTTGCAGTTTTTGGAAGTCATCTGCCCAGATGCCGATGATAAATCCGAACAGACTAAAGGTAACGGCGGTCAGCACCAGGAATGTGATCATCCAGAATGGGTGCATGATTTCATAGTCCACAAAAAACCGTGCGGTGACCAGGATCAGTAAACCCAGCAGAATTGACTTGGTCGCGGCGGCGCCCACATAGCCGGCAACAATTTCAAACGCCGATACCGGTGCCGACAGCACTTCGTAAATGGTTCCAGAAAATTTTGGGAAAAATATACCGAAAGAAGCGTTGGAAATGCTTTCTCCCAGTAGAGCCAACATAATTAGGCCGGGGATAATAAAAGCCCCGTAGCTGACCCCTTCGACCTCTCCCATTCGCGAGCCGATGGCGGCGCCAAACACAATAAAGTACAACGAAGTAGAGAGCACCGGTGAGGCGATACTTTGCATCAGCGTGCGCCAGGTGCGGGCCATTTCAAACTTGTAGATTGCTCCAATACCATGCAGATTCATTCCTGAGTCTCCCCACTGAGCTGTTTCTCATGCTCACGGCGTGCGCCGTGCACCAAGTTAACAAAAATTTCTTCGAGGGAGCTCTCCCTGGTATGCAAATCGCGAAACTCTATATTGGCCGAATTTAAGCGGCGCAGAAATTCGGCGATACCGGTGTTTTCACTCTTGATATCGAAGCGGTAAATCAGCTGGCTGCCATCTCCGTTCAGGCGCAGTGGCAGATCGGCGAGGCTATCGGGAATTTTTTGCAGCGGTTCCGGCAGTTGTAGGCTGAGTTCCTTTTCCCCCATTTTCTGCATCAGGTTTTTTTTATCCTCGACCAGTACCAGCTCTCCACGATTGATAACCCCGACGCGGTCGGCCATTTCCTCGGCCTCCTCAATATAGTGGGTAGTAAGGATTACGGTGACCCCGGAATCCCGCAGGCCGCGCACCATCTCCCACATATCCTGGCGCAGCTCCACATCGACCCCTGCGGTGGGTTCATCCAGGAAGAGTACACTGGGTTCATGGGAGAGGGCTTTGGCGATCATCAGACGACGCTTCATACCGCCCGATAGGGTGATGATCTTGTTGTCTTTTTTCTCCCACAGGGAAAGTTGGCGCAGAATTTTTTCTAGGTAGGCGGGGTTGGGCGGCTTGCCAAACAGGCCGCGGCTGAACTTGACTGCTCCCCACACACTTTCAAAGGAGTCTGTAGAAATTTCCTGGGGCACCAAACCAATTGCACGTCGGGCACTGCGGTAATCCCGCTGAATATCAAAGCCACTGACGGTAACGTTACCCTGGCTTGGGTTAACGATGCCACACACGATACTGATCAGCGTTGTCTTGCCGGCGCCGTTGGGGCCGAGCAGGGCGAAAATCTCACCGCGCTGAATTTCTAAATCTATATTCTGCAGGGCGGTAAAACCCCCGGCGTAAGTTTTGCCGAGGCCCTTGATGGAAATTATGGGTTCCACTTTTTCTCCTTGCCAAAGTCTTTAGTGCGACCTGGTCACAATGTTTTCGGGCGTGTGTACATCCTACTGCAAATTCATTTCCATGGAGGGTTTGGGTTTCAGCCAATGTAGAGTGAGCGCCAGGCCAGCGAAAACGATTAACGCACAACTGGCTGCGGAAAATCCACTGGCGAGACCGAAGCGGTCGATCCAGGGTTGGCTGACCAGCGGGGAGAGAAATTGCCCGATAAAAACACTGGCGGCGAGCGCTCCAGATATGCGTCCACGCAGGGTTGGCGCGGCCGATTCCAGGCCGGTGGCGAATATATGTGGAATCAGTGTTCCCATACCCGCGCCGTAAATCGCCGTGGCAATCATTACTGCATACAAAGATTCTGCCCCGGCTATAAGTCCCATGCCGAAAGCCATGACGGCAAACCCCAGGGCGAATACCCCGGTTTTGCCTAAGTGATCACGAGCGCGGGGATAGAGTGTCAGCGAGGCGAGGGCACCCACTAAGTTACTGGTGGCAATGGCGATTCCCGCGAGGCTGGGGGTGTCGATACCAAGCTCTTGCAATAGGAAAGGGAGCTGGGTGGGAATTAGGAAAAAAGCCAGGCTATTGAACATGGCCGCGCCGAGTAGCAACGCAAATGCCGGCCAATAGGGAGTTTCCTTTTTGGCTCCACTGCGCATTTGATGGGCGGTGTTACGGCTGGGTTCCGGCAGGTAGCGCAAAACCGCCGGGATCAGCAGTATGGCCACCGCGTAAATAGCGAAGGGCGCGCGCCAGTGTATATCTGCCAGCAGTCCTCCGGCCATAAGACAGACAACGCCGCCGAGGCTGATAAAGGCGCCCTGTTGACTCATATAGACCTGCCTTTGCGCGGGACTGAAGTAGTCGCCCACCAGGGCGGAGACCGAAGTCATGGTGCCCGCTACGGCGATACCTAGCAGTATGCGGCTGGCCAGCAGCCCTTCCAGGCTGTCCTGTAGCAGCGTCGAAGCGCCGGCCAGGGTGTAAATACTGACAGCCATTATCAGCAGTCGGCGCCGTCCATAGCGGTCGGAAATCAATCCGGCTAGTGGCGCGCAGAGGGCGATCATCAAAGCGGGCAGGCTCAGTATCAGGCGGCTCAGCAGAGCGATGTTTTCATGCTGGGCAAAGTGTGCCTCAAGTGCGGGTAGGGAGGGGGCTACTGTGGCTCCAGACATGATCGTGAGTGCCGCCAGACACAGGAGAGTCAAGCGTCTCTGCGTGGGGATCATGGGCTCCGCTACACCGGGCGATACCGCGCCGATGGAGCTCATCGGTGCCCTCCTTTTTTCTCTATGCTCGCTTTGGCAGGGGCACTAGCCGCCGAGGCCCACAGCCCTTCGTGCACAGCGAATTTGATACTCAGGCTTTGGGCTGTGACCAATAATGTGGTTGTGTTTGTTACGGGTTTTTCTGTGGGCACTGGGTAAATCTGCTTGCTGTTACTGACCATCGGAGCTCTCCCCGGACTTGCATTGGAATGCCGGGCAGTGTAGAACCTCAAGTAAAGTTGAGGTCAATACTGCGGGAGGGATTTCATGAGCGGTACCAACAAAAAGAAAACCGTTGCCAGTTTTGATAGGAAAGGCCGCGGTGAAATGACGGTGGGCGAGGTAGCCGAGCGCAGTGATGTAGCGGTGAGTGCGCTGCATTTTTATGAGAGTAAAGGCCTGATCAGCAGCTGGCGTACCAGCGGTAACCAGCGGCGCTATTCGCGCGATGTGTTGCGACGGGTGGCGATTATCAAGGTGGCGCAGAGTACTGGTATTCCCCTCGCTGAAATTCGCCAGGCCCTTGCAACCCTACCGGATGGACGTACCCCCACCGCTAAAGACTGGGCCAAACTCTCCGCTGGTTGGCGCGAGGACCTGGATCAGCGCATTCGCCAGCTGACCCAGTTACGCGATCGCCTGGAGGGTTGCATTGGGTGCGGTTGCCTCTCTATGCAAAGCTGCCCGCTGCGTAATCCCGGCGACCGGGCAGCGGAGCAGGGCGGTGGGGCGCACTACCTGGAGAGCGACATATAGCGGGGTAGTATTTTGCTCGGCAACAAGTTCTTACTTGGATAATGTCTTTTCCCGAGAATACTCATTGGAATATCCTTTGGTAAAAATCCAGTGTGCCCTGCCATGCATCTTGTGCGGCTTCCCGGTTATAGGCCAGGGGCAGTCCAAACTTCTCTCCGCGCTCGGTGGCGACAGGATTGGTAAAACCGTGCAGTACACCGGGGAAACTGACCAGGGTGAATTTGGCTTCCGCTTCCTGCATTTCTTGTACGAAGGCCGCAACCTGCGGTGGCGGGATCATACTGTCAGCCCCGCCGGTATAAACCAGTAGCTCCGCTGTTATTTTACCCTTTTCTGCGCTGATTTTACTGGCCAGGGCGCCATGGAAACTGACAACACCGCGCAACGCCAAACCGAGGCGCGCCATGCTTAAAGCCACGCCGCCGCCGAAACAGTAGCCCTGCGCGGCGATCTGGGTTGGTTCCACGTGATCGTGTTGCTGTAGCAGGGTAAGTGCGGTGCGAAAGCAAGCTTCCAGAGCTACAGGGTTTTTTAGCGCCTCATCGCGATACTGTTGCGCCTCGGCGGGATCGTCCGTCTGTTTTCCGCTGCCAAAAATATCCACGGCAAACGCGCAGTAGCCCTGTCGGGCGACCTGTTCTGCCTGCTCTCGCACAAAGGCATTGTGGCCCCACCACTCGTGGACCAGGATGACTCCGGGGCGTTTTTCTTTGATGGCGTCATCCCAAACGATATAGCCTGAATAGGACTGACCATCTACCGTGTAATCGATCACTTCGGATTTCATTTTAGGTCTCTCGGGCGAATGATTGATGAACTGAGGCTGGGTTACTTGGCGGCCCTTTGAGTTCCACCAGATTTTGTTCGGGATCGGAAATATAAATGGACGGCCCCATGCCCTCAGCGCCATAGCGTTGTTGTAGTGCCGAGACCTGGATATTTTTCCCTCGCAGAAAGGCGGTAATTTTTTCGGGTTCGAAAGGGTCTATGCGCAGGCAGAAGTGATGCAGGTTGCGCCCTTCCCGCCCCGGTGCGGCACCCCCTTCACGGCCCGCGGCTTGGTCTACAGGAACCAGGTCAATCAGACACTGGCCGGCACGCAATTGATAGAGGCCGAACTCCGGGTTTTCCCGCTCCATTGTGCAACCGAGAATGTCCTCATAGAAATTGCGCATGGCGGAGAGGGATTGCACGCGCAGCACCACGTGGTCGATATATTGAATATTAAACACGGCTTATCCCCGGATCGGTGGAAAGTTGCGATCGGTTATTCATTCGGCAAACAATTGAGCGGGCTCATGTGGGCTAAGGATAGGCCGACAAATGCACTGAATTACCCACAAATTCGCGTATTTGCGCCAGTATTTTACGGGCGATGGTGATTGGGATTTGTCCCGCTTATATCGGCCTGACGGCAAAGGCCCTTTGGGAAGCCGTTTAGAGAATGGTGCCGATGTCAGCGGACACCCGGAGGGAGAAGGACGTCTTAGGGATCGGATTTATATCTTTTCCGCGGAGCGCCGATCGGGAAAACCGGGCTCCACGTCCAGTAAATTCGACAGAAAGGCTGGAATCAGGCCTGGACACTATAAATCTTTTCTCTTGCCTCACGTAGGTCTTGTTCGGACTGGACGATCTCTGTTTCCAGTGCCGCAGCCACCCCCTGACCCTGTGCATTTTTTTTCAGTGTGGTGCGCAATAGCGCAGAGATTTCCGGTTTACAGGAACCGCAACGAGTACCACAACCGAGGGAATCTCCCAGTGCCTCCACAGAGTTATTACCCTGAGCAATGGCTTCTTCAATTTGTGGACGAGTTACCTGCATACAGGTGCATACGGTGCGCTCCCCGGGGGAAATAGCCTGGAGAAGCTGCGCAGGGTTTTTTGGCCGTCCCAATTGCAGATAGCGCTCCAGAGTGCGTCGGTCGGGGAGAATCTGCCAATCATTACTGGCAAAAATAAGCAGCTCTATTTGCTCGCTGTGGGCCAGCCATCGTTGATTATTCAGCGTTTCTATGTGCTGCCATTGTACGTTAGGGTGATTCTGTAATAATTGCTTGCCCAGTTGGCGCCCATTCAGCGGGGCACTCAGTGCCAACTCAAAGCGATAGCCGTTTTGACAGGGCACTCGGTACCAGTGCAACAGGGTTTTGTCTCCATGGGTTTGCAACCAGCGCCATAGATTTTCCCCTACCGGCTCCGGACAAATTAGGGTGGCGTAATTCGAACAAGCTAGGGGTCGCAGTTGTACCGGCACCTGCTTGAACTCCGGTTGCCCGGATATGGGATCCACATCCGCACGAGTGAGGGCGCTGACTTTTGACGCTTGAGCCAGGGTCTGGCTCCAGTGGATCGGGGCGAATAACTCACCGGGCTTTTGACCGCTGTTGAGTATTGCTCGTCCGCACATTGTGCCCTGGGCATTGTACAGCTCTACCAGTGCGCCCTCGTCTATCCCATACTTGCGCGCATCTCCGGGATTGATTTGGATTTCGGCCATTTCACTGTGATCCAGCAACTTGCGCGCACGGCCGGTGCGGGTCATGGTGTGCCACTGATCGCGCATACGCCCGCTGTTTAACCACAGAGGGTGGTTGCTGTCTATTTGCTGTTGGGGCATCCGAGGGGTGATCGCTACGAAATTAGCGCGGCCACTTTCGGTAAAAAATTTGCCATCGGCAAATAATCGCGCGCTGCCTTGGGGATTTTCGCGATTGACCGGCCACTGTACCGGCTGCAGGGCATCGTATTCGCTGCGTTGGATGTCGCTAAATAGTGAGATATCAAAGGCGCGCGCCCCGCTGTTTTCAAACCCGGACAATTGGGCATGCTCGCGAAAGATATCCGCAGGGTGGGTAAAGTCGAAGTGTTGGGCAAACCCCAGGCGGCTGGCCAGATCACATAGTGCTTGCCAGTCGTGACGGGCTTCGCCCGCGGGATCGAGAAAAGATCGTTGGCGGGAGATACGTCGCTCGGCATTGGTGACAGTACCGTTTTTCTCCCCCCAGCCAGTGGCTGGCAGTAGCACATCGGCACAGCGTGCGGTATCGGTATCGGCAACACAGTCAGAGACAATGACCAGGGGACACTTGCGCAGTGCCTCGGTTACACGTTCCGCCTCGGGCATACTTACCGCGGGATTGGTGGCCATAATCCAAATGGCCTTAATCTGACCGCTCTCCACTGCGCGGAACATATCCACCGCTTTTAATCCAGGGGTGAGGGCCATATTGGGGGCATTCCAGAAACGGCGCACCCGGTTAATAGCGTCACTTTTAAATTCCATATGTGCGGCGAGCATATTGGCCAGGCCACCGACCTCGCGACCGCCCATGGCGTTGGGTTGACCGGTAATAGAAAAAGGACCAGCCCCAGTCTTGCCTATACGTCCCGTAGCCAGATGACAGTTGATAATTGCATTATTTTTGTCTGTGCCACTACTGGATTGGTTAATTCCCTGGGAGTAAAAGCTGATGGTTTTTTCCGTCTCGGAAAATAAACGGAAAAAAGCCAATAACTGTTCTGCGGGCACTCCGCAACTCAAGGCGGTTTGTTGTAGGGACCAGTGTTGTGCCGCGGCCAGAGTCTGCTCAAAGCCTTGGCTATGTTGCTGGATGTAGTGATGATTGAGACGGTTGTGTTCGGCGAGAAAATTCAACAATCCATTAAACAGTGCGGCGTCACTGCCGGGGTTAATTGCTAAGTGCAAGTCGGCCATCTCGCTGGTAGCACTGGCTCGGGGGTCGACCACTACTAGCTTTGCTTTGCCTGCCTGCATGCGCTGGAACAGAATTGGGTGTGTCCAGGCGGCATTGGAGCCAATTAAGACAATGAGGTCTGCTTGCTCCAGGTCGCCGTAGCAACAGGGTACAGCATCCGCGCCAAAGGCGCGCTTGTATCCGGCCACTGCCGAGGACATACAAAGGCGCGAGTTGGTATCAATATTGGCGCTGCCAATAAATCCCTTCATTAATTTATTGGCAACATAATAATCTTCTGTGAGCAGTTGCCCGGATAGGTAGAATGCAACAGAGTCAGGGCCGTGTTCGCGTATATTGCGGGCAAACTCACCAGCCACAAAAGACATGGCAGTATCCCAGTCACTGGCCTCGCCGTGTAGTTGTGGGCGGAGCAAGCGCCCGTTATCACCGAGGGTCTCTCCCAGTGAAGATCCTTTGACACAGAGGTGGCCAAAATTAGATGGATGCTGGCTATCACCGCTAACTGAAATTGCCGAGGTGTTTACGCGCTCTTCCCTGTTAATAGTGACTCCGCAACCCACGCCACAATAGGGGCAGGTGGTGCAGGAGCGCTGCGCGTTCAGGTATTCCTTTACTGCCATTATTCTATCTTACTGCAACCGATATAAACGGTATTCCCGTTAAAAGCTAATGGGTAAGTATCGAGCTGGATATTGTTATCTTCCATACAAACACCATCGATAAGGCGAAAATGATGTTTATAAAGTGGTGAGGCAATTGTTAATTCACCGTCCAACTCCGCGATAATTCCCCGCGAAATCACTCCAGCTTGTGCGATCGGGTCCCAGTTGTCAACGGCATACAGCTGTCGGTTCTGGCCCGGTAAAAAAAATAGGGCGATACCCTTTTTGTCCACAGGTTTACCGGAATAACCGGACTCGCTTGAGGAGGTATCGCCCCAAAGGGCACACACCCCGGAGTTGCTGACCAAATCTGTACGTCGACAGATTGGTAGCCATTGGGGGTGGGTTATGGCAACGGGATTAACAGGATTTTGATGGAATGCGGCTTGATACATAACAGTTTCCTTTCAGGATTATGATAAAAAAGTAATTGAAATTAAATTTTCATAAATTAGAGGTGCAGGTAGATCACTGCACACTTCTATGCGGATTCTGCTGTTTCTACTATTTCCTCAACCGTGGCCGGACGAGGCTGGCCGCGCTCCTTAACAAAAATAATTTTGTCATCGCTTTCGCTACTGTTAACAAATTGGCGGAAACGTTTTAGTTTTTCCGGATCGTTGATGGCTGACTTCCATTCACATTGATAGCTATCGACCACACGTTCCATCTGTGTTTCCAATTCCGTACAAATGCTCAGCTTATCATCAACAATAACGTCGCGCAGATAATCAAGTCCGCCCTCCAAACTTTCCAACCAGACTGAGGTGCGTTGTAATTTATCTGCGGTGCGCACATAGAACATCAGGAAACGATCGATATAACGAATCAGGGTTTCATCATCCAGGTCGGTAGCAAATAAATCGGCATGGCGTGGCCGCATGCCGCCATTGCCGCCGACAAACAAATTCCAACCCTTTTCTGTGGCGATAATGCCCACGTCTTTGCTCTGCGCTTCGGCGCACTCGCGGGTACATCCGGAAACGGCCATTTTTATTTTGTGTGGAGAGCGTAAACCCTTGTAGCGGTTCTCGACGTGTAGTGCCATGGCGACGCTGTCTTGTACTCCGAAACGACACCAAGTGCTGCCGACACAGGATTTGACGGTACGCAGAGATTTTCCATAGGCATGGCCGGTTTCAAAGCCGGCATCAATGAGTTCGCGCCAGATTTCCGGTAATTGTTCCAGGCGAGCACCAAATAAATCGATCCGTTGACCGCCAGTAATTTTGGTGTAGAGGTCGTAGCGTTTGGCTACGTCACCGATTACGATCAGTTTTTCAGGGGTGATCTCGCCACCGGGAATACGCGGCACGACCGAGTAGCTGCCATTTTTCTGCATATTTGCCATAAAAGTGTCATTGGTATCCTGTAGACCAACGTGGGACTGCTCCAGAATATGTTCATTCCACAAGGAGGCGAAGATGGAAGCTGCGGTGGGTTTACACACCTCACAGCCCTGACCGCTGCCGTGTTTCTGGAGGAGGTCGCTGAAGGTTTTGATTTCCTCGACCTGAATAATGTGAAATAACTCCTGTCGATTAAAGGGGAAATGCGCACATAGGTGGTTGTTCACCTCCATCCCCAGTGCCGCCAGTTCATCATCGACAATATTTTTTAGCAGTGCGGCGCAGCCCCCACAGCCGGTGGAGGCCTTGGTCACATCTTTGACCTCTGCCAGGGTATGGCAACCGTTCTGGACAACTTCGATAATTCGACCCTTACTGACGTTGTAACAGGAACATACGGTGGCTGCGGCTGGTAAAGCTGAGGCGCCGAGCGGTGATGCCGCATCGTCGTTTGAGGGAAGAATGAGTTGTTCCGGGTGTTCGGGTAGATCGAGATCATTGAGGTGGTATTGCAGTAGGGTGTCGTAGTCCCCTGTATCGCCCACCAGTACCGCGCCCAGCAGTTTTTTGCCGTTCGCATCGGTGATCATACGCTTGTAAATACCGCCCTGCTCGTCGACAAAAGTGATTGCGGCAGAGCCTTCACTGCGCCCGTGTGCATCGCCGATTGAGCCAACCTGGACACCGAGCAGTTTTAATTTAGTGCTCATGTCAGCACCAGTAAAAAATACCTCGGCACCCGTGAGCTGTGCGACTGCAGTGCGAGCCATGCTATAGCCCGGAGCCACCAGACCAAAGATCCGCCCTTCATAAAGGGCGCACTCACCGATGGCAAAAATATTGGGATCCGTTGTGCGGCAGCTGTTGTCGATTATGATGCCTCCGCGCTCGCCAACCTGCAGACCGGAGGACTTGGCCAGTTGGTCTTGGGGACGAATGCCCGCAGAAAAAACAATCATATCGGTGCAAAGTTCGGCCCCGCCTTTAAATTGCATACGCAAGCGCCCATCAGCCTCAGCGATCAATTCAGTGGCCGTGCTGGTATGCACAGTAACACCCAGAGTTTCAATTTTTTTGCGCAGAAGATTCGAGCCACCTTCATCCAGTTGCGCCGACATTAATCCGGGAGCAAACTCCACCACATGGGCCTCGAGGCCAAGGGCTCTCAGGGCATTCGCGGCTTCGAGACCAAGCAAGCCTCCACCAATAACGACACCACTTTTCGCCGTGGAGGCTGCCGCGCGAATCGCATCCAAGTCTTCGAGGGTGCGATAGACAAAGCAGAGTTCGTGCTGATGGCCGGGAATAGGGGGGACAAAAGGGTAGGAGCCGGTGGCGAGTATTAGCTGATCGTAGAGCCCTACGGCACCGCTTTCGGTCGTAACGGTTTGCGCATCTCGGTCGATAGACACAACTCGGTCATTGAGCCGCAGTTCAAAACCCCAGCTTCGATACTGCTCAATATGGCCCATCGCCAAATCGTCTGCTGTGCGTCCAGAAAAGTACTCGGACAAGTGCACTCGGTCATAAGCGGGTCTGGATTCTGCACAGTAGACGGTTACCTCAAAACGGCTGGTTCCTTTATTCTCTACCAGCTGTTCAAGAAAGTGGTGACCGACCATGCCGTTACCAATCACAACCAGCTTTTGCTTTTTTGTAGTGTCCGTCATTGATATTCCTGCCGTCTAAAATCATTTTTTCCGGCAGGAGGAGGGCCACAGGATATGGCAGGGGCGCCTCCTCTTCTGCCGAAGAGTACAGGCGCCGTTGCCTTGGGGGAGAATTTTGTTGGTAATTAAGAGCATTCAATCTTCATGCCAAAAAAATTACCTCGGAATGGCGCCTATCTACTTCTATTGTCCACAATTTCTGGGATATTTTGGTGCGGAAAATAAAAATTATGCGCTTTCTCAGTGCTTAATAAAATTCTGTGGATTATCAGTTGAGAAAAGATGAGTGAATGGGGTAACCAGAGAGGTTGCTGCCATTGAGGTCTCTAGAAAAAATACAGCAAGTGGGAAAACAGCAGGACTAAGGCCAGCAGCTGCCAGAATAAAAGAGGGTTTTTTTCCAGTAAAGGGCGGCCCTTTGGCGATTTGAAGTCTGAATTGGGGACTTCTAAATCCCGGATAAATTCCGACAGGCTACTGTAGCGCTGTTTAGGGTTGGGGGCGCAAGCTTTTTGCAAGGCGCCGTCAATCCAGAAGGGAATATCCTCTCTGTGAGAACCTGCTTTCATAAAGCGCAGGTGTTGGTAACTTTTTAAGTGGTAGTGTAGGCTGCCGAGTCGTTCCGGATAGGGGTAGCTTCCGGTCAGTAACTCATAGGCGATAACGCCCACCGAAAAAATATCCGACCGGTGGCTGGGGCTGTCGCCAAAAAAGAACTCCGGAGCCGCATAGTTTTTACTACCTGGAACACTAGGGTCAGAGAACAACAACTGCTCCCTCAGGCCGGGGCAATCGACACCGCCGAGGTCAACAACCACTAAGCGGCCATCCCTGCGCATCATAATGTTTTCCGGCTTGAGATCGCCGTGGATAATCTCTAAACGCTGCAGACTACGCAGGGCGCTAATGAGCTGGGCCAGTAAAGTTCGCACCTGGGGAATCTGTGCTTGAGGATTGAGTTGCATCCACTGCCGTAGAGTCTGCCCTTCAACGTATTCGAGAACATGATACAGGCTACTTCGCCCGACCTTGGGAGGGTATAGCTTGATAATACCCGGGTGGTTAACCCGCCTGCCGGTCCACTCTTCGGCGATAAACCGCTCGATATAGTGAGGATCATCGCAGTAATTCACCGAGGGCGTTTTGATTGCGCGCAGCTCGCCGGTTTTTTGGTCCCGAGCCAGATACAGGTGGCTGCGATTACTGGCGTAAAGCTCCTGCAAAATAAGAAAACCATCGAGCTTCTGGCCAGGGCGCAAATCGGGTGCGAAAGGGAGTTCGCGGTTGTGCATTGCCAATTCGTCGCACCGGGGCGATCCGATGGCATTGACCCTGGTAACCACCGCACTCAGATTGTCGCTGGAGCCGGCTCGCAGGGCTGTGTCAATTAGTTGTTGCGGCGTGCTTTCGCCAAATTCGAGCAGCCGCTCTTGAATGGAAGTGTCCGGCAAAAAGTCGTGGATACCGTCACTCGTGAGCAAATAAATATCGCCAGGCTCCAATGCCTCACAGCGGTAGTCCACATCAATGTGGGCATCCATACCCAACGCGCGACTGAGAAAGGTACGCCCTGGGGCCAGACGGTGGCTGTGATCACGACTGAGACACTCCAACTTGCCCGCGCGCAAGCGGTAAATCCGTGAATCCCCAATATGAACCAAGTGGGCACTGGCACCCTTAAAAATAATGGCTGAAAAGGTGGTCAGCCAACCCCGCTGAATTTCGACACTGCCGCCACTCTGTCGATATAGCCAATTGTTGAGCGAGTGCAGTACCCGCGCGACCGCGTGCCGGGTGGACCAGGTCTCCGGGGTGCTGTAATAGTCGCAGAAAAAACCGTTGATTGCTGCGCGAGCGGCTTCGCCCCCAGCTTCGGCACTGGCGACACCATCGGCTAGTGCGGTGAGGCTACCATGGCGCTGTAACGTGCTTCCCTCGGGCAAGCGCACTGCACAGGCATCGTCATTGTGCCGGCGGTGGCCGGCACAAGTGGCGATGAAAACCTGCAGAGCATCGATTTTATCACTCTGCGGGTTTGCGTTAATCCCTGAGAGTTTGTATGCACTCACCGGAATTACGGTGTCCAGCTCTTTATCAGGCGACATCAATCATAGATACGCTGCCATCGGGATGGACTTCGGCCATTTGACCTTCGGGTTCTTCCAGCAGCAACAGTGCGCCAAAGCCAAGCAGTGCAGTGACGCAGATGACCAGAAAAAATATCTGATAGGAGACCAGGCTCAAGATGGTGAGATAAAAAACCGCACCGACATTGCCATAAGCACCAGTCATACCCGCGATTTGTCCGGTGAGGCGGCGCTTGATCAGAGGAACCACAGCAAATACAGCCCCTTCACCGGCCTGCACAAAGAAGGAGCAGGCCATAGCGGCGGCTACCGCCAAGTAGAGAGGCCATTCGGCATCGATCAGGCTCATAGTGAAATAACCCAGAGCCAGGCCTGCCGTTAAGACCAACAGGGTGGGTTTGCGTCCCCAGCGATCACTGATCAGGCCACCCGCTGGGCGGGACATCAAGTTCATAAACGCATAGGCCGAGGCGAGCAGTCCGGCTTTTACAGGATCCAAGGTAAAGGTTTCTGAGAAAAACAGTGGGAGCATGGAGACTACGGCGAGTTCAGAGCCGAAGGTAGCAAAATACAGAAGATTGAGTACGGCTACCTGTTTGAACTTATAGCGATGCACAGGTGCTGGCGGATTGCTAAAGATATCGCGATTAATACTATAAGTTTTGCGAGCATCCAGCAGGTAAAGTAAGCCGAGCCCACAGTAAATCAATGTGGCGCTGAGACTGGAAATCATGGCAACACCACTTGACAGTTTCCAGGTCAACAGTGCCAGAGCCGCATACATGGGCACCTTCATAATCAGCAATAAAATAAAATCTCCAGTGCTGGTCACCTCCATCGCGCCAATCTTTTTGGGCTTGAAATAAGTGGAGCCCTTGGGGGTATCGGTTACAGACAGGTAGTAAATCACACTGTATACCAGTGCGATCACTCCGGTGATGCCAATTGCGTAGCGCCAGCCGTCGTCACCGCCAAAAAACAGTGCAATGGTGGGCAAAGACATAGCGGCAGCGGCGGAGCCAAAATTTCCCCAGCCGCCATAAATACCTTCGGCGGTCCCCAGTTGGCGTGCGGGGAACCATTCTGAAACCATGCGAATACCTACAACAAAGCCCGCACCAATAAAGCCGAGTAGGAAGCGGCCGACGGCGGCCTGCATAAAGTTGTCTGCCAGGGCAAAAATAAAACAGGGTATGCTGCCGATGGCGAGCAGCAGGGAGTAGGTAAGCCTGGGTCCATATTTGTCCGTGAGCATCCCGATCACAATGCGCGCGGGAATGGTTAGGGCCACATTCAAAATAAGCAGGGTTTTCACCTGATCAGAGGTGAGGGAGAGGCTCTTCGATATGGCCATTAACAATGGTGCGTGGTTGAACCAGGCGAAAAATGTAATGAAGAAAGCTACCCAGGTTAGGTGAAGGATTTTTATCCTTCCTCGAAATGAAAACAGATTGAGTGATTCACTGGACATGCGCATTTCCTTTATTTGTAATCCCGGCAGGCACAAAAAAAGCCCACTGCCGCGGCTGTGCGGCCGCAATCAATGGACTTCGTTGCCCGGTATCGTCGGTGAAAGATCGATTGACTGTACTAATGTGCCTGGTAGCAGGCCATTGCATCATCGCAATATTTCCATTCAATTAATGTGCCATTATTTATTTACGCTGAGAAAGTCTACTGTCTGGCGGTAGAGATCGGATCTAAAATTTCGGCCGTTGGCTGGAGTCGTTTCGCTAAAGCTACTGCACATTTCAATCAGCTGTTTAGCTTTTTCCTCACAGGGGCGCCCGTTGTCATTATCACTATGGGCAAACAGGTGCCAGCCAGGATTGGCAATGATTTCGGCATTTTGACGGTATAGCATCTGATCATTTAGTGAGCGCTGTAAAAGGAATTCTGGCAAATCCAGATATTGCTGTTGTGCCAATAATCCTGCAGCTTCATGGCGGTTCTCCCGTGCCGCCAACCAGGTACAGGCCTGTAATAATGCACTGCGTAAGGCCAAGTGGCTGACTGGATTGGCTGTATGCCAACGCTCAGTGACTGCCAGAACTTTTTCCGGCATCGCCGGTAAAAGGGTATTGCAGGCTGTAATCACAACGCCGCTACCCTTATGTGCAGCGAGTGTATTCCACGGTTCGCCAACGCAGTAACCATCAATCATTCCGCTGTAGAGGTTCTCCAGCATCTGCTCGGGGGGCAGTATGACAAGTTGTATTTCCTGATCGGGATTGATGTCTGCAGAGCGCAACCAGTGACGCAGCTGCAGGGCATGACTGGAGAAGGGGTAGACCGTAGCCAGCCTCACCGGCGCCGATTTCGGGTTTTCTCTTAAATAGACTTTGAGTGACTTGGCAATATCGCTTTGTCTCTCGCCTGCACCATAATGCAGCAAACGTTGGTGGAGATCCGTTGACAGAGTAATGGCATTGCCATTGCAGCTAAGTATCAGGCCGCTGATAAGTTGTTCCTGGCAGTTCGGTAGGGCTTGTTGCAAGGTCAGCGGCATTGGAGCCAGCATGGCCGCTGCGTCTGCTTTGCCGCCAATCAATTTGTCGCGCAGGGTTGCCCATGAAGTTTCCCTCTGCAGCTGCACTTCGAGACCAACTTGGTGAAAGTACCCTTTTTCCTTGGCAACGATAAGTGGGGCACTGTCTGTTAGGCGCAAATACAAAAGCTTGATCAATTTTTTTTCCGGACACAGTAAGGGTGACATCAGTAATTCAATGCTCGCTTTGGAAATAGTGAATAAGCTGTTCAGCCACTGTACGCATAGTGGCATTGCTACTCATGGCAAGGTTGCGCAGGGTTTTATGGGCTTGTTCTTCCGTGAGATTTCTCTTGGCCATCAGCAAGCCTTTGGCTCGCTCAATCATTTTGCGTTCGGTAAGTTGTTGCTTGGTTCTTTCAAGGGATTGGCGCAGTTGTTGAAAGTTTCGAAATTGTGCCATGGCAATTTCTATGGCTGGGGTTACCCGGTCTGGAGTAATGCCCTCTGCCATGTAGGCGCTGACCCCGGAATCCAGTGCGCGACCTATAAAGTCAGCATTACTGCGACTGGAGAACATGGCCACTGGTGTTGGAGCCTCCCGGTTGACGATGGCGAGGCTTTCCAGGATATCCCTGTCGGGAGATTCGATATCGATCAGAACGACATCGGGGCGATACTTTTCCACTTGAAAAAGAAGTCCCTCGGCGCTGTTAATTTGTGCGACAACGGTGTATCCGGCAGCGCGCAAACGTTCGCAAACCAGATGGGCGCGTTCGTGGTTGTCGTCAACCAACATGATTGCGGGGGGTGTATTTGTCACGGCTTAAGAAGGCACTCGTTTCCAGTTTTAAATACTGTTCATCTAGTGCCAATCAATACTTGTGCCAAAAGTGCAGGAAAAGCAAAATAAAATAAATTTTTCTATTTCCATGAGGTGTGATAAAGAACTTCCTGTTATTTCTGAGTGCGCTATTTTGCGTCTATTGCTTTTTTAGTACAAGAGACTGGTTCTTGTAAGGCTTTTGGCTGCTGTGTATTGAGCGGCTGGTGGCAATAATAGATGCACGCTAAATCAATATTTACAGCAAGCTAGTCCTACCACTTTTAGATTTTTTAAGATGCAGATCTTCTGAAAGAGTGGTTTAAAGAAATGCTGATTGATAAGGGGTTGGCGTTGTATGAATGTTGGTTGAAAAATTGAATAGAGTGTATATCCGGATAAAAGCGTAGTGGCTTGAAATAGATATCAATCGTTATGTCGGCGTTCCCATGACCTCAGGGGTCCAAAATACGCAGATAAAGCCTTTTAGAGTAGGGGTAGTGTTTAGGCGGTTAACCGGATTACAGTTACGTTCACGGTTTGTCCGGGCGCAAGGATATAGTATCCGTAGCGATATCCCGTAGATTGACCTATCTTCCCCAGGGTTAGGTGGCCAGCTAAAGTAGAAAAGTCAGTGCGGCCTAGAGACGCTAATACTTGAAAGTTAGTACCCCTCCATTTGAACAGCTTCTCCTAAGGCTAATAAATCTTATTTATAGCCTTATAAATTTCACCAATTGTGGCTATTAAGTAACTTCCCTTTCAATCCACGTTTTCGGCGTTTACACTCGGGCTGTTTATATATTGGGCAATCGAATCCTTTTTGAGGTAGATGTAGTTGTAAATTCATAATATTAACGATGAGGGGCACGGCGGTGATAATAGCCATACCGAGAGAAACTGCGGAAGGAGAGGCGCGTGTTGCGGCGACTCCAGATAGCGTCAAGCGTTTACTTGATTTGGGCTTTTCTATTGTTTTGGAGAAGGGAGCCGGTACTAAGGCTAGCTTCAGCGATGAACTCTATCAGCAAGCCGGAGCTGAAATTCGCGAGAATATAACGACCTGTCTCACGGGGGCGGATGTCGTACTAAAAGTACAGCCGCCATCGGATGAAGAGTTAGCATTGATTCCCAGTGGCGCAACGCTAATTACCTTTTTAAAACCCGCACAAAATACTGAACTCCTGCAAAAGCTGGCAGAGAAAAATGTTAACGCCCTAGCGGTTGAGTCTATCCCCAGAATTTCTCGCGCCCAAAAAATGGATGCACTCAGCTCCATGGCCAACATTGCCGGCTACCGTGCGGTGATCGAAGCCGCGCACAACTTTGGTCGTTTTTTTACAGGGCAGATTACGGCCGCCGGGAAAATTCCTCCCGCCAAAGTCTTGGTTATTGGCGCGGGTGTTGCGGGCCTCTCTGCAATTGGCACGGCAAAAAGTATGGGGGCCATAGTACGGGCCTTTGATACCCGTGCCGAAGTGCGTGAACAGGTAGAGTCCATGGGAGCGGAATTCCTCACGGTACAGGTGGAGGAGGAGGGCTCGGGTTCTGGCGGTTACGCCAAAGAAATGTCCAAGGAATTTATCGACGCGGAAATGGCCCTGTTCCGGGAACAGGCCAAAGATGTGGATATTGTGATTACCACGGCCCTGATACCCGGAAAACCTGCGCCAAAGCTCTGGCTGGCCGATATGGTGGACAGCATGGCGCCGGGTTCTGTTGTGGTGGATTTGGCGGCAGAAATGGGGGGGAACTGTGACTATACCGAACCCCACAAGAAAGCTGAACGCAGTGATGTGACTATTATTGGATATACCAATTTACCCAGCCGTGCTGCTACGCAATCCTCGAGATTATACTCTACAAATCTGGCTCACCTGCTCAGTGAGCTCACCCCTGAAAAAGACGGTGAGATCGACCTGAACTTTGATGATGAGGTGATCCGCGGCGCAACAGTGGTAAAATCTGGGGAAATCACCTGGCCACCTCCCGCGCCTAAGGTTTCTGCCCAGGCTAAAAAACCGAGTAAAGCAATTGAGGAACCTAAGCTCAAGGTTGAGAAAGAGAAGAAAAATAAAAAATCCCCCCTGGCCATTTTTACATTTTGGGCGGTTGCAGCGATCTTACTTCTATGGTTTGGCAAAGTAGCTCCCCCGGATTTTGTCTCCCACTTCACGGTTTTTGTGTTGGCAATTTTTGTCGGCTGGCAGGTGGTTTGGAATGTCACGCATGCGCTGCATACGCCATTAATGAGCGTTACTAATGCCATTTCCGGGATTGTAGTGGTGGGGGCATTATTGCAACTGGGAGCGACCGGATCGGGGTTGGTTACATTGCTCGCTTTTGTTGGTGTGTTGGTAGCCAGTATCAATATTTTCGGTGGTTTTTTTGTTACCTACCGAATGCTCAAAATGTTTCGTCGATAAGGAAGGGGATAAGTGATGAACGGTATGATTGCAATGGCTTATCTTTTTTCTGCGGTGATGTTTATTTTGAGTCTGGGTGGTTTGTCCAGTCACGAAACCGCACGCAGGGGAAATATCTACGGCATGGTTGGTATGGCGGTTGCCATAATTGCCACTATTGCCGGTATTACCACCGGTGCCTATTGGATGGTGATCATTGCCATGGTGGCCGGGGCCGCGATAGGCCTGTCTCTGGCAAAGCGCGTGGCCATGACACAGATGCCGCAGATGGTGGCGCTACTGCATAGCTTCGTTGGTCTTGCTGCGGTTTTAATTGGCTGGGGAGGTTTTCTCGACCCGCGAATTAATCTGCATGGGGCTGCGCATGTTGTGCACAGCACAGAAATCTATCTTGGGGTGTTTATCGGGGCAATCACCCTGACTGGCTCTCTGGTGGCTTTCTGTAAATTACAGGGCGTAATCTCCGGGAAGCCGTTGATGCTGCCGGCGCGGCACTGGCTAAACCTAACGGCCATCGTGGCTTGTATCGTGCTCGGCGTGCTCTTTGTACCTGCGGAAGTGAACGCGGCAACGGTTCTCAATTTACTGCTGATGACGGCCATTGCGTTACTGCTCGGTATTCACCTGGTGGCTGCTATCGGTGGAGCCGATATGCCTGTGGTGATCTCCATGCTGAACAGCTACTCAGGATGGGCTGCGGCGGCAACCGGATTTATGCTGGGTAACGACCTGCTTATTGTTGTGGGCGCCCTGGTTGGCTCTTCCGGTGCGATCCTTAGCTACATTATGTGTCGCGGTATGAATCGCTCCTTTATCAGCGTTATTCTCGGTGGTTTTGGCTCCGATGGTGGAGAGGTCTCCGACGAGGAAGTAGACGGTGAGGTTATTTCGATTGACCAACAAGAACTGGCGGATGACCTTAAGGCTGCCGATAGCATTATTATTGTGCCGGGCTTTGGAATGGCGGTTGCCCATGCACAACAAGCGGTTAGCGATCTGACCGATCGCTTGCGCAGCATGGGTAAAACGGTGCGCTTCGGTATTCACCCTGTTGCAGGGCGTCTCCCTGGTCATATGAATGTCCTCCTAGCCGAGGCCAATGTACCCTATGACATCGTTTTGGAAATGGATGAAATCAATCCGGACTTTCCCGATACAGATCTGGCACTGGTGATTGGAGCCAATGACACGGTTAACCCAGATGCCGTAGAGAAACCGGGCTCGCCAATTGCCGGAATGCCAGTGTTGGAAGTTTGGAAAGCGCGCAGAGTAGTAGTACTCAAACGTTCCATGGCCTCGGGTTATGCTGGTGTGGCAAACCCTCTTTTCTATAAGGAAAATGCGCGCATGTTGTTTGGCGATGCTAAAGACAGTTTACAGGGAGTGCTCGGCAAGGTTTGCGACTAACAGAATAGTACCTGACGATCAATTGTCAGGTGGTTTTTCGATGCGGGCTTGGGGCGCTTGTGCCAGATTGGCGTTAAGCACTTTTGGCCCGTTTGCTTTTTTGATGGGTATATTCTTTTCAACTCACTTTGACTATCGCCCGCCTCTATCGATAGTGATAATCTTCCAGCCTTAATCGTTATCAATAAAAAATATTTAGGAGCTTGGGAATGGGGACCCGTTTTCGCGAAATTGCCAAACAGGGCTTGATTGCAATAGGTGTGCTTAGCCTTGCGGCTTGTGGCGGTGGCGGTGGCGGTGGCGGTGGCGGTGGCGGTGGAGGGGGTGGCGATGATACTTCTGCAGAAGAAGAAACTCAGGGTACCTGGGTCAAAGGCAATTTTCTGCCGTCTACTACCTTTATGGGCCGATGTGTATCGCCAAGAACAGGCATCAATCCAGGTACCGGCTATGAATATATCGATCAGCTGGGAACGCGCGAGGATGAGAACAACTGGCTGCGCTCAATGAGTCATGAGTACTATCTTTGGTACGATGAAATTGAAGATAGGAATCCTGCCGATTATTCTGACTCCCTGGCTTATTTTGACCTGCTAAAAACAACCGCTATTACCCCTTCAGGCAAGGCCAAAGACAGTTACCATTTTGCAGAGTCAACTGAAATATTACAGACAGAGAAGCAGATTGGATACGGAATCCAATGGGGCTTGCTTTCTAAGCGAGATGAATTGCCGCGCAAGGCGGTGGTTGCCTATCTCGATTATGAGAGGGACGATGAGGATAATAAATTACCGGAATGGCTCACCCGTGGTGCAGAGCTTATCAGTGTGGATGGTGTCGACCTCGCTTATGGCGAAGACGTCGATACCTTAAATAATGGTATGTGGCCCGTAGAAGAAAATGAGGCGCATGTATTCAAAATGTTGCCGTTAGGGGCCACAGAAACTGTGGAGGTCACTCTGGTTTCTAAGTTGGTGAACTCAGATCCGGTACAATACGTAAAAATTGATACCACAAACTCTGGCCATAAAGTGGGCTATATCCTGTTTAATGACCACCTCGGCAGGGCGGAAGGTCAGCTGAAAACTGCGATCGAAGGGCTTGCACCGCAAAATATTGATGAGCTTGTTTTGGATCTTCGTTACAACCGGGGTGGTTATTTAGATTTGGCCGCTGAAGTGGCTTATATGATCGCCGGCGATGCGAGTATCGGTCGCCCGTTTGAATATACCCGTTTCAATGACAAGCACCCAGAGATTAACCCGTTTGAGGGAAAGCCGCTTGATCCGGTGCCTTTTTATAGTAAAGCACAGGGTATTACGGATAAATCCCTTGAGGGGCAGTCGCTGCCAACACTGAACCTGCCGCGCCTTTTTGTATTGACGGGTGAAAATACCTGCTCAGCCAGTGAATCTATTATCAATGGATTGCGTGGAATTGATATCGAGGTAATCCAGATTGGCGGGGCTACCTGTGGTAAACCCTATGGTTACTATCCTCTGGATAATTGTGGCACCACCTATTTTTCCATTCAGTTTGCCGGTTCAAACGCTAAAGGCTTTGGCGAATACACCGATGGATTCTTCCCTGGTGGTACTCCGATGGGCGGTGCGAATTTACCCGGCTGTGAGGTAGGGGACGACTTTGAGCATTTCTTGGGGGATACCGATGAAGCCCGTTTTGCTACGGCCCTCAACTATATCGAAACGGGAGAGTGTGGAAACTTAGAGGTAAAAGCCTTTTCCGACTCCGGCGTAAGTAAACAGCCGTTGGAATCCGGTGTGCGTGTGCCAAAGCCCATTTATCGCAGCAGCCGACTCATGGGGAAATAGTATGAAAGTGCTTAGTCGGGCCAGCTTACTTTTCGTAGCTTTTATTGCCAGTGGCTGTGGGGCTCAGCAGCCCTCTGTTGGGTTGCTGCAGCCAGCGCTGCTTGCCGAGGCGGGGCCTCAGAGTCGAAACGAGATACAGCGTATTGTTTCTGAGGCAATGGGAGGGATGGAAATCACTCTTAGCCCCAATGTGTTTTTAGAAAGTAGCCAGCTTGTCTTTGACAAAACACCGCGGCAGATGGGTTTAATTGGCCGTGATATGGGCCGGCCAATTAAATTTGAGCTCTTTTTGCAAGGCGAGCGCTGCTGGTTAGTACGCTTGCCGGATGGTCCGCGCTGGGCGCTGGAGGCCAAGTGTGTTCCAGCGGGCCAAGACTGAGAATTGGTCTGAGGGGAGAGGTATAAAACCGCTCCCCTATTGTCTCAACGCAATAAGTTAGACTTCTTAACATCCGGCTTCTGCGCCGCGCGGTATATCAAGGCGATCTTGCCGATTTCCTGGATCAACTCTGAGGAAGACTTCTCGCAGAGCTCCCCCACTATCTGGTGGCGGACTTCGCGGTCGGCGATCATTAATTTGACCTTAATCAGCTCGTGGTCTTCGAGCGCGCGGTTCAGTTCTTCCATCACCCCCTCGCTCAGCCCATTGCCGGCTATGGTCACGACAGGTTTGAGGTTGTGACCGAGCGAGCGAAGCGCTTTTTTGCGGTCGGCGGTTAAAGGCATACAATACTCCATTACCACTTTGTGGATTTCGATGTGGGAGCGGCCACGGGCCGCGATCGTCGCCAGTATTTGTCCGGCAAACCCGATCGCGGCCCGTGGCCGCTCTTACAATTAAGCTGTAGTGATTGTAGGCATTGTACCCGATGGGCCGATCTAAGAGCAGCCACCGCTGGCTGCGTGAACATTTTAATGACCATTACGTCAAACAGTCCCAAAAAGAGGGATACCGCTCCCGTGCGAGCTATAAGCTGCAGGAGCTGCAAAATAAGGACCGCTTATTCAAGCCGGGCATGACCGTTGTCGACCTGGGCGCGGCTCCAGGGGGCTGGTCTCAGGTCGCCATGGAACTGGTGGGGCACAAAGGCCGGGTTTTGGCGTCTGACATATTGCCAATGGACCCCCTGGCCGGTGTGGACTTCGTGCAAGGTGACTTTACCGAGGAGTCAGTGCTCAGTGAGTTACTGCAGTGCCTCGGTGATGGAATGGCAGACCTTGTGATTTCCGATATGGCCCCCAATATGAGTGGAATACGCGACGTTGATCAACCCGCCTCCATGTACTTGGTGGAACTGGCTGTAGATATGGCTCGGCAGGTTTTGAAACCCGGCGGTGCCTTTGTCGCCAAAGTCTTCCAGGGGGAGGGGTTCGACGAGCTGATCCGCGATCTCCGCGGTAGCTATAGCAGTGTTGTAACCCGGAAACCTGGCGCCTCCAGGCCCCGCTCTCGCGAGGTCTATCTGGTGGCAAGAGGCTACAAAGGCGGTTAGGTATTACGGCGTATTTCTAGTCGGCGCGCTCGATATGGTATAAGCGATACCAGCGTTGGGCGGCAGGGCTGTTGCTTCCTACTTCTATACTGGATTGATCGGGTATGGATGGGGTCGGCACAGCTGAATGAACGGATTTTGAGTGCGAAAGCGAGAGGGCTATCCCTTTGAATGATATGGCAAAAAACCTTGTACTGTGGTTGATCATCGCGGCGGTGCTGCTGATGGTGTTTCAGAATTTCAAACCACAGTCGCGGGATGAGGCTCTCAGCTATTCCGACTTTGTTCAGGATGTGCAGTCGGGGCAGGTGAAAAATGTGGTTGTGGACGGTCTGGTGATCACCGGAGAAAAGGCCGATGGCAACCGTTTCAAAACTATCCAGCCGCAGATTATCGACGATGAGCTGACCAATGAGCTGGTGCGTAGCGGTACCGAGTTTGTTGGACGTGAACCGGAATCTCCCAGTATCTGGCAGCAACTACTGGTGGCGAGCTTCCCGATTCTGATTATTATTGCCGTTTTCATGTTCTTTATGCGTCAGATGCAGGGTGGAGCCGGTGGCCGTTCAGGGCCCATGGCCTTCGGTAAGAGTAAGGCTCGCCTGCTCGGTGAAGACCAGATTAAAACCACTTTTGCCGATGTGGCGGGTGTGGATGAAGCTAAGGAAGAGGTGCAGGAGCTGGTGGAGTTCTTGCGCGACCCGACCAAATTCCAGCGCCTGGGGGGCAATATCCCACGTGGTGTGCTGATGTGTGGGCCTCCCGGTACCGGTAAGACCCTGCTGGCCAAAGCCATTGCCGGCGAGGCGAAAGTGCCTTTCTTCTCTATCTCCGGCTCCGACTTTGTTGAGATGTTTGTCGGTGTGGGCGCTTCCCGTGTGCGGGATATGTTCGACCAGGCCAAGAAGCAGGCTCCCTGCATTATCTTTATCGATGAAATCGATGCGGTGGGTCGCCATCGTGGTGCCGGTGTCGGCGGTGGCCACGATGAGCGTGAGCAGACCCTGAACCAGTTGCTGGTTGAGATGGACGGTTTCGAGGGTAATGAAGGTGTGATCGTGATCGCCGCCACTAACCGCCCGGATGTGCTCGACCATGCATTATTGCGCCCAGGACGTTTTGACCGCCAGGTATTTGTCGGTCTGCCAGATATTCGCGGCCGCGAGCAAATTCTCAAAGTGCATATGCGCAAAGTGCCTCTGGACGATAAGGTGAATGCCCAGACTATCGCTAGAGGTACCCCTGGCTTCTCCGGTGCCGATCTGGCCAACCTGGTAAATGAGGCGGCCCTATTTGCTGCCCGCGCCAACAGGCGCACAGTGACTATGGAAGAGTTTGAGCGCGCCCGCGATAAGATCATGATGGGCGCCGAGCGCAAGTCCATGGTTATGAACGAGAAGGAAAAGGTGAATACCGCCTATCACGAGGCCGGCCATGCGATTATTGGCCGCCTGGTGCCAGAGCATGATCCAGTACACAAAGTTACCATCATTCCTCGTGGCCGAGCCCTGGGCGTCACCCAGTTCCTGCCCGAAGAGGATAAGTACAGCCTCTCCAAGCGAGCCATTGAGTCCCAGCTGTGTTCTCTGTTTGGCGGTCGTATCGCTGAAGAAATGACTCTGGGTATTGACGGCGTCACAACCGGGGCTTCCAATGATATTGAGCGAGCCACCGATTTGGCGCGAAGCATGGTGACCAAGTGGGGCCTCTCGGAAAAATTGGGGCCGCTGCACTATGGCGAAGATGACAGCGGCCAGCCGGGGCAAGGTAATCCGGTATCTGGCAAAACTTCCAATGAAATAGATGAGGAAGTTCGACGCATTATTGACATCTGTTACGAGCGCGCGAGTAAATTGTTGGAGGAAAACCGGGATATCCTTGAGGCTATGAAAGATGCCCTCATGGAATACGAAACCCTGGATGCCGAACAGGTCGACGATCTGATGGCCCGCCGCAAGGTGCGTCAACCCAAAGACTGGGAGGACAACAATTTTGACTCTGGCGGTAACAGTTCCACCGGTGAAACGGACAAGACTGATACCTCTGAAGCCTCTACCGAGGCCGACAAGAGTAGCCCGGTTGGTGGTCCGTTAAACGAACACTAATCCATAGCGATAAATTTAAAGGTCATAACAAACGGAATGCCGGTCGGGATGGCTCCAGTCCAGTCCGATCCGGCATTCCGTTTTTTTATCTCTGCCCATGAAAATGATTTGTGGAAAACACACCCTGGATCTCTCTTCCCCTATTGTAATGGGGGTCCTGAATACCACGCCGGATTCCTTTTCCGATGGTGGTAGCTACTATCAAGGCGGCCGCCTGGGCTTATCGCTGGTTCTGCGTCGGGCTGAGCAAATGCTCGGCGAAGGTGCTGCAATCATTGACGTGGGGGGCGAGTCCACTCGACCAGGCGCCTCTCCAGTTTCTGAGCAGGAGGAGCTCGATCGAGTGTTGCCTGTTGTGGAGGCGATTTGTGCAAACCTTGATGTCGTTGTTTCGGTTGATACCAGCACACCCATTGTGATGCGAGAGGCGGCTGTATCTGGTGTCGGTCTTATCAATGATGTGCGTGCGTTGGAGCGTGACGGCGCTCTTGAAGCCGCCGCGCTCACAGGCTTACCGGTTTGTCTTATGCATATGCAGGGCCAGCCGGGCACAATGCAGAGTGCCCCTGTGTATGAGCAGGTTGTGGCAGAGATCGCCAGCTATCTGGCTGGGCGCATTGAGGCCTGTGAGGCTCAGGGGATTGGGCGTGGGCGCTTGATAGTGGACCCTGGCTTTGGTTTCGGAAAGACGGATGCACACAACCTGGCGCTATTGCGCGATTTATCGCAGCTGGGATCACTGGATATACCTATATTGGTGGGTCTCTCGCGGAAGTCCATGATTGGTCGCCTGTTGGGCAGAGAGGTGAGTGAGCGACTGCCTGGCAGTCTGGCACTCGCCATGTTGGCGGCCCAGCGGGGGGCAAAGATTCTGCGGGTCCACGATGTTGCGGAGACTGCGGATGTTTTGCGCTTGCAGCAAATGGTGGGTGAATAAAGGTGTAACCCTCTAGATCACGTATGTTTTTGAGGGGGCTGAGGCCACCTTGGCGACATTTGACAAATTATACGTGGGTAAATTAGCGAGCTGTTCGATGGGCTGGCTGACGGAAAGGAAGAATTATGGAAAGAAAGTACTTTGGCACTGATGGTATTCGTGGACATGTTGGGGAGGGTGCCATAACCCCGGATTTTATGTTGCGGCTGGGTTATGCCACCGGCAAGGTACTGGGGAAGATGGCAACGGGTAAGCGATCTAGTCGCCCCTATATTTTGATTGGCAAGGACACCCGTGTTTCTGGCTATATGTTCGAGGCGGCACTGGAGGCAGGCTTGATCTATGCAGGAGTGGATGTGGGCTTGCTGGGCCCTATGCCTACCCCTGCCATTGCCTACCTGACGCGCACTTTCCACGCTCGCGCGGGAATAGTTATCAGTGCTTCTCATAATCCTTTTCATGATAATGGCATCAAGTTTTTTTGCTCAGAGGGTTACAAGCTCCCAGACGAGGTGGAGCGCGAGATAGAGGCGGCACTGGATCTGCCGATGGAAGCGGCCAAAAACCTTGGCAAGGCTTATCGAATTGATGATGCCGCCTCGCGCTATATCGAATTCAGTAAGGCCTCCACCCCCTGGAACTTCTCCCTATCAGGCCTCAAAATCGTTCTGGATTGCGCAAATGGGGCCACCTATCATGTCGCTCCTAAAGTTTTCCGCGAACTCGGTGCGGAGGTCACCGCCCTGAGCGTGAACCCCGACGGACTGAATATTAACCTGGAATGCGGGTCCACCAACCCTAAGCAGCTACAGCGCGCGGTGCTGGAACAGGATGCGGACTTGGGGATCGCTTTCGATGGCGATGGCGACAGGGTTGTATTCGTGGACAGCAATGGCGAGCTTGTCGATGGCGACCAGTTGCTCTTTATTATCGGTCTGCACCAGCATGAATACCTCGGTGGCTGCAAGGGTATCGTCGGCACACTGATGAGCAATTACGGTTTTGAGCTGGCCCTGCGTGAGCGCAATATCCCATTTGAGCGCGCCAAGGTTGGCGATCGCTATGTCCTTGAAAAAATGAGTGCAAATGAATGGATGTTGGGTGGGGAGTCTTCTGGCCATATTATCTGTGCAGATGCTTCCACGACTGGTGACGGTATTGTTGCTGCGCTCCAAGTGTTGCGTGCCCTATCGGAATTTGAGCAGCCCTTACATCAACTAAAGGCGCGTATGAAAATGCTTCCCCAGCACATGATTAATGTGCGACTGGGGCGCCGTGATGGTATACTCGATCACCCCGAGGTCATTGCGGCAGTGGCCGACGCCGAACTTCAGCTCGCAGACCGTGGCCGAGTACTATTGCGCCCCTCTGGGACTGAACCACTGATTCGAGTTATGGTGGAAGGTGTGGACAGCACCCAAGTAGAACAGCTGGCACAGAAAATCTCCTCCGTAGTGCAAAGGGTTGGGGATAGCTAAATCCTTTTCCAGGCCAGATTGGAAAGATAGCCTTCAATGTCTATTGATAGGGGCGAAAACAAACTCGTATATTTTTGGTTGTATGTTGGCGGCAATATCGCTAAGATTTGCGCCCCTTGAAGGAGCACACATGCGAACACCGCTGGTAGCAGCTAACTGGAAGATGAACGGCAGCAAAACGTTTGCCGAACGTTTTTTTAGTGATCTCAACTTGGAAGCCTTAGCCTCAGAAGTTGTGGTATGTCCGCCGTTTCCTTATCTATCCCTGGTCGCTCAGGGAGTAGAGGATAAAAGTGCTCTTAGTCTGGGGGCGCAAAACCTCAGCCAGGAGTCCAGCGGGGCTTTTACTGGTGAGGTCTCCGCAGATATGTTGCTCGATTGGAATGTCCGCTACGTGATAGTGGGGCATTCCGAACGTCGCAGTCTTTATGCTGAGACGAGTGAGCTGGTTGCAAAAAAATATGTTGCCGCCCAAGAGGCTGGTCTCATTCCTATCCTGTGTGTGGGAGAGAGTCTGGAAGAGCGCGAACAGGAGCGTACCCTTGACGTGATTGCTGCACAGCTTAAGGCTGTGAGTGACATCATTGAAGGTGATGCCTGGAAGCACTCAGTAGTGGCCTATGAGCCCGTCTGGGCTATTGGTACGGGTAAAACTGCGACACCGGAAGAGGCACAGAGCGTGCATCGGTTTATCCGTGCAGAGCTCGGCGAAGCCGGTGCCGAAGTACAGATTTTGTATGGCGGTAGTGTAAAATCCGCTAATGCCAGCGCACTCTTTGCGCAGGCTGATATTGACGGTGCCCTTGTTGGTGGTGCTTCGCTAGATGCGAAAGAGTTCGCCGCAATTTGCCGCGCTGCTGGTTAATATACAGCGAGCGGATTAGGGAATACTGAAAACGGGTTGATTCAACCCTGGTAGAGAGTTTCCAGAAAATGGAAAAAATTGTTTTAGGTATACATGTTCTGATTGCACTGGGTATTATTGGCCTGATTTTGATGCAGCAGGGCAAGGGTGCAGAGGCCGGTGCCTCCTTTGGTTCAGGTGCCTCTCAGACTGTTTTTGGTAGTCAAGGTGGAGGAAATTTCTTTTCCCGCTTGACAGCAATTTTGGCGACGGTATTCTTCGTCACCAGTTTGGGACTGGCCTTCTTGGCTCGTCAAAACGCCGATACCAACATTGATCCTAATCTGCCGCAAGTACCTGCTGCAGTAGAGCAAATTGGACCGGCAAGTGAGTTGCCTGAAATCCAAAGCGATATCCCGCAACTAGAAGCAGACTTGGAAGCCGGAGATGTTCCCCAGGCTCCAGCTGACAGCAGCGATGCCCCAGAGCCCGCAGCTGATCAGGAAAATGATACGCAGGAACAACAGTAAGATTTTTGCCCAGGTGGTGGAATTGGTAGACACGCTATCTTGAGGGGGTAGTGAGCTATGCTCGTGCGGGTTCAAGTCCCGCCCTGGGCACCACATCAAAGTCTTCAGGAATCTGAAGTAATATAAAAAGCCCCGCTGTGCGGGGCTTTTTTGTTTGTTTTTGTAATTCCTTTTTTCACATAAAAAACTGCTTATTAAAGCTCCCCCTGCTGGAAATAAATCCTCAGTTTTTCTTCCACTCTTTGAATAGTATTTTATCCTGCCCAATAGATCTTACTAGAGAGTACATCTTTGTAATTCGGTGTAATGCTAAGACTAGGAATGTAAGTTGATAGTCTATGGGGCTAATTGGATACTAGCCCCTGGCGTCCAAATTTTTGAAAGATACTTAAGTAAGGGTTGACCGTAGAGGCATCTTTAATAAAGGAGTACTTTGGCGGAATGGCCTTAGGATAGGAAATTGAATATGGTATCGCGTAACTTGTTTTCAAAGAGAGTTTTTTATAAAAACCTACTGGGTTTCTCCCTTTTACTCCAATCTACAGTCGCTCTGTCTGATAGTGATCGTACCGACTTCGACATTGATAATGATGGTCTGATAGAAATTAATGATCTTGCAGACCTCAATGAAATTCGCAATAACCTTAATGGGGCTTCGCTTTATGGAGTCAGCACCGGCTGCCCTTCCAGTGGTTGTCGAGGCTTTGAGTTGAGTCGTAATCTGGACTTTGACACGAATGGTGATGGGGCTTTTGACGAGGATGATACTTATTGGAATGGTGGGGCAGGTTGGGAACCTCTAGGAAGTTCAGAAAATCCGTTTACTGCGATGTTGGAAGGAAATAATTACTCGATTTCCAATCTTATTTGGAAAGTTGATGGGGTATTTGAGTTTCCAGAGGCTAATTACATATTTCTTGCTGGTGCATTAAGAGGCGCAACTGTTCAAAATGTTTACCTAAATATAACTATTTTTACTGGAGATAGTGCGGTACTTATAGGTAGTAATCTAATGCTTACCGATGGTCAGGATGACCTCGTAGAGGCTTGTAGTATGAATGATACAAGTGAGGGAAGTGCAACTTTAACAGCCAATGTAACGCTAACAGCCAGTAATTGCTCTGATGGGTATCTAATAGGGGCATCTAATCTGAACACAGGTGTATTTGAACTTGGAGAGCTGATTTCTTCCCCCGATGTATTTGTAATAAATGATGTTAACGACGTTGCTATCGGCCGGCCAAATTTGGGGGGGGATTTTTCCGGTAGTGTGAATGGTGGTGTAATTGTTATTCCACATGATGGAGCTATTGATGGCTCTGGTACTGTAACTTTCGAAGGTGGTGGTATTGATTCCTCTGCTGATGGCATCACCATTACAATCCCCGAGAGCGGTTCAGCTACAGGGATTCCAGCTAGCCTTGAGATAACTCCAACCTATAGCACTACTCTCTTCCAGAATGGCGCTCCTACCGCTGTGGTTTATTCTGATGGTGGAGAGGTATCCATAGGGATAGAACACTTTGATCACGAAAGAGATGATGGTCATAGTTATAGCTGGTCTAGTAACAATTTGGTCCCTAGCAATGGCTTAAACGAAAACCACTTTTCCTTTGATCCGGTGGGGCTAAGCGGCTCCTATGAGGTTAATCTGACCGTTACTCACTCGAGTGGGGGTTGGGCAAGTTCCAATATATTTATCCGGGTAGAAGAATCTCTCCCTCAGTTAAGTGACAGTCAAGATACAGATGGCGATGGTCTTAGTGACTTTGTGGAAGGCGTAAAAGATTTAGATAAAGATCGAATAGCGGATTATAAAGATAAGCGGGGGGCTAAAAATCTCCTACTATCCAGTGCTACTGGAGCACAGATGCAAAGTACCCAGGGGACCTCTCTTGCATTGGGCGATAGTGCATATACTGCGGGGAAGGCCATGAGTGAGGTTACTCATGAAGATATCGATAGTAATTTTGGGGAAAATTTGTCGACCCAAAATAGTTATAAATTTTTACATGGTATTTTTGATTTCATAGTGCGTGATATAGAAGTGGCTGGGGTCACTGACGTCGTTATTCCTTTGACTGCTGCAATCCTTCCTAGTGCACGTTACCTGAAATATCAACAAGGAGTGGGTTGGGTTGATTTTGTCGAAGATACAGAAAATTCAATTGCCTCTGCGCCTGGTCAGTTAGGTGAATGCCCGACTCCTGGCGATAGCAGTTATAAGCCTGGGTTAACAGAGGGGCACTTTTGTTTACAGTTAACAATTAAGGATGGCGGGCCAAATGATGCGGATAGAAAAGAAAATGGTATTGTTGTTGATCCGGGTGCCGTTGCAGTTGCTGGGTCTGCTATGCCAGTCATCAGTGTAGAGGCAGACTCTCTTCCGGTAACCAAATTCAAGAGGGAAGACGGAGAACAAGTTGTTTTGTCCTTTGTTATAGAGAGCGACTCTGTAGATGCGCTGGTCAGTGCATTAGCGATACAGGCTGGAGGAGATCTTAATGAAGTTGGAGATATTGGAAAGGTAAGAGTTTATCGTGATAGCAATGTAAGTAATGGTATTAATACATCTTACTATGTGGCGGATGGTTATTATTCAGAAGATGATGGATCTTTAGTTATTAATTTTGATACTCCATATCAACTACCAATCGGTGAAACTAGATTTGTTGTCACTTATCAATTCTAAATCCTGTCAACTAATAAATAAATGGGCTAGCGCTATGAAGTATGAGTGGAATTTTTTTAAGTTTTTCGTTTTATTATTTTTTATAGTGACTTTGGCTGCTTGTGGCGGCGGGTCATCGGGGAGTAAAGCTAAAACAGGTGAGGCCTCAGAAGATGCCGAAGCTGCTCCTGAGGCAAAGACATTTGCTGTGGCTTTATCGACAGTTGTTGTTCAGCAAATGAGTACAGGAAGAAACATTGAAGTAAATACTGAAAAAGTTGTTAGTCAAACAATGGAATACTCTTATTGATAATAAGAAGTTTTAGTTTTAAAGGCCCCATGAGGGCCTTTTTTATCTGATTTTATTTTTCTGTATTATTCCCACCACTAAATAGTGGTAATAGTGTTGCCTTCGCCTCAAAGTTAAATAACGGTATAAGAATTCCGATAACCCAGCTGTACTTTGGCTATTTGGCTTGGAATATCAGCCTTTGCGCCATTTTTTCTGGTACAGGGGCTATGCTGCCTAATGGCTTGGGCAAGTTTATAGGACACTCGAGCCGAAATCGTTGTTACTAGGCCGGATATGCCATCCCTGGGCTCAAAAAGAGGTGATATTGATGTCTCGTTTATCGCGGCGCGAATTCTGCCTGGGCGCACTGGCGGCATCTATGTTGGTGAGCGAATCATCGCGAGCACAATCTATCGGTGCTGGGGGTTCCATTGCGAGGCCTCAGCTGCCAATCCCGCCGGAATTGAAGGCGGATAACGCCGGAAAAATCAGTCTAATGGTGAAATCCGGCCAGCAGACCTTCTTGCCGGGTAAGACAACCCCCACTTATGGCTTCAACGGGCCTTTTCTTGGTCCGGCCCTACGCTTGCGTAAAGGTGAGACAGTAATTGCTAATGTGCACAATCAATTAACTCAGAATGTAACGGCACACTGGCATGGTTTGATTGTTCCTGGACATGCTGATGGTGGGCCCTATATGCCTATCAAACCCGGCCAGACCTGGACGGTTAAATTACCAATTATTCAGCCGGCGGCCACGCTTTGGTTTCATCCGCACTTGTACCCCACTACGGCTGAACTGGTGCTCAAAGGACTGGCGGGGCTGATTATTATTGATGATGAAAACAGCGACGCTCTACCGTTACCCAAGCGTTGGGGTGTGGATGATATTCCGGTGATCATTCAGGATCGACGCTTTAATCAAGATGGCAGTTTTTTTCATCGCTTTAATGAGATTACCGTTGCTGCCGGTTACTGTGGGGACTGTCTACTTACCAATGGAGTAATAAACCCGGTGGTAAAACCGCCTAAGGGTTGGTTGCGTTTTAGAATCCTGGATGGCTCCAATGGGCGCAATTACCGTATTTCTACCAGAGATCAAAGGGTTCTCTATGTGATTGCCACCGATGGGGGGTTTTTACCGGAGCCGGTACCTGTGAAAGCATTACCGATTGCCGCAGGCGAACGCTACGAAGTGATGGTGGATGCTCGCGATGGTAAGCCGTTCGATTTTATAACCCTGCCGGTACCGCAACCGGTGATGCGTTTGCCGCCTTTTGATGGTCCGGTGAATTTTTTGAGCGTGGTGCCCAATAACACTGAGGGGCAGGGTACCCTCCCTGAAGAGTTGGTGCCTTTGCCGGAAATACCGGAGACCCTGCCACCTATTAGTCAGCGCCTGATTATGCAGATGAATCGCCGAAAGATCGCCGATAAACTGATCGATGCAACAGGCCTGGAAAAAATGGTGGATACAGGGAAGACTGATCCGGTAGTTGTCGATAGAGTACTGAAGTTGATTACCGAGGGACCGGCAATGCCTCTGAAAGCACGGCTCACCGCCAACGGAATTAATGGAGTCTCTTTTTCATTTACTGAGCCAGGTTTCAAGGCGCCTATCAGTAAATATTTGCGCTGGCACATATCGGAAGGTAATGATGCTATGTTGCATCCGGTGCATATTCATGGTTGCCAATTTCGGCTATTGAAACTTAATGGGGCCATGCCACCGGCGTATATGCGTGGCTGGAAAGATACAGTACCCATCTCCAACGCCGGTGATGCAGAAATTTATGTGCGCTTCCCTCTGGAGGCAATGCCGGATATGCCCTATATGGTGCACTGTCATGTACTCGAGCACGAGGATTCAGGAATGATGACAGAATTTAGTGTGCCATAAATCGCTATTAATTTATTTTGTATATTGAAATTGTATTAAATACGTAATAACAAACGGGTTAGAACTCAACAACAAACTGACTGATCTTTCTTTTTATAAGGGGCAGATGGTTTGCTGCGGCCAAAATTGTGCTAAATGCTATTCGAGCAACGACTGACTTTGCCGTAACTAATTTTCGGGCGTGCTCGGTAATATCAATCACCCTTTTGTCTTCTCTTTGGCGGATTGGAGAATACTGATCTAAATTATTCTCGATGATGCATTTGGCTAACTGAGCGGCATCTGCAATACCCAAATTCATTCCTCTGCCTCCAACCGGTGAATGGCAGTGTGCAGCATCTCCTGCCAGGAATACTCTACCTTTAGAGAAATACTTTGCTTGGCGCACAGAAATTTTAAAAACACCCTCGCGGTGAACCGTTTGTATCTTCAGCGGCATGGGAAAGGCTTCTAAAACCTTTTCGCAGTTTCCCACAAAACGATAGCGATTTTTGCCTATAGGCACTGAAACCACCACTATTCCGGGTTTTACCTGTACCAGCGTAAATGTTTGTGGATAAGGCCAACCATCAAGTTCTACGTCGGCTATCGACCACTGTTCAGGTAAATCAAATCCATAGTAGGGAATATTGGCATTTTTACGTACCGTACTGTGAATACCATCGGCACCGATAATAAGATCGAACTCTTCTTCCTTACCGTTAGAGGATAGAGTCACAACGGATTGCCCTTCCTCTTGGAACTTATTGAGTGCGACCTGATACTCTACCGTTACTCCCATGGAAGACAGTGAGTCCGCTAAAATTTTCTCTGTGCGATCCTGAGGGAGCCCCAAAATGGTCGGAAAATAAGATGAATCAGAGTGTAGCGGCAGGGATAGAGCGAGATGATTGCCCTGGTAAAGACAGGCACTTTGAATTGGTATGCCCTCTTTGATTAGTCTCTCCGAAACTCCCGAGTGGGATAAAATCTCAAGGCTGCGGGAAGTAATACCAACAGCTCTGCTTAATGTTGAGGCACTATCTCGCCTGTCTATAACCTTGGCGATTAGATTTCGACGGGCTAACTCTATGGCAAGGGTGAGACCAGTTGGTCCCGCACCGACAATTAGTATTTTCATAAAGACCGGACGTTCTCCCAGCCTATCAAAACAGTAGTACAGTATAGGGAGTTATCGGCGAAGATCCTAGGTTTGAGTACTCCCTAGTTATTTCTTCACAAAATACCATTCTTAATAGCAGATCTATTATCTACAGGATAGCCAAAAAAGTGTAGTCAGGACTACGTTTTTGGCGATGGAGAAACACTGATTTATGAGTACTTAAAAGATGCAAGATCAGTGCATAAACACTTAGATGCATGGTGTTCATTTTTTATCGATGACGGACCGCTGTAGAGCCCGCGCGCTTGGGTTTATTTGGGGATATGCTTGATGACTTTAGGGTACGCCACTCATGGCCCAGGTCTATTTTTAAATCGTGTAAAATCGGGCTATCGAAGGGGAGGGTTGCTCTGCCAAGAGAAAGTATCAGGTTGGTTGTCAGATGTTATTTATTTTTCGGGTTTTTTCTCAGCTTGACCGATGTCCCCTTACGCTCTTCCTTGTGTTGCAGTTTCATGGCCTTTTTGATTAGGTTCTGAAAGTTTGCGCACTCCAATTGATTTTCTTCCGGGCAGTTGGCCACATGCCTCAGGCCATCGCGCATGGCTTCCAGGCGGCGGATGTTCTTGTCCAGTGCATCGGCCTTGTCGAGGAGTTGCTCTCGGTCGATATTGGGTTTGCCGCTGTAAGTGAATAAATTGGCAATCTCATCGAGGGAGAAACCGGCATAACGTGCTAGGGAGATCAGGGAAAGCTGCTCTAATACGCTGGCAGGAAAAACTCTGGTGATCCCACGCCTACTAATCGATTGGATAAGGCCTTTTTCTTCATAATATCGTAGAGTCGAAGACGGAAGCCCTGTGCGCTTCGATACCTCGCGAATATCCATTTCCTGTCGATTACCCATCTGTATTGACCTCAAGCAGACTTGAAGTTGTATCCTAGTTTTCACGGCTCTTCCTGGCAAGCTTTCTCTGCAGGGCAGTGAAAGCCTGGGCGCGCCCATAGTATTCCCCGGTTAGCGTAGACCTCGACACCATCGTTGAGGATATACTTGCCCCGCATAAGTGAGGCGGCTACTGGGCCATGTTTGGCCCAGGTTTGAGAACCTCCTTGACTCTGCGCCTGTACTTACCACCGGGGAATAGTGGTGAGAAAATATGTGGATCTTATGTTTGCCATAAAACGGTTTTTCAAGTCTTCCAGCCGCTCCACTACTGATGGGGCCTCGATACGGGGAGTGCTAGTGGCACTCTGTCTGGCCACTTTGCTCAATGCTTTGGCCGTGAGCAGTGTCAATATGGCACTACCGGAGTTAGTGGCAGGCTTGCAAACCACTTATAGCCGGGCACAGTGGGTTATTGTTGCCTTCATGATTTTTTTAACCGCTGCTCTGGCGGTTGCCGGTCGGGCTAGTGACCAGGTGGGGCGCAAGAAGATCTTTATTCATGGTGTACTGATTTTTACCCTGGCGAACCTGCTTTGCGTCTTTTCTCAAAATATTTGGATGCTGGTTTTGTTCAGGGCGCTTCAGGGGATTGGCGCGGCAATGTCTACGGGGGTGGCCATGGCGATTGCCAGTGATGTCCTACCAAAATCCCGCCTGGGTAGAGCTGTGGGGCTACTGGGCAGTGTCTCTGCCCTTGGTACTGGCAGCGGACCGGTTCTTGGAGGGCTCCTGTTAGAGATCGCTAGCTGGCAGGCGATCTTCCTGATACAGGTGCCACTGGGTATATTAATATATTTTTTGGGTTTAAAGTATTTGCCGGATGACCGCACCGGGGCCAATTCGCCCAAGGGTGCTAGAGCATTGAATATACTCTCGGCATTCTGCATTTTCTCTGCAACGCTTTTTTATACTCTGTCGATCAAGCCAGTGAATGACTATTATGGGCTTTTAAATATCGTTAGCATTGTATTCGCAGGTGTGTCCCTGTGGTTACTTTGGAGGCTTCGGTTTAAAGGGCACAGAGTATCGCCAATTGCGCTAGCTTTCACACACTACCCCCTCACTATTAACTTAGGCACTAATTTCCTGGTCGCGGCATCGGTAATGAGTTCTCTGGTTGTCGGCCCGTTTTATCTGACCCTGGCCCTTGGTCTTGATTTCTCACTGGCTGGTTTCGTGATGTCCGCAGGATCTTTTACGGTTGCAATTTGCTCGACGGTTACTGGTCGCATTGTAGATCGTTTTAAGTCTCGTGCTACGGTGCTATTTGGCCTGTTATGTCTAATACTTGGTGCCCTGGGTATGGTCTATTTACGGGTTAGCCACGGCGTTGGTGGTTACCTGTTATGCACAGCCACTATGGCTGTGGGTTATGGTACTTACCTGTCTGCAAATAACGCCTTCACCATGAGTAATGCGGGAGAGCAGGTACGCGGTAGTATTTCTGGTTTACTCAACCTCTTTAGAAACTTGGGATTATTAACCGGGGCGGCATTGATGAGTATGGTGTTTGCGAGTGTTGCAGATTTCCCCCAAGTCTCTACCTCTGATTATGGTTTGGTGGTGCAAGGCCTAAATCGTGTATACGCTCTGGCCCTTTTGTTTCTCCTAACGGCATTTGTAGCCCAGGGTTTGTCCATTCTCTTGAGCCGCTTTAAAAATCACACATCGTAATTTTTAGTATTCTTCTCCGTGACCTTGCCTCATTTCTGTTGACTTAAAGTTGACTTTAAGTAGTACCTTGGACCTGTCAGTGAGTCAAGACACTGTTTCATTAGTGTAGTTTTCGACAGGAAAAAGAGGAAAAGAGAATGGAAGATACTTCCCTCGATCAATGTATCGCAGAGTTAAAAGAACATTGGGATGGATTAAATTCGCAAACCATTATCCGTTGCCGGGCGACGCTGGAACGCCTGGCGGCAACCAATCGTTCAGAAACCTGGTTGGCTGATCTTCATAAAGAGCGGTCAATATCCAAGGAGTTGTACCGGGATCCTAAGTGGGGATTTACGTTGCTCGCCCATGTGGAAACACAGGGGTTATATCGCGTTCCACACAATCATGGTGATGGTTGGGTATTTTATGCACTTCAGTTTGGCCAGGTGCAAATGGCCACTTACGGCCTGCTTTCCGAGACGAATACTGAAGCGCAATTGCTGAGTCGTGGTGCGGACATAATGCACCCCGGTGACTGTCGAGCCTTCTTGCCTGGAGATATACACGATACCCGCTGTATGTCTGATTACAGCCTGATGTTTCGTTTGACCAGCTGTGACTTTTCCAGAGAAAAACGGTTGGGCAGATTGCGACAATTTGAGTCGTATGCAGAGTAGAGCCGGTTTGGTTGCTGGTTGATAGGTTGAAAGCTTCAATTCCTGCAGGGAGTTACTGGTAAACCAAAAGGCCGGGGGTATTTATTTGAGGGAAGTGGCCAAGAGGGCGTTATGGAGGTTCGCCTTCTTGTATCGGGTTTTCGGTGATGCCGTTCGGTGTTTCACATTAAAGGTTAAAGCAGGAATGTGAAAGAAATATGCAATTTTAACTTCGGCTTTCTCAAGTTTGAGTTTTTGTGTAGGCGGAATTATGGCAGATTTTTATGCTTGTGTGTTTGTGCAAAAAATACAATTCTATTTTTTTGTTCTTTGGGTGTGTGTTTATCCTGGGAGGTTGAATTATCCGGTTGTTTAATTCTCTGCGGGTGAATTTTAGGGTATTTTGTGCTGTGCTGCCCTATGGTTTTGTAAAGAATTGTTTTTCCCGTTGGGAACCAATATATCTTGGTTCTATCGAATCTGCAGTGCTTGTATGGGGTGTTGGCTACAAGGCGCAGAGCAATTTTAAGGGTTTGTGAAATATATTAATCGGTACAGTTTTCTGTGCTCTATAAGAGTAAAAGTGGGGGCGGGATATTTTCCTGTCAGTAATATAGGCTCGATATCGAAAATCAGACGATTGAGTCACGCTTCCTGTTTTTAAAAAAAATTGTTGCAGATTATTTACGCTAACTCCTGGTCGATTGTTTCTGTCATTGCGGCAGCCTGGCTGTGGCATCTCATTACATAAATTACGTTTTTAATAGAACCCTAAAAACGACTATCGGAGATTCTATGAACCATCTTTTTATTCGAACAGCCATTGCTTCGGCATTGATAATCGGTGCCCAGGGTGCGTCAGCTAATCAGCCTGCTGAAGATTATGTGGACGGCCAGCAGTACCGTGCCGGTAGTCAAGTTTGCTACGGCGGTGACCTTTTTAGAACTCAGTGGTGGGCTACTGCTCAACAGCGCCCGGCCGAGGCTCTGACGGCGGAAAATACCTGGGATTCTCCCTGGATTGTGGAGGAGGCTGGAGCCTGTAATGGTTCCAGCGAAGACAGTGCCAGTAATGGTGATTCAGATAATAACAGCGATAGTGATGGCTCAGACTCGGACAATTCCGGTGAGAACAGAGACTCCGGTAATAGTGGTTCCAGCGATGCAGCCGTTTATCAGTCTGGTCAGAGCTACCGTAAAGGTAGCGAGGTCTGTTATGCCGGCGATATTTTTGTGGCGCAGTGGTGGGCAAATGCCGACCAGCTACCCTCTGATGCCCTGAGTGCGCAAAACACTTGGGATTCTCCCTGGATTCTTCAAGAAGCCAGTGGTTGTGCCGACGATGGCAGTAACAGTGGTGATAATGGCGGAGACAACGGAGACAACGGAGACAACGGAGACAACGGAGACAACGGAGACAACGGAGACAACGGAGACAACGGAGACAACGGAGACAACGGAGACAACGGCGACACACTGATATCCCTCCGTGTTTCCACTTCGCAAGTCCAACTGACCGGTGGTGGCCCCGTCCAGTTGAGTGCTAGCGTTTCCGGTGGCGACAGCGCCCTCAGCTATAGCTGGGCACAACTCTCCCCGAGCTCTCCGCAAGCGGATATTGCCGCGGCCACGAGCGCCTCCACGTCTGTTACCCTGCCAGCCAGCACCTATGATGTGAGCTATGTCTTCAGCCTGATTGTCAGCGATGGTGAGAGTACAGAAGAGGCCCAGGTAACGGTACAGAACCTCGCGCTGGATGGTGGCGCCGAGGACTCTGGTGATAACGACAATTCTGGTGGCGCTGTGAATGCGGTGATTTCTACTTCCGCCAACAATGTAGGGTGTTCCGGCAATATCACCCTGGACGGCTCCCAGTCCACCGGTGGCAGTGGTATGAGCTATATCTGGAGCCAGACTAGCGGCCCCTCCATCAAGCTTTCCAGCTACGTGGGCAGTTCCACCCAGGCCGTGTTGTCTGAGGTATACAGCGATGTAATCTACACTTTCCAGCTCACCGCCACCGATGCCACGGCAGCCAGTGACGTGGCCGAAGTCACTATCAACCAAACCGGCTGTGCGTCCATCAGTGACCATGTGATGGGGCTAAGTGAGTTAAAAGCGGAGGAGGGTGCTCGCACTACTGATTCACTTCTTCAAGAAGTCAAGGACACTGTGGAGACTCGCAATAACGCTATCGTAGAAGCGGTTCAGTCCGGTCGCAATGCCAACCCGGAAAACGTGCAGCGTGTCGAGAGCATTATTACCGAGGAGACCTGGGAGTATCTGTTCCCACTGCGCGCCGAAGACTACACCTACACCAACTTCCTGCGCGCGGTGGCCAAGTTTCCCGCTTTCTGTGGTGAATACACCGATGGCCGTGATTCCGATGGGATCTGCCGCAAAGCATTGGCTGTGATGTTTGCCCACTTCGGCCAGGAAACCGGCGCCCACGCGGCAGCCTGGGATGAACCGGAATGGCGTCAGGGCCTGTACTGGATACGCGAGATCGGTTGGACCGAGGAAACCTCAGGTGGTTACGGTGCCTGTGATTCCGGCAGTAGCTGGGCGGCGGATGTATGGCCCTGTGCCATCAATGCCGATGGCGGTTACAAGAGCTACTTTGGTCGGGGCTCCAAGCAGCTCAGCTGGAACTATAACTACGGCCCTTTCTCCCAGGCTATGTACGGTGATATTTACACCTTGCTGGAAAACCCCGAGTTGGTTGCGGATACCTGGCTGAACCTGGCCAGTGCCATCTTCTTCTTTGTCTATCCGCAGCCGCCCAAGCCCAGTATGTTGCATGTAGTGGATGGTACCTGGGAGCCTAACAGTGTCGATCTGGCTAACAATCTGACCCCAGGATTTGGCGTTACCACCAATATCATCAATGGCGCGATCGAATGTAGTAAGGGTTCCGAAGATTATCGTTCGCAGTACCGCATGGATTACTACAAGAGTTTTACCGAGTACCTGGGTGTGGATATTCCAGCAGGTGAAGAATTGGGCTGTGCCAACATGGGGCAATTTGAGACCGGCGGTTCCGCCTCCCTGAATATTTATTGGGATAAAGATTGGGGCTGGTCTACTGAAAACCCCAATAACGAGAGCTTCGCCTGTCAGTTGGTGAACTATCAAACCGCCTACTCTGCACTGAATGAAGGCGACTACGCCAAGTGTGTGGAAGGTAACTTCGATATGACTATCGACTACCAGAACTAAGAGGTGATTCATTAAAGCGTAGGGGCTGCAAAAGTGCGGCTCCACCTTGCGTATTGAGCCCGGCAATAACAATTATTGTGGGGCTTTTTTACAGGTAATTATTCATCCCCTGTGTGCCTGATAAGCTTAAGGAATTATTTGAGGGTGAGGGAATCTGTCAAGTTATGAATTCTCATCTAAAATTTGCTGAATTAAAGCGGAATCAACATAGGCCGTAGCTTCAGTGATAAGACCTTTTTCAAATTTAACAATCCAGCAGTAGGTATTGTTGTAACGTTTGCCATTGAGTGCGGTACAGATTCCCTCCATTTCCGCGATTGCATAATCCCCATCAACGAATATCCGCTTGACTTCCATCATCACCTTGCCCTCCTTAAGCATCTTGCCCATTCCCTGGAAGGCGCGCTCGACCAATTCTTTCTTTGAATTGTATATTCCAGCCATCTTATGGGTGCCTTTAACAGTCCAGCGCACATTATCGGCGACCCGCTCAAGAAAGGGCTGGGGGTCGGTTTGTAGCGAGTTAAACACCTCTTCTACAAATTTTTTCTCGAGCATATGTCCTGCTCTCTGTTGTGTTAAAAAATGTGGGTTGTTGAAATAAAAAGCCAAGGATTAATTTGGGTCACTTTTAGGTTCGCTGCTCCTGAGTTTCCAAAACTGGATCGACACAAGAATAGCGGGTTCCTGGCCTATCCTCCATTCACCGCCCCCACTGCTTGTGGGGCAGGGGAGGCAGTTAAGAGAGGCTATTGAAGAACCGTCGCCCAATTACGCTCGCCAATCTGGACGGTAAAAGAGGTGTGATCCGAGCCGGTCTGAGTGGCCTGCTTGTAGTGGCCTGAACCGATTTGTAGGGCTGTCAGAGTGTTACGAAATCCATTTTGGCTGAGGTTTGCTTCATTGAGGCTGCCCAGTTGTACGGAGGTGGTCAAGAGTAAGGATCCATCTTGCTGAAGGCTGGCTGTATTCCCTGAACCCGCCTGCCGGGCTGAAAGCTCCACGTCCAATCCAAATTGCTGAGTTGTAATGGTATTTTGGCTGCCGGCCTGGGAGAGATTCTGATTGTTGGTGGCGGAGTTCAGCATGCCAATCTGGGTGATAAAAACCGAGTTGGAAGCGCTGAAGGTCTGGGTAGTCTCGGCGGAGTTTTGTGCCCCGCTCTGTAGTATGCTGAAGGTATCGGCATTACTATCGAGCTGGGAAATTTTTGCAAAATTATTGTTGCCAAGGTGGATAAGCGAGCCCGCGGCGGAGGTGCTATCCAGCTGGTCCACACGGCCACTGTTATCCGCACCCACCTGCAGTGTATTGGCGCTGCTTTTCGAGGTCAAAAACTGCACGGTCACGATATTGCTGCTGCTACTGGTGTTTTCCTGTAGGAATCCCGCGGCATTCTGCTCGCCAACTTGCAGGGTTGACTGATTACTGGAATTCACAACCACCTGTTGTGCATTGGCATTGTTAGACGTTCCAACCTGGAATACAGAATTGCTGCTGTCATTGGTCGTACCTTGGCCCGCGTTGACTTGGTTGCCATCCCCAAACTGTACTGTATTGATACTGCTAGCCGTGCTGTTCTCCTGGAAGGTCTCACTGTTGTTAGTTGTGCCCACCTGGGTTTGCACAATCAAGCTATTATTCACATCAGAATCGGCGTTGTTGGCGCTGGAACTATTGTCGGCACCAAATTGATTGAGGATTACAAAATTATTGCCGGCGAAGGCACCGCCGCTGAGGGTAATCATTGTGTAGTGGAAAGAAAGGTCGATATTTTCATGGGATACTCCCGTACAGCAAAAATCCCTGAGTAATTCGAAACCCCTATCGAAGGCTGTCTGTAATGGCTTTCTTTTTTCTGGATGGTTCAGTAGATTTTAGTCGTATCTTTCGTGAAGATGCTGCGCGCGGATCTATTTTTTTATTGCCCGTGGTCGAAAGATAATTACTGCCCACTAAAAATTAACAGATAGGCTGCCTGCATTCGTAAATGCGGTTGCGTATTGGTTTTCAGTGTTGGGATTTGCCAACGAAAAAGCAGGTAATGATTATTCCCTGTTTGCGGGATGCGATCTCATCCTGGGGTTATAGAATCAGATTGTTGGTAATGGGGTTTGCAATTATCGGTTTGGTTAAAGATATATAAGAGTTAAAGGCTTAGCGGTATGTATAACCAAAAAATCTAAAAGGTTAGCCTGGCTATTAGATTTTTTTTCAGTGCATCTTCTTGATCTTATCATCAGAACCGTGCCTCTGTTTTTATCCTCCTCTGCAGTGAACCTCTATCCATAAAAAGTGTGAAATAACGAAAAGCCCGACCTCAAAACACCGGCGACTATCTTCCGCCTCTGCCAGGTGCTGAAGTCGGGGCTACTGCGATGGAGTGGCTCTGAATGGCGGGAGAAGTTTCAGAACTGCTGATAAGAAAATCTCACAGGCCATTGCTATCGGTATTACTGCTTATCTCTGCCTTAGAACCAGTCTTTGGCGGAATTCTTTGCTGAGTCCTCTAAAAATAGCGATTTCTTAGTGTGCTGTTTATAACTTTAAAACCCCGTGTATCTGTATCTGCGTCTAGTGATTAACTTTCTGGTCCGTCGGTAGTGGATGGCCAAACTAAAAGGCCATTTAAAGATTTTTTGCTCCCTCTACACGCCAATCTTACCTATGTTCCGTATTTAAGGGCGGTAGCACTAAAAGGTATTGGCGCAGATAGATTGGGTTGTTGTTCTCTCTCCTTCTCTCTAGGGTGACTGTTGGGTTCCTCTTGAGTTGCCTGAGTAAGTGTTGATGAAAATTAATAGGGGCGGTATGGGAAGGAAGTTCGGAAATTATAGGAGTAAGTTCTCTTTTATTTGACTGAATTTTAGATTTCTATAGCTGGGGAGTTTCTTCTTAGTCGAGTAGGTAAAAAATACTACATATAGTGCATACCGGTTGTATACAGAACAGGCACAACATAAAAGCGGAAAGCCCATGTTCCCCTGTGCGGCACTAGGCTGCTAATGGTTTTCCGGGTGATCCAAAGCCACTGTGCATTATTTTATAATCGTCATGCACTGGGCTTTTACACCTAGACTTGTGGATAAATAGTACTGGTGCCGATGGGTGTCGGTCGGCGGGAGTATCTATGGTAGAGGCAAAAGAGGCCCTTTCCCCAAAAAAGGTGATTGCCTTAGCAGCATTGACTTTCGCCATATTTTTAATCGCTAATGATTTTACCGCATTTTCAGTGGCTATACCCGCTATGGAGCAGCAGTTTTATGCGGATATCTCTACGGTGCAGTGGGTAATCAACGGCTATGCCTTGGTGTTTGGCGTATTGATTGTAACTGGGGGGCGCCTGGCGGATATGTTTGGGCGGCGCCGGCTTTTTTTTATTGGTACGAGTATTTTTATCCTGTTTTCCCTGTTGGGTGGTTTCGCGGTAAATACTTGGATGTTATTGGGAAGTCGCGCATTGATGGGGGTCGGCGGTGCACTGATGTGGCCCGCCATTTTGGGGATGACCTACCAGATTATGCCCGAGAATCGAGCGGGGCAGGCTGGTGGGCTGATCATGACCGTATGCGGCTTTGCTAATTCGGTGGGGCCACTACTGGGTGGCTTTTTTACCGAGTTTCTCAGTTGGCGCTGGATATTTTTTATCAACTCCCCTATAGCACTTGTTGCCATGTTGATTAGTTGGTGGGTCATTGATGATGATAGTCCCGAGAGCGCTGGTGAGCGAGTAGACTACGGTGGCATTGTGTCTCTTTCTATTTGTTTGCTGACCCTCTTGCTGGCTTTAGATCTTGTGGTGGATGTGGGGCTGGGCAGTGCAATAATTGTTGGGTTGTTAATAGTCTCCGCCTTTTGTTTTTTTATCTTTGCCTGGGTCGAGGCGCATACCGAAAATAATCCTTTAATCCCTGCAGATGTGGCGACTAACTGGCGTTTCCTGACGGTGGGTATTACCACTTTGTTGCTCTCTGTTACTTTTGTTTCGATGTTGTTGTATGTACCCCAGTTTTTGATAAAAGAATTGAAATTTTCCGCAGTTTGGTCTGGCGCGGGTTTGCTTCCAGTTATGGTAACTTACGGTGTCGTTTCTTATGTAGCAGGTCGCCTTTACACAATGCTTGGGGCTAAAGTCATTTTATCGGCAGCGGCCATTTTTTTAGGTGGCGGAATGTTCCTGCTCTCGAGCCTAGTGGAGCATACACGCTATATCCATTTAGTGCCCGGCTTGATTTTCTTGGGCGTTGGCCTGGGCTTTTTTTTTCCCACAATCACTACTGCTGCGGTTACTGCGGTTGGGCCGAGTAGAGCCAGTTTGGCGGCGGCCCTGATTTTTATGTTTCAGATTATCGGTGGGGCAATTGGGCTTGCAATGAATACCACCATTGTGGCCCTGGCCCCAAGTTTGACTGTGGGGATCGACCGGGCTTTTGTTGTCAATGCCTGCTTGGCACTCGCGGCTCTGCTTGTATGTATTTTATTTGTGCGTGGTCAATCCACCCCAGGCACGCCTTCTTAATTGCATTCATCGAGATCCATTGTTGGTTTTTCATATTAGATAAACTTCAAGTTTAACTTAAGGTTTGATTTAAATTTTAACTTAAAGTCCAGCTTTAAGTTTAGTGTCTCTATTTGGTGTTGGCAGGGGTTTGTCAATCGCTATTTTATTTTCTAGGGAATAAATATATCCGGTTTTTAAATAGGGTTATAAAATTAAAAAACTATGGCATTCGCCTATTAACTAATTGTATTGATTGAGTGAGAATAAGCGGCTCACTCAATCCTTGGAATGGAATCTCAGGCGCAACCTCGCATTGTGATGAAACACCGGGCCGGCTTTCGCTGGGCATTGAGCGTAAGTGGGATTTCTGGTGCGGACTTTTCGCTGGTTGCTCTCTTGTGAAGCCGTCTGTGATCGAGGCGGTGGCTTCGCGGTGTGGCGCGTGGATAAGACCCTCTTGGTGCGGAAATCCCTTCGGAGCCAGGTAGCAGGGCAGGCGCTTGGCCAGGTTAGGTCGGGTAGTCGTTCCGGGAGAAATAACCTCCCTTTGTGTAAGGAGAACAGATTGTGATACCTATTGTCGACCGCGCACGCGCGGAATCCATTGCCCCTTTCTGGCGTATGCCTTTTCGGCCTTTCTTTTGGGGGGGCGCTCTATGGAGCATGATCGCACTGCTGATCTGGCAGGCATCTTTGTCCGGTTGGCCGTTACCCACGCTGAGGGTTGGAATCGCCTGGCACTCCCATGAAATGCTATTTGGCTTTGCCGCGGCGGTAGTCGTTGGTTTTCTGGGTACCGCGATGCAAACCTGGACCGGCATTCCATCACCCAAGGGGGTGCAGTTAATGAGCCTAGTGGGACTGTGGCTTCTGGCTCGTGTGGGGTATCTCGTTGCAGCGGTGCCCCTGTGGATGCCAGTGGTGGCCGAGGTGGCTTTCTTTCTGCTGGCTGCGTTCTTGCTGGGTGCGCGGGTACTGCGCACGAAACAGTGGCGCAACCTGTTTGTACTGCCAGCCATGCTGGCGTTTGCCGGGCTGGCGGCCTGTCACTGGTTGCTGCCGGAAGTGCAGAGCCGGGTGGCACTGATGGCGCTGTTGCTGGTGACTTCAATTATTTTGGTAATCGGCGGTAGGGTTATTCCGTTTTTTACCGCGCGGCGTTTTCATCTGAGTCCGCGGGATAAATTGCCCATGATCGAGTGGGGCACCCATATTGCGGTGGTATTACTGCTGTTCAGTGTGGCTCTGGACTTACCCAAAATGTTTTGGGCGGTGTTGGCTTTTACCCTGGGGGTTTTACAGTTGGTCCGTGTGTTGCGCTGGCACCCCAGCAAAATTTGGGCGGAACCCATGGTTTGGTCCCTGCACCTGAGTTATTGGCTGGTGATCTTGGGCTGCTTTCTCGCCGCACTGGCCTGGAGTGGTATAGCGCCCGCCTGGCAGAGCCCCGCGTTGCACGCTTTTGCTGTTGGTGGCATCGGCGGTTTGATATTGGCAATGACCAGTCGCGTGAGTTTGGGCCACACCGGTCGTATTCTACAGGCGCCGCGTCTGATGCCGTTGGCGTTTGCCGCACTGGCGCTGTCTGCCCTGGCTCGTGTGTTTTGGGCGCCGGCCCCGAGCGGCTTTCTCGCTGCGATTATTGCCTGGGTGGTAGGCTACTCGCTGTTTCTGATCTACTACACCCCAGTGTTGTTTCAGCCCAGGGTAGATGGGCACCCCGGTTAAGTTACTGCCGGATTAGTGAGGGCGCTTGAGCGTTCATTGTGGCTTTGTTGAACGCTCAAGCCGCACTGCCCAGCTAGGGAGTGTCGGCGTTATCGGTTTGGGGAAAGCGGTCGAGCTTCGGTGTGTTCTCCAGGTCTTGGTCCCAATCCGCCTTACTGGCCATAAAGATATGTGCGTTGGGTTTGATGGTAATCGGGCTGTTGAGGCTGCCGGCGGGAACCGCGAGAAAGCCACCCTCTCGGTCTTTGTAAGGTAGGGCGGAACCGCATTGGGCGCAGAAACTTTTCACGTGCCGGGTCCCTGGAAGTTTAAAGACTTTAATGTGCTGCTCCCCGCGAAGCCAGTGCAGCTTGGCGGTAGTGGAAAACAAGCTGGCGGCATGGGCGGAACCGGTATCTTTGCGGCAGTGGTTGCAATGACATAAGAAGAAGCTATCAAAATCTCCCTCCGCTTCAAAATGTACTTCGCTGCACAGGCATGATCCCTTGTGATTCATGATTGATCCTTTTATTTTTGGGCGTCCTTCGCTGGGGAAGGTTGTGCGGGATGGTTTTATTTACATAGAGCGCTGTAAAGCGGGCTCTTGCCTCAGGAGACTTCAATTACACCGCTTAGGTATTGCACGGCGCTGCCGGAAATAATGACTCGCTCCTCCTTGAGCTGGCAGTGTAGCAGGCCGCCGCGCTTGGAGGCTTGGTAGGCAACCAGATCGGACTTGCCCAATTTATCCCCCCAGTAGGGCGCCAGCCCGGTGTGAATAGATCCGGTCACAGGGTCCTCGGCGCCACCATTGGCTGGCCAGAAATATCTGGAAATAAAATCGTATTTCTTTGATTGCGCGGTAACCACTACATCAAAGGGTGCGAGCCTGGCCAGCTTGGTAGCATTTTGCTGCAACTGCAGAATGTCTTCTTCTGCGGTGTAAATAGCAAAGTAGGCTTGATTATTGCGCAGAACCTCTGTGGGTGTGATGGACAGCCCTTCGAGTAGGTCGCTGGGAAGGCTGGTTAGTGGCTGTGGGGCGCGAGAGGGGAAGTCCATGGCGATCAGGCCGTCCCCGTTTCGACTGATGTGCATATCACCAACGGCCTCGGCGAAAAGATCCAGTCCTTTTAAGTGTGGGTGCTTGCGAAACACTACAAAAGCGGAGGCCAGAGTGGCGTGGCCACAAAAATCGATCTCCGTTAATGGGGAAAACCAGCGAATCTCGTATTCGCTATCGCTGCGTTCGCGCAAAAATGCGGTTTCCGAGAGATTATTTTGCGCGGCGATGGATTGCATCAAAGGCTCACTGAGCCACTCTCCGGTAATGATTACCGCTGCGGAGTTGCCGCCAAATTGGGAGTCGGTAAAGGCGTCGACGATATCCATTTCGAGCTGCATATATGATCCTTTGCGTATGTTTTTTCTCTTCTTAATTTCTGGTCTGCAGTTTCCTGATCTGTATCAGTTGCGCAAGCGCTGCTTCATCTTACAGTGCCCGGCAAGTGATGAAAGTTAGCGATTTATCTGTCGCTCGCTGCCAGTACAGTGGTGTGGATTTAGGGGGATTGGGATGCTGCACACAGATGTTGCGATTGTGGGGGCCGGCCCCGCCGGTTTGGCGCTGGCATTAATGTTGGCCCGGCGGGATTGCCGGGTGACTTTGTTAGAGCGTCAGAGCGAAGAAATACTAGCGAGCCCGCCCGACGATGGTCGCGAAATCGCGCTCACTCATCAGTCTGTGCGGTTCATGGAATCTCTAGGTGCCTGGCAGCGGCTCAAACCCGATGAGGTGGGTCTTCTGCATTCTGCGCAGGTAGTGGATGGGAGCGCTCCCTCTCGTTTGGATTTTGATACCCGGGGGCGGGGGCCCTTAGGTTTTATTGTACCCAATGCCGCGATTCGGCGCGTGCTCTACGAGGCAATACGTGAAAATGGCAATATCCAGCTGCAGGCTCGCCGTACGGTTACCGGTACCCAGTGCGGTGGGAATCGGCGCTTAGTGCAGTTGGAGGATGGACAGAGCCTCGCAGCGGTTCTTGTGGTGGCGGCCGACAGTCGTTTCTCTGAAGTGCGTCGTATGGCAGGGATCGGTGTGGACATGCGCGACTTTGGTCGGGTCGCGGTATTGGGGCCGGTACGCACCGAACGGGCGCATGGTGGTATTGCGCGCGAGTGCTTTCGCTACGGTTCCACCCTGGCATTGCTACCTACCGCGGACGGCCACTGCTCCTCGGCGGTGGTAACGGTATGCGCCAGTTCCGCCGATGAGATTATGCAATACAGCGATGAGGCATTCGCGGCTCATGTACAGCGGGAGAGCGCTTCGACGCTGGGGGTGGTCGAGGCTTGCGGCAGGCGCCACCGGTATCCTTTGGTCGCGGTCTATGCGCATCGCTTTTATGCTGAACGTTTCGCCCTGGTGGGGGATGCGGCCGTGGGTATGCACCCGGTCACTGCCCATGGATTTAATCTGGGCTTGGCCGGTGCGGAGACCCTGGCTCGTCAGCTGCATAACGTCACGCGATTGTACCAAGCGGCCGGACTTTCACGAGCGCTGTCGCGCTACCAGGCGCTGCATCGTCTTGAGTCACACCCCATGTATGTAGGGACTAACCGGGTGGTGGATCTTTTTACCGATGATCGCCTGCCGGCGAAGTTGCTGCGCAAGGCGGTGTTGCGTATCAGCGAACACTTCCCGCCGGTGCGGCGCGCCATTGTGCACCAGCTCACTCGTTGAGTGCGCGGGATAGCGAGAGTGGGTTGTAATGAGCGGGTGTAAAAGTAAAAACGAGTGCGCGCCACTGGTCATAGTTGCGGGATTTTCTTCCTTTTCTATACTGATCAGCGTGGCACATTTAGAGTCGCTTTCCGCCTGAAGTGAAAACAAATGCCAATTGTGGCTTGACTCACCGGGATGCTAACCATAGAATGCGCAGCCTCTTGAGTGGTTGGGTAAGTCCCACCGCAGGGAAACAAAGATCAACCAGGCTTTGTTTCTTAGAGTTGTTGCGGGGTGGAGCAGCCTGGTAGCTCGTCGGGCTCATAACCCGAAGGTCGTAGGTTCAAATCCTGCCCCCGCTACCAATTTTGCTTTTGTGCAAAACTTTGATGCGCTTTCTTTGTTGCGGGGTGGAGCAGCCTGGTAGCTCGTCGGGCTCATAACCCGAAGGTCGTAGGTTCAAATCCTGCCCCCGCTACCAATTTTGCTTTTGTGCAAAACTTTGATGCGCTTTCTTTGTTGCGGGGTGGAGCAGCCTGGTAGCTCGTCGGGCTCATAACCCGAAGGTCGTAGGTTCAAATCCTGCCCCCGCTACCAAATTTTGCATTCATGCATACTGGCTGCATGAATGTGCGGTCAAAGCCCCGTCAGGGGCTTTTTCGTATCTGCAAGAAAAGTTGCAGGTATTTTTCGAAGTGGGCCGTAGGCCCATTTTTTGTATGTGGTGACGTAAATGGCGAGCAAACGCGAACTGCTGGAAGAGCTTCTGGCGCCGGTGGTGGCATCGCTGGGGTGTGAGCTGTGGGGTATCGACTACCAAACCCATGGCCGCAACGCGCTGCTGCGCATCTATATCGACTCTGAAAACGGCATAGGCGTGGATGACTGTGAAAAAGTCAGCCGTCAGTCCAGTGCTGTATTGGATGTGGAAGACCCCATCAGCGGTAAATATACCCTCGAGGTCTCCTCACCAGGGCTCGATCGCCCTCTGTATAAGCTGGATCATTACACGCGTTTTATTGGCGCCCAGATTGAGGTGCGCCTGCGTATGCCGCTCGACGGTCAGCGCAAGTGGCGCGGCTTACTGGCCGGTGTGGAAGGGGATGAAATCGTTTTGCGCGTAGACAGCGAAAACGAATACCTATTGCCGATCGACAGTATCGAAAAAGCAAATATTATTCCCCAATTTACCAAGTAACCTGTAGGAGCCTGAACTCAGGCGATTTTGAGGCACAGTTGCATGAACAAAGAGATCTTGCTGGTAGCCGAGGCGGTATCCAACGAGAAGGGCGTTGACCAGGAGATTATTTTCCAGGCCATCGAAGCGGCATTGGCAACGGCCACGAAGAAACGCTACGACGAAGATTCAAACGTCGAGGTTATCATCGATCGCCGCAGTGGCGATTACGAGACTTTCCGCAGTTGGGAAGTGGTCGATGATGATACTCTGGCGGAGTTGGGCACCCAGTTCACTCTGGAAGAGGCCCACGAGAAAGATCCTGAGTTGCAAGCCGGCGATGTTTACCGCGAGCAGGTGGAAAATGTAGAGTTCGGCCGTATCGCTGCTCAGACTGCCAAGCAAGTGATCGTGCAAAAGGTACGCGAAGCCGAGCGCGCTAAAGTTGTGGATGAGTACCGCGATCGCGTTGGCGAAATGGTGAGTGGCACGGTTAAAAAGGTGACCCGCGACTTCATCGCTGTAGACCTGGGCAACAATGCCGAAGCGCGTTTGCCCCGCGATCAACTGGTTGGCCGTGAGATTTTCCGTCTCGGCGACCGTGTGCGCGCCATCCTGCTGGAAATTCAGCCGGAAGCCCGCGGCCCGCAGCTGATGCTGAGCCGCTCCTGCCCCGAGATGATCATTGAGTTGTTTCGCATTGAAGTCCCGGAAATTTCCGAGCAGGTCATCGAAATTAAGGGTGCTGCGCGCGATCCAGGTCTGCGCGCCAAGATCGCTGTCAATACCAACGATGGTCGTATCGACCCGGTGGGTGCCTGTGTGGGCATGCGCGGTGCACGTGTACAGGCTGTCTCTAACGAACTGTCTGGCGAGCGCGTAGATATCGTGCTTTGGGATGACAACCCGGCCCAGTTTGTGATTAACGCTATGGCTCCGGCGGAAATAGAATCCATTGTTGTGGATGAAGATACCGGTTCCATGGATGTGGCGGTAGCCGAGGAAAACCTCGCTATGGCCATTGGCCGCAGTGGCCAGAATGTTCGCCTCGCTTCAGAGCTGACTCAGTGGCAGATCAATGTCATGAGCTCCGACGAGTGGCAGAACAAACAGGAGGCTGAGTCCAGCTCCATTATGCAGGTATTTATTGATCGCCTGGATATTGACGAGGACGTGGCCGGCATACTGGTGGACGAAGGCTTTACCTCTCTGGAGGAAGTGGCTTACGTCCCCATCGAAGAAATGCTCGGGATCGAGGGTTTCGACGAGGATATCGCTGAGGAGTTGCGCGCTCGCGCCAAGGACTCCCTGCTCACTCAGGCGCTGGCTTCTGAAGAGAAACTGGATGCCTGTGAGCCCCAGGAAGACCTGCTCACCATGGATGGCATGGAGCGCCAGTTGGCCTTCCAGCTGGCCAGCCGCGGCATTGCCACCATGGAGGACCTGGCGGAACAGGCGGTGGATGATTTGCTCGATATCGATGGTCTCGATCAAGAGCAAGCTGCTGCGCTGATTATGAAGGCGCGTGAGCCCTGGTTTGCCGATGACAACGGCGAACAGGCTTAATTACTCAGCAACAAGATATACGTATAAATAACCCCCCTCCGACCAAGTGACTTTTAGGAGAGAGAATGGCCGAAGTAACAGTTAGCGAACTCGCCAAATCGGTTGGTGCCACCGAAGACCGTCTGCTCAAGCAGATGAAAGAAGCGGGTTTGCCTCACACCTCTGCGGACGCAGTGGTGTCAGACGAGGAAAAGCAGGTCCTGCTCAGTTTCCTGAAAAGCAGTCACGGGGAGCAGGGCGCGAGTCCGCGCAAGATCACCTTGAAACGCAAGACCACAACCACGCTGAAAACCGGCTCTGGCACCGGCCGTAAAACTGTAAACGTGGAAGTACGCAAGAAGCGCACTTATGTGAAGCGTCCACAGGCTGAGCTTGAAGCGGGCGCGGACAGTGAAAACGTTGTCGACGTAGAAGACGTGCGCCTGGGTGCAGAAACGGATGCAGCCGCAGAAGCTGAAGCCAAAGCGGCAGCTGAGGCGATGGCCCTGGCTGAAGCAGAGGCTGCCCGCCGCGCCGCTGAAGAAGAGGAAGCGCGTTTGAAAGCTGAAGCGGAGGCTATAGCCGCCGCGGAAGCCGAAGCCAAGGCTCGCGCGGAAGCCGCCGCAGCAGAAGCCGATAAAGAAGCACAGAAAGCCGATAAAAAGGCAGAGGGTAAACCCGTAGAAAAAGTAGCGAAAAAGGCGGAATCCGCCGCACCCATCCGCTCAACGTATGTAGACGATATTGAGGCGATGCGTATCGCCGCGATGGAACGTCGCAAGCAGCAGGCAGAGCAAGAGAAGCGCGAGCTCGAAGAGAAGAAGGCCAAAGTAGAAGCCGACCGACGCGCCGCCCAGGAGAAGAAAGAGAAAGCTGTCCAGGCCGCTCAGGCTGCCAAGGCGAAGCCCGCCAAACCGGCAGAGAAAGCGGAGAAAACAGAAGAGGTCAAACCCTCCCTGCGCCGCAAACTGGAGGCCGCGCCGACAGAAGCTGCTCGCACCGAGGACGAGCCACGCAAGCGTCGTGGTCGCCGCTCCAAGTCCGGCCCGAAGAAGTCCAGCAAAACCGCTTTGTACGAGCAGGCTCTGGAAGTCTTTGAAGAGGATGAAGCCAGCAAGCGCAGCACGCGCTCCCTGTCCCGTCCAAATGTGAAGGTAAAACCCACGCACACCTTTAAGCGTCCTACAGAGAGGCAGGTGTACGAAGTCCAGTTGGGCGAGACCATCACCGTCGCCGATCTGGCCAGGCAGATGAATGTGAAGGGTGGTGAACTGATTAAGCGCCTGATGAAAATGGGCGAGATGGTCACCATCAACCAGAGCCTGGACCGTGAAAACGCCCAGTTGATCGTTGAGGAGATGGGCCACAAGGTCGTACTGCGCTCCGAGACCGAGCTGGAAGACAGCCTGGTGGCGGAAACCCAGGCCAAAGAAGGTACTGAAGTTTCCCGCGCTCCGGTGGTTACCGTAATGGGTCACGTAGACCACGGTAAGACCTCTCTGCTGGATTACATTCGCAAAGCGAAAGTAGCCTCTGGCGAAGCGGGCGGTATTACCCAGCATATCGGTGCCTACCGCGTGCAAACCAGCCAGGGCGAGATCGCTTTCCTGGATACTCCTGGGCACGCCGCTTTTACTGCCATGCGCGCCCGTGGCGCTCAGGCCACCGACGTAGTTATTCTTGTGGTTGCCGGCGATGACGGTGTTATGCCGCAGACGGAAGAAGCGGTAAATCACGCTCGCGCCGCCGGTGTACCGCTGGTTGTTGCGGTGAACAAGTGTGACAAAGAAGCTGCCGATCCCGATCGCGTGAAAAATGAGCTGGCCGCGAAAGATGTGATCCCGGAAGATTGGGGTGGCGATACTCAGTTCATCAATGTATCTGCGCACACGGGTGAGGGTATTGATGACCTCCTCGAGGCAATTTCCCTGCAAGCAGAAATGCTGGAGTTGAAGGCCAAGGTCAATGTACCGGCTACTGGTGTTGTCATCGAATCCCGCCTGGAAAAAGGCCGCGGTGTGGTTGCAACTCTGCTGGTACAAAACGGCGAACTGAAGCGCGGCGACATTATTTTGGCCGGCCAGAGCTACGGCCGTGTACGCGCCATGACCAACGAACATGGCAAACAGGTTAAAGACGCTGGTCCGTCTACCCCGGTGGAGCTGTTGGGTCTGGATTCGACGCCGAATGCCGGTGATGAGTTCATGGTAGTTGCCGATGAGCGCAAGGCCCGGGAAGTGGCTGAGCAGCGCGCTGACAGTGAGCGCCGCGAGCGCATGCAGCGTCAGCAGGCCGCCAAACTGGAAAATATGTTTGCGGATATGGAAGCGGGTGAGCGCAAAGTGCTGCCGGTTGTCATCAAGGCCGACGTGCGCGGCTCCCTGGAAGCTATCCTGGGTGCGCTGGCGGATATCGGCAACGAAGAAGTGTCCGTCAATGTGGTTTCCAGTGGCGTGGGTGGTATCGCCGAAAACGATATCAACCTGGCCCTGACTTCCGGCGCTATCGTACTGGGCTTCAACACCCGTGCCGACACTGCCGCACGTAAAACTGCCGAAATCGAAGGGGTTGAGGTGCGCTACTACAGCGTGATCTACAACCTGCTCGACGAAGTGAAGCAGGCCCTGTCCGGCATGCTCGATCCGGAAGTTCGCGAAGAGATCGTCGGCATTGCCCAAGTGCGCGATGTGTTCCGTTCTCCGAAGTTTGGCGCCATTGCTGGCTGTATGGTTACCGAGGGTACCGTACACCGCAACAAGCCGATCCGCGTACTGCGCGACAACGTTGTAATCTACCAGGGCGAACTGGAATCCCTGCGCCGCTTCAAAGACGATGTGCAGGACGTGCGCAACGGCATGGAATGCGGTATCGGGGTGAAGGACTACAACGATGTTAAGCCTGGCGATCAGATCGAAGTTTTCGATATCGTCAAGGTTGCCCGCGAACTGTAAAGAGTTCCGGACCGGGTGAAGGAAAACCCGCGCGGCTTGGCCGTGCGGGTTTTCCTGTCTTTAAACCGCCATTCTCAGTAGGTAAACAATGGCAAGAGAATTCCACCGCGCCGATCGCGTCGCCGATGCCATGCGCCGCGAACTGGCCCAGCTGATCCAACAGGAAGTACGCGATCCACGTCTGGGCATGGTCAACATCAACGACGTTGAAGTCAGCCGTGACCTAGCCACCGCCAAAGTGTTTGTTACCTTTGTGGGTGAGGACGACCGCAGCAAGATCGACATCTCCATGGAAGTGTTGAACAAGGCCGCAGGTTTCCTGCGCAGCCAACTTGCACGTCTTATTCAGATGCGCAGTATTCCGCGTCTGCACTTCCGCTACGACGAGACTTCGGTGCGTGGTCAGGCGCTTTCCGCACTGATCGACAAGGCGGTTAATGAAGATCGCCAACACCAAGACGACGACAGCGACTCCAAGGAAGATTAATCCATGGGCCGCAGACCAAAATGGGGTCGGCCGGTTCACGGCGTGCTGTTATTGAACAAGCCCGCCGGGATTACCGCCAACGACGCCCTACAAAAAGCCAAACGACTCTTTTTTGCCAATCGCGCTGGCCATACTGGCGCACTGGACCCGCTGGCGACCGGTGTACTGCCGATCTGCTTCGGTGAGGCGACCAAGTTTTCCCAGTATCTACTCGATGCCGACAAGCGCTATCGCAGCACCTTCGTTTTTGGCATGACCACTGCCAGTGGCGACGCCGATGGCGATGTGCTGGAAACCAAAGATGCTTCCAGCCTGACCGAGCAGAATGTGCTCCAAGCCATGGAGGCATTTCGCGGTCGTATCAAGCAGGTCCCCTCTATGTACTCCGCGCTCAAGCACAAGGGCCAGCCGCTGTATAAGCTGGCGCGGCAGGGGCTTGAAGTGGAGCGCGAGGCGCGCGAAGTCGAGATTTTTGAGTTCGAACTGCTGCGCTTTATCCCTGGAACCCAGCCCCGCGCCGAAGTGAAAGTGCACTGCTCCAAGGGGACTTATATCCGCAGTATCGCCGAGGACCTGGGCCAGGCTCTGGGCGTAGGCGGTTATGTGGAAGTGCTGCATCGCAGTGCCGCCGGTCCTTTCGATGAGGCCGATGCAGTGACCCTGGACGAGCTTACCGATGAGCGCGGCGAGGGCAGGGCAGAAGAGCTGGATCACCACTTGTTGCCGATGGATTCGCCAGCCTCCGCATTGCCCAAACTCGTCCTGCCGGATGACTCGGGTTACTACGTGCGCCAGGGCCAATCGGTAATGGATTTGCAGGTCTACCGTATCGGTGCGGAAGGTGATATGGTGCGCCTCTTCCTGGAAAATGGTGATTTTCTGGGGGTTGGAGAAATTACCGACGAGGGGTGCGTGGCACCGCGACGTCTGGTAAGTGGCACTTGAGTGGAAACCGCTATATTGGTGAGAACCTCTATAAGGTGGAAGTGAAGGTGTTCACGCGGCACCGCCGCAATCACGATTAGCTGGTCTGTAAATATGCACGGGCCAGCCGAATCATTTAAAGCATATTACGACGAGGTAATTCGTTATGGCACTGACTGCAGTTGAAAAAGCAGCCATCCTGAAAGAGCACGGCCAATCCGAAGGCGATACCGGTTCTCCGGAAGTCCAGGTAGCTCTGCTCACCGCTAACATCAACAAACTGCAGGGTCACTTCTCCTCGCACAAGCAGGATCACCACTCCCGTCGTGGCCTGATCCGCATGGTAAACCAGCGCCGTAAGCTGCTGGACTACCTCAAGCGCAAGGATCTGAGCCGCTACGCACAGCTGATCGCCAAGCTCGGCCTGCGTCGCTAAGACCCTGGAATGCCCGCCTCTGGCGGGCATTCTTCTTTAATACTTGCGGAAAAGTGGCGCTGCTGTCATTTTTCGGAAGTTGCACTGCACAAGCCACCGGCAAGAGCCGAACTGGAAGTGCAGTGTCTGCACCGGCCACCCCTGGTCGGTGGCGGCACATCCCCGTGTCGCTCCGGGTGAGGCGTTTGGATTTCTCGTCCGGGCAACCATTGTTGGGGTTACTGGAATGGGCCAGTAACCGTAAGGAAATAGGAAAAAAACTAGTGAATCCAGTAAGCAAAACCTTCCAGTACGGACAATCCCAGGTCACCATCGAAACTGGCCGCATTGCGCGCCAGGCTACCGGTGCTGCCCTGGTTACCATGGGTGAAACTGTTGTTCTGTGTACCGTTGTCGGTGCCAAAGAAGCGAAACCTGATCAGGGCTTCTTCCCGCTGTCTGTGCACTACCAGGAAAAAGCCTACGCGGCTGGCAAGATTCCCGGTGGCTTCTTCAAGCGTGAAGGCCGTCCGTCTGAAAAAGAAACCCTGACTTCTCGCCTGATCGATCGCCCGATCCGCCCGCTGTTCCCCAAGGGCTTTATGAATGAAGTGCAGGTGATGATCACTGTCCTGTCTGCAGAGAAGGACGTGGACCCGGATATCGCCGGTATGATCGGAACCTCCGCGGCGCTGTCCGTTTCTGGTATCCCCTTCGCTGGCCCAATTGGCGCTGCACGTGTTGGCTATACCCAGAAAGATGGCTACCTGCTGAACCCGGGTTACCAAGCGCTGGGCACTTCCGAGCTGGACATGGTGGTTGCGGGCACGAAAGACGCTGTACTGATGGTTGAATCCGAAGCGAAAGAGCTGCCGGAAGATATCATGCTGGGCGCCGTACTGTATGCGCACCAGGAATTGCAGGCCGTTGTAAAAGTTTGTGAAGAGCTGAAAGCGGAAGCTGGCAAGCCCCAGTGGGACTGGCAGCCAGAAGCGGAAAACACCGAGCTGAAAGCCGCCCTGGAAAGCCAGTTTGGCGGCAAGGTTGTTGAAGCGTATCGCATCACCGACAAGCAGCAGCGCACCGCTCGCTTGAACGAGCTGCGCAATGAAGCGGCCGAGGCCCTGGCATCTGAGGAAGTCGATGCCGGCGATGTAAAGAGCTACTTCGGCAAGCTGGAAAAGAAAACTGTGCGTGGCGCAGTAGTGCGTGGCGAGCCGCGTATCGACGGTCGCGATACCAAGACTGTACGCCCAATCAATGTAGAAGTTGGCGTGCTGCCGAAAGGCCATGGTTCTGCACTGTTCACCCGCGGTGAAACCCAGGCATTGGTTGTTGCTACTCTCGGTGCTACCCGCGATGCGCAGATTATCGATGCGCTGGAAGGCGAGCGTAAAGACTACTTTATGCTGCACTACAACTTCCCTCCTTATTCTGTAGGTGAAGCGGGTCGTGTGGGCGCTACCGGTCGCCGTGAAATCGGCCACGGCCGACTGGCACGTCGCGGTATAGCAGCGGTACTGCCGGACCCGGAGAGCTTCCCTTACACACTGCGTGTAGTTTCTGAAATCACCGAATCCAACGGTTCCAGCTCCATGGCTTCCGTGTGTGGCTCCAGCCTGGCGTTGATGGACGCGGGTGTACCACTGAAGGCGCCGGTTGCCGGTATCGCTATGGGCCTGGTGAAGGAAGACGAAGGCTATGCAGTCCTGACCGATATCCTCGGTGATGAGGATCACCTGGGCGATATGGACTTTAAGGTTGCCGGCACTGCTTCCGGTGTGACTGCCCTGCAGATGGATATCAAGATCGAAGGTATTACCGAAGAGATCATGGAAACGGCGCTGGAGCAGGCCCTGCAAGCGCGTTTGCATATCCTCGTGGAAATGAACAAGTTGATCGGCGAGTCCCGTTCCAGCGTGAACGAGAATGCGCCCCGCTTCGCAACCCTGAAGATCCACCCGGATAAGATCCGCGATGTGATCGGCAAGGGCGGTGCAACTATCCGTTCCATCACCGAAGAGACCGGCGCTTCCATCGATATTGAAGATGACGGCAGCATCAAGGTCTTTGGTGAAGATGGTGAGAGCCTCGAAGCCGCGGTTACCCGCATTGAGGAAATTACCGCAGAAGCTGAAATTGGCACCATCTACGAGGGCACCGTAGTGCGCATCGTGGACTTTGGCGCTTTCGTCAACTTCCTGCCGGGTAAAGACGGTCTGGTACATATTTCCCAGATCGCCGAGGAACGTGTGAACGCGGTGACCGATTACCTGAGCGAAGGTGAGAAAGTCAAAGTGAAGGTGCTCGACGTCGATCAGCGTGGACGCATCAAGCTGTCCATCAAGGAAGTGAAGGCTGAGCAGGCCGCTGCCGAAGAGGCGAAGCAGGGCTCCGAAGAGGCCTGAGCCTCCTCCGGAGCTGGCAAAGCTTGAAAAAACCCGGCCAAGTGCCGGGTTTTTTTATGCTCTCTTATTGCTGTTATGCCGTTGACAAAGGTGTTTCCGCCGGCGATTTTTCGGTTAGAATTTGCCGAAAAAGAGGGAAAATCTTGCACAACTTCTGGCTTCTCGACACGCTCCTCGGGCTCGCCTGTCTGTTGGTCGCCAACCAGTATTGGTGTCTCACCCGCTCGCGCTATCAATCGGCGGCGCTGATTATTGTCGCGGCCCTACTGTGTATGGCACTGGCGGCACTGGTGGGGGCTTACCGCTATGGCATAGACCCCTCAGTGACAGAATTGCACCGGGCGTTTGCGCGTATTTCCGGCTTTGCCTCGCTTCTTTTGATTGGCATTGGTCTTACCTGGGCGCGCCTGGGGGTGTCTTGGGGCACTGATAATCGTGCGCCGGCCTACGCGGTGGTGGTACTGGTGTTGGCAAGCGCTATTGGTCTAGCGCAGAGTAGGTGGCTGTCACCGTTGGGGGTCGTCGATCTCTATTCCGCTGTAGGACTGGCGCTTTGGTTGCTGGTGGGAATGTTGGAGCTGTTAGCTCCGGTGCGACTTAAGCGGGGCCAAGCCCTGATACTTGCCGCTGGTGCTCTGTTGATACTGCTCAATGGGCTTTTGATTGGCACCGGTGCCTCGCGTCTTTTGGGCTTGGCCCGCACCAATTGGTTCCACCTCCTTCTCGCGCTCTCAGTGTTTACCTTGCTGTGGGCGCGCCCACTATTTGATCTGGAGCTATCCATTCGTGAATGAAATAAACATAAACCTGCACGGTGGTTGTCATTGCGGTGCTGTGCGCTTTCACGCGACTCACCGGCGTAAAAGTTCAGAGGCGCTAGTGGCGCACGCCTGTAATTGCTCTATCTGTGAAAAGGTTGGCTATCTGCACCTCATCGTACCGGCGGCAAATTTTCATCTGGAGCAGGGTGAGGAGGCTCTCAGCTGTTACACCTTTAATAGCGGAGTGGCAAAACACTATTTTTGTCGCCACTGTGGAGTAAAACCCTTTTATATTCCGCGATCCAACCCCGATGGCTACAGCCTCAATGCGCGCTGCTTCGACAGTGTGCCGCAAGATCTAAACATAGAGCCTTTCGATGGACAAAATTGGGAGCAGAATGCCGCCGAACTGGCGCACCTGAGTGAAGTGAAAAACCATTAAACCGGCACTGCTAAAGCAGTTAACAAGGTTTGGAACTCTGCTGCCGCGGAGCAAAGGCTATTGTAACTCCGTAAGGATCCAGCCGAGGGGTGTTTTGAAACCAGCCTTTTATCGTCAAAATAATAATCGTTTGCGCTTTCAAGTATTGATTACTTGTCGGCGAGGGGAGAGGTAATAATGCAACCCGGATTGATTCACGCCTATCTACTCGATCACAGTGGTGGTGGTAAGGAGCTACCCTGGGCTGAAGTGGCAAGCTGGCAGCCCACACAGGGGGTATTGTGGTTACATCTGGACTACACCGATGATGGCGCAGCCCAGTGGTTGCGTACTGAGAGTGGCTTGGATCGATTGGTGGTGGAGGCCTTGCTGTCCGAGGAAACACGCCCCCGCGCCACCCCGCTTGAGGACAATTTATTAATCGCATTGCGCGGCGTGAATTTAGATCCGGCTTCTCAGCCTGAAGATATGGTCTCAATTCGCCTGTGGGTCGAGGAAAACCGAATTATCAGCACCCGCAAACGACGCCTGCTATCGGTGGAGGATTTGCTCGGACGACTGCGTATCGGTCGCGGACCCAGCGGGCCTTCAAGCTTTATCGTTTCCCTGGTGGATTTACTGGTGCGGCGTATGGGGGATATCGTGGACCAGCTCGAGGAAAAAATTGATGAGCTAGAGAGTCTCGCCCTGGATGCTCCTGGCGGTGAACTGCGCTCCGAGCTTGCCTATCTACGCAAGCAGGCCATTACCCTGCGGCGCTACCTCTCCCCACAAAGGGAGGCACTCTCGGGCATTATGGCAGCGGAAATGCCCTGGTTTCACGAGAGTAACCTGTTGCACCTGCGTGAAGTGAGTGATCGTTTGCAGCGGCATATCGAAGATATTGATGTGGTGCGGGAGCGGGCTTCCGTCACTCAGGAAGAACTGTTGAGTTACAACTCTGAGCAGTTGAACAGCCGCATGTATATGTTGTCGATCGTGGCGGCAGTCTTTCTGCCTTTGAGTTTTTTGACCGGATTGTTTGGAATCAATGTCGGTGGAATGCCCTGGGCGCAAGCCCAGGAGGGTTTTCTTATTTTCTGCGTTCTTTTGGGGGCTGCACTTGGGCTACAAATTGCCCTTTTTTATTGGAAAAAGTGGTTGTAAGGCTTTCCTCGCGCACTGTTGAGTACGCCTTTTTCGAGGTTAGTGGTTGCACCCAGAAAAACTACAAACCGTAGTCATGGCCACATGGTCCAGATAGGTTTACAGCCTTATAAATGCCCCTTCTTCGGGTAATTGGCATTATTGCCGTGAGTATATTTTTGTGGCCTCCTTTGATTCCCGGTGTTCATAATACTATTTCATACGCCGGACTTATTGCTTTTTAAGTGTATCTAAACAGGCCGAGAGATATTTTTATTCTGTTGTAAGGTTGCTGCAAATTGGTAATCTAGAGGCAAAGCTGTCGTTGATAGCCTCTTTTTTTAGAACAAATAAATAATGACTGTGAAGGCGGGTTTGTTGCTTATTCTAGCGCTTTTTTTCTTGTTAGTGGTTTCTTTGGTTGGCGCGATCGAAAAACTGATCATGTGTTAGGCGGAGTGGCTGTAGAAACAATGAATCAGGATCAGTCCACTGTATCTTCAGTAGCAACCGGAGTGACAAAATGATTTTTGTTGGGGATGATGCGGGAAATAGAAAATACATCGATGATAAAACAGATGTAATCGATATTGATGGCAAGTATGTAGTCCAGGGAATAATTGAATCTCATAACCATGTGGATGCTTCCGCATGGATCACTTATACGGGATAGGTAAGCGACTCCCCCTTTATTTTGTCATTCTCTACGCTCTACTAGATGTTGAATTTTAGATGCAGTAGGGGGGGAGGCTTCTTCCGGACATCGCTGGGAGAAGCCTCTACGGGGGTTAGTGCTTAACCCAGGAGAAATCCACAAAGACCGGGTCGTGATCGCTTAACCCGGTATATGCGGGTGAGCCGATAAAATAATTGGTGACCTCTAATGTGTAGTCGGGATTATTGTTAATGACCACCACGTGATCTGTATCATTTTGCAGCGTATCGGCGCAGGCTTCCAAACTGGTATCACTGCCAGTAAGCATGTATTGACAGGCGTGTTTGCCACCGGTTTTTTCAAAGAACGCTTTCCAGTTCTGATAATTGATGCCGCGCCAGTCGTCATCATTTTCATCAAATGCCATATTAAAGTCACCCGCTAAAATAACAGCGGCATTGTTTGAGTGGGTAATAATCATGTTGGCGATCTGGTCTAGCTGCTTCGCTTTGGCGACCAGATCGGCCTCCTGATGGCCAGCATCCATATGAGTGTTATAAATATGAACGTGATAATTTTCAGTCACCTCGACCTTGGCCACGCTGAAGCCTTTCTCGGTATCGCAATCAGTGCCTGAGCATTTGTTGAAAGTTTCCTCCTCATAAGTAGCAAAGGAGTAATCATTATCATCGCGGTTGTCACGGTCAAAGGGAAATTTTGAAAAGGTCAATAAGCCATTGCCAAAAGAAGTACCGCTACCTTTCCAGTGCTTGGAGCGATAAGGCACCGTGTCATTGCTGAGTTTGTCATCATCATCAAGGTAGTTAGCTTTGGTTTTATTCCACACTTCCTGCATAAGCCAGAGGTCTGTGGGGTTTTCATTGAATGTACGGATAATTTGTTTGAAATCTGACTTACTGTTACCGCCGATACATGGCAAAAAACCATCCATGTTGTACACCAGCATATCAAAACTGCCAGAACTGGCATCCTCGAAGTGGGTATCCCCGTATTCATAACCATCCAGATCTTTTGACCCGGTGTCATCCACATCGCCAATAAATTCGAACCAATTGCACGAAGTAATCGCATCCCATACATCTTCAAAATCCGCAGCGCTGGCGGGGTAGCTGATCAGCAGGGTGAGGGAAAGGCATATTTTTTTTATCATTTTTTTCTCCATAGTAATTATCGCTGGTGGGCACGGAATTCGAAATGCCAGGCATTTTATGGTTTGGCCTTTGTGTTTCGAAGACGGGGATGATGGATAGCGTAGGTTACAAATTGGAGTAAGAAAGATTTTTTTTATTTTATTTTCTTTTTTGAGGGATTCAGAGGTCAGATTTTTGACAGAAATGAAGGAATTATGTGAAAGAATAAATATATATATTCGAGGTCGACACGATATTTCTGGGAATTGTGATTAACCCTCACTGAAACCGATGCAGGTCTATCTCGTTTCAGTGAGGTTAATTTCATTTTGACGCTGCCCTTGCGGAATCGATGAATTTTGTTACTTACCGAGATGGCTGACCTGGGGGAGGTTCGCAATTATTTTGATCAGCCGAAGATTGTGACCATCTGTCGGGATAGGGCGGCGAGCTTGCCATGACGATCCCATAGGCGTGCCTGGATCACAGCGTAACCATCCTCCGCCTGCTCCACTTCCGCTAAGTATTGCCACCAGTCGGATGCACGGCGCTGAGGCAGGGGTTCCATCAGTTCCACCGTCCAGGTTAGAGAACTGGCCGGTGCCGGCGCTTTTAGCATCGCCAGGGTGGCCGGTGGCCAGGCGTCTATCAGGGCGAGTAAGTGGCTGATACCCACAGTCCCGTCGCTACCATCGTTAAAGCGAACCCAGCCGCCCAGATGCCGTTCCTCGGTACCGCTAAAGGGCAGCTGCCCGCGGGCAATACGGTAGTCATACTTCTGTGTGAACTCCGGTACAACACCCTCGATATAGGGTAGGGCCAAGCATTGCTCTGGTGCGGCAAATTCGGGTGCGGCTGGAGTATCGACCTTCACGGAAGACTCTCTGCCGCAGCCAAAGCTGGCGAGCCCCGCCAGCATAACGGCGCCCTCTTGGAGTAAATGGCCCTGTGCCTGTGTCACCGAGCGTCCAGCGCGCAGAACTTGTGCATCGAGTTGTACTGCGCTGGCGCCTACCGGGCTGACAAAGGAGAGGGTGAGTGAGCGCAGACTGCTTTCCCCGACGACTTGGGCTGCCATCTTTTCATACAGCATTGCCGCAATCAGGCCGCCAAAAGTGGCGCGCCCCTGGCTCCAGCCCGAGGGCACAGTTGTGGCACCTCGGTCGGTCTGCCATTCAAGGAGAAGTTGGTCAAAGGTCATAGTGTTACCGCTGGGAGGGCGAACGCTTAAGCGTTCGCCGAGTAGAGTGTCGGGGCCATGAAGTGAGAGTTAACAAGCCCTAACAAAAAGATTAATTGAAAGTGTGGGCGTCCTCAGGGAATACGCCGAGTTTGACGTCTTCTGCATATTTGCGCAGTGCACCGGGAATATCCTCGGCTTCCACCAGGAAGTTCTTGGAGAATTTTGGCGGCTGCTCGGTGAGGCCTAGAATATCGTTAATCACTAGGACCTGGGCGTCGGTATCGCGCCCGGCGCCGATGCCAATCGTCGGCATAGAGACCGCTTCCGTGATGCGCTTGGCCAGAGTGCTGGGAATACATTCGAGGACCAGTAGATCGACGCCGGCCTGGTCCAGCACCGAGGCGTCTCGCAGCATTTGTTCGGCGTGCTCTTCATCGCGACCCTGCACCCGATAACCGCCAAGTTTGTGTACGGATTGTGGGGTGAGCCCCAGGTGACCGCAAACTGGGATACCCCGGTCGGTAAGCATCTTGATTGTTTCAGCGAGCCAGGCGCCGCCCTCAATCTTCACCATATGGGCGCCAGCCTGCATGATACGGGTGGCGTTGGTGAGTGCCTGCTCGGGAGTGGCATAGGTCATAAAAGGCATGTCCCCCATGATCAGGGACTTTTTGTTGCCGCGAGCCACCGCCTCCACGTGGTAGATCATCTGCTCCATGGTGACCGGTACTGTGCTGTCGTAGCCCAGAACAGTCATTCCCAGGGAGTCGCCGACCAGCAGGGTTTCCACGCCGGTCTTCTGCGCCATGGCCGCCATGGGTGCGTCGTAGAGGGCGACGGTAATAAACTTTTCCCCGCTCGCCTTCATTTTGCGCAGGGTTTGCACGGTAACGAGTTTCTCTAATTCTGAGGGTGCGTACATAGCGGTTAACTTCCTGGGTTGTAGTAGTGTCGGCCCTTGGTGACTGTGAGCATGTACTCCACCAGCTGGTGGTAGTCCTCTGGGCGATCGACAATATCGATTTCCTCGCTGTTCACAATCAGTAACGGCGAGCTGTCATAGAAGTGAAAAAACTGGGTGTAGGCGTCATTCAGCGTGGTCAGGTACTCGGTGCTGATAGCGCGCTCTGCGGGAATGCCGCGATTGCGGATGCGGGCCTGCAGAACTTCCAGAGGCGCCTGCAGGTAGATCACCAGATCTGGCCTGGGGGCTTCCAGGGTGAGATGCTGGAAAACCTGTTGGTAGAGTGCGAGCTCGTCCGCGTCCAGGGTAACCTGGGCGAACAGGTGGTCTTTCTCGATGAGGAAGTCCGCCACCCGCACCGGTTCGAACAGATGGTCCTGGCGCAGAGCCTGGATTTGCTGGGAGCGCTGCAGCAAAAAATGTAGCTGGGTTGGCAGTGCGGCATTTTTGGGGTCGCGGTAGAAGCGCTCGAGAAAGGGGTTCTCCTCTGGCAACTCCAGCAGAGTGTCGTAATTAAAGGTGGTGGCGAGCTTTTTGGCCAGTGTGGTTTTCCCCACGCCGATATTGCCTTCAACGGCAATAAATTTGGGGGGCGCGCTGTCCGGCTGGCCGAATTCACACGAATTGGTTTCGCTGTTATCGATAACCACGTGTTCGACTCCTCTTGTTGGGGCGTCTTCCCTGATGGGCTACAGGCGCAAAAATACTATCAAGCGGGGCGGCCAGTCGAGTACTTTTAGCGTTGTAGCGGGAGCTGTTTAGATTTTCTGCAAGGGATTTTGCGGGCAGTTTTGCAGTAGGTGCTGCAGTGACCCCCCCGCGGGCAGTATCAGTTGTGGCTCTAGTTCGGCCAGCGGTAACAGGACAAAGTTGCGTTCGGCCATACGTGGGTGCGGCACCTGAAGACGTATTTCGTCTATTTGCCGCCCACCGAACAACAGTATGTCCAAGTCTAAGGTGCGCGCTCCCCAGCGCACCGAGCGCTCACGCCCGTGGGCCAGCTCTATGGTCTGCAGTCGGTCGAGTAACTCCAGCGGAGGTAGCTCGCTCTCTAACTCCAACTCCGCTACGGCATTGACATAGTCTGGTTGGTCCCCCGGACCTATGGGGGCGCTGAGGTAAAAGCTGGAGCAGCGCAACAGGCGGCTATTGGGGATTTCCTCCATCGCCGCCAAGGCGCTGCGCAGTTGCTTTTGCGGATCGGCCAGGTTGCTGCCGAGCCCGATAAAAATACTCTCCATTATTCGGCGGCCTTGGGCTTGCGCCGACGCCCGCCTCGGGAATTGCGGCCGCGGCGGTTTGCACCGCCCCCGCTACGCTGCAGTTTGCCCACCATTTGCTGACGTTGCTCCTCGTCGGCCTGTTGGAAGTCGGTCCACCATTTGCCCAGGCCGGCTTCGATCTCGCCACACTCTTCGCGCAGCAGAAGAAAATCGTAAGCGGCACGGAATCGTGGGTGCTCCATCTGGCGCTGGGCGCGACTGCCGCCGCGCTGGGGCAGGCGGTGTTGCAGGTCCCAGATCTCGCGCATGGGGATGGAAAAGCGCTTTGGGATAGCGGTATGGGCCAGTTGATTGCTGGTGATTTTTTGGGCTGCCTGGGCCAATGCCGGTGCGGGCGGTACCCCTTTGTCCACCAGTTTCTTCTGCTCTTCGTCCACCGCCGGCCACAACAGAGCCGCATACAGGAAGGCGGGGGTGACACGCATATCCGCCTGGATGCGCTGGTCGGTATTGCGCAATGCGCGCTGAGATAACTCCAGCGCGGCGGGGTTTTTCTCTATCTGCGCGGCATTGTCCGGGAACAGGTGCTGCCACAGATGATAGCGGTGCAGCAACTCAAAGGTGCGCTCGCCGTGGCCGCCCATCAGCAGTTTGAGAATCTCGTCAAACAGCCTTGCGGGGGCGATATTGCGCAAAAGGGGGGAAAGCTCCTGCAATGGGGCCTCGGTTCCCGCTTCAATGGCAAAATCCAGTTTGGCGGCAAAGCGCACAGCGCGCAGCATGCGCACGGGGTCTTCTTTATAGCGGGTCGCCGGCACCCCGATCATACGGATGAGACGATTCTCGATGTCTTCTACGCCACCGGTGTAGTCGTGAACGGCGAAGCCATCGGTGGTGTAGTAAAGGGCATTGACCGTGAAGTCCCGTCGAATGGCATCCGTTTCCAGGTCGCCGTAGACATTGTCGCGCAGCAGCATACCGTGCTCGGACTGCCTGGCTTCGTGTTCCTCGCCATCGCTGTGGTGGCCGCGGAATGTGGTGACTTCGATCACTTCGCGGCCGATACGCGCGTGCAGAATACGAAAGCGTCGACCGACGATACGCGCCCCGCGGAACAGGGTTTTGGCCTGCTCTGGGGTGGCATCGGTGGCCACATCGAAATCTTTGGGGTGTCTGCCCAGCATCAGGTCGCGCACACCGCCACCAACAATGTACGCTTGATAGCCGGCGTCCTGTAGGCGCTTCATGACTGTCAGGGCCGCGCGGCTGATATCTCGGCGGGAGATGTTATGGTCGTTGCGGGCAATAACCCTGAGGCCTTTCTTGGCCGGCTTGCGCCAGCGCTTGATACTACTAATCAAATTATTGAGCATACGGCTGTCTGTCTTGACTGCTGCCATTCGTTGGTGACCGAAAATACCCTGGTGGTGCTGAGGCCACGTCTCTGGTGGCGGCAGGTTCCATTCCTGCACTTTTCCATCCCTTTGAATCGGGGGATTGTCTTTGCACTACTGGGGCCTCTGAACCTGGGCGGGCCCAGGGGCGAAGTCCATAACAGGGGGCGGCAATGGCATCTGCTGTCAGTGAGTAGGACTCGCTGGCGCGATTCTAACACAGGCAAAGGAATGCGCCCGCAATCTGCGGGTGCCGAGGGGTTTGGGGAAAATTTTGGAATTATTATTACCAGTATGAAGGCAGCGGCTTCCTTGCGCTCTCAATTTGCTATCAAGCAAACACCCTCTCCCAGGTACAAATCAGTCAGTTTGCAACGCGCTTGTTGTTATTTTTATTCTTCTTTCGAATTTATTGTTATTGTTTATTGTTGTTCTCGCGGTTTTGGCCACTCTTTGCTTTTATTGTCGGCCGCACCATTATTTTTATTATGTTTCGCCCACTTATTTTGAGTAGTTATAGGGCTTTTAACGGTCATTTATTTTTATTGTTGGCCGTTTTTAATTTTTGTACTAAGAGTAAAGCACTTAGTGTGCCAACTTTTAAAAATACTTATAAATCAATAAGTTACAATCTTTACGAAAATTGATGGAACTTTTCGGAAGACCATTCCGTTACGGAAGGTGCGGAAACTGTTACTTGAGGTAGGCCTGGGGTAACACTTCTTCTTGTTACCCTCTGGAGAGCCATAGAAACACGGAGTTGACCCCGGTTACCCAGGGCCGCTAGTGAACAGAGCAGTTATCGAGTCACGGTGTGGCAGGTGAGGGCCGGGCCCTCGCGGAGCGGAGGCGTCAGGCTTCGACGGTGGCGCTGCGGCGGGCCTTTTTACGCGGGATGCCCAGTTTTTGGCGGCGTTCCCAAAGGCATTTGCGGCTGACGCCCAATTTTTTGGCCAGTTCTGTCTCGCTCATGGTGTCCTGGTGCTCGATAACGAAGCGTGCGAAATAGTCTTCCAGCGAGAGGTCCTCGCGAGGGTCGGTGTGCCGGCTGCGCGGTCGGGGCTCGCCAATCGCCTCTTCTACGGGAACAAGGTCCAGGTCAATATCCAGGGTTTTGTGGTCAATCTCCCGGCTGTCGCGGTCGGTGAGGATGACTGCGCGCTGAATAGCATTCTCCAGCTCCCGTATATTGCCGGGCCAGGTGTAGGTGGTGACTGCCTGAATGGCTTCCGGTGAGAGGCGCAGCAGCGGGCGCTCAATTTTGGTGCAGAATTTTTCCAGCAGGTGCTCCGCCAGTGCGAGGACATCGCGGCCGCGCTCGCGCAGCGGCGCTAAAGTCATTTGCACCACGTTGATACGGTAGTAGAGGTCCTCGCGGAATTTGCGTTCCGCGGCGAGCTGGCGCAAATTGCGGTGCGTGGCCGTTACCAGACGTACATCCACTTTGCGGGACTCGATAGAGCCGATAGGGCGTACTTCGCCCTCCTGTATCACACGCAATAGTCGCGCCTGGGCTTCCAGGGGCAGCTCGCCGATTTCATCGAGGAACAGCGTGCCGCCATCGGCGGCTGCTACCAGGCCTTCGCGGGCACTCTGGGCGCCGGTAAAGGCGCCTTTTTCGTAGCCGAACAATTCCGATTCGATCAGGGTTTCGGGGATGGCGGCACAGTTAACCGAGATCAGTGGCTTGCCGGTACGGCGGCTTTCTTCATGGATCGCCTTCGCCACCAGCTCTTTACCGGTTCCGGTTTCTCCGTGTACCAGTACAGTGGCGTCTGTCGGGGCCACTTTGTGGATGCGCCGGTAGAGTTCGCGCATGACTTGGCTGTCGCCGATCATCCCGGCGATAGTACCGGGGTTACCTTTGTCTACAGGGGCCTGGGCACGGCTCTGCTCGGCCTTGCCAATTACCCGGCGCACAGTGGCAATCATCTCATCGTGATCGAAAGGCTTGGCGATATAGTCGGCGGCCCCCATACGCATGGAGTCCACAGCGGAGCGCAGGCTCGCATAGCTGGTCATAATCAGTACGGGGACTTCCCCGGCGTGTTTGAGCAGATCGGTACCGGGCGCGCCGGGCAGGCGCAGGTCTGAAATAATGAGGTCGACTTCGTTGACCCTGTGCTTGCTGAGGGCCTCCCTGACTGAACCCGCTTCACTGACCTTGTAGCGGTGCCGCTCTAGCAGTTTTCGCAGCGCCGTTCGAATAATGGCTTCATCTTCGACGATCAGGATGTGGCTCATATGTTACGCCTGGTTACAAAATGCTCAGTAAACGCCTAGTTTTACCCGCCCGCCGTTTCTATGCAACTCAAAAACGGCGAATCGGGGTGTTTTTGCACAACTTGTGATCGATTTGGTTGCTTGAGACTCAACCCGCCAAGGGCAACTGTACGGTAAATTTGGCGCCGCGCCCGGTCTTCGGATTGGCGGGGCTCTCTAATTCCAGCTGGCCCCCGTGCTCCTCAACAATGCTGTAAACCATGGCCAGGCCAAGGCCGGTACCCTCACCGGGCTCCTTGGTAGTGAAGAAGGGTTCGAGAATGCGCTCGCGGTGCTGGGCCGAGATTCCGGGGCCATCGTCGGTGACCGAAACACACGCACAGCCCCTGGCCTCGCGGCCTTCAATTCGAATCAGGCCACCATCGGGGCTGGCGTCGCGGGCGTTGCTGAGTAGGTTGATAAAGACCTGGATCAGTCGTTGATTATCACCGGGGGCGATCAGGCTTTCAGGCACCACATTCTCAAAGCGCACCTCGGTTTTGTCTCTCTGCAGAGACAGCAGGTGCACGGCTTCCTGTACACAGGCGAAGAGGTCTACCGGAGCGCGCTCGCTTTCCTGGCTGCCGCTGTGGGAGAAATTCACCAGTGAGTGCACGATGCGACTGATGCGTTGGGTTTGGCTGAGAATCTGATCGGCGGTCTCCAGTACCTCCGGATTGTCACAGTCGAATTGCAGATTTTGCGCCAGGCAGGCGATGCCGGTGACCGGGTTGCCCACTTCGTGGGCGACACCCGCGGCGAGCCGTCCCACCGAGGCCAGGCGCTCACTGTGAATTAGCTCCTGCTCCAGTACCTGGGTTTCGGTGATGTCTTCAAGCAATAGCATCAGTCCATCGCCACGCTCCTTGCGGCCGCGCTCGCTGCGACTGAGCTTTTGCTGGGTCTTGTGCAGATTGAGCCAGTGACTGTTGCCATTCAGGCTCACCTGCTGCTTGAAGCGGCTGTCATCGCTGGATTCGGCAAACTCTGCGAGCAGGCCGCGCCAGGGCTCGGCCAGGTATTCCAGTTTGGAGCCGATCACCTCGCCGGCGGAAATGCCGGTGAGGTCCTGCATGGCGTAGTTCCACAGCAGTATTTCGCCGTCGCGGCCCAGGGAGCAGGCGGCCATGGGCAGTTCTTCCAGCATCTGCCGGTGGTACAGCCGCAGGTTATTCAGCTCTGCGGCGAGCCCGGTGAGCTGGTGTTTGTAGCGCCCCAGGCGGGTTTCAATCAGGTGGATATCCTTGTTGGCCGGTTGATCACTGTTTTGAAAGGGAAAGTGGCGATCGATAATCTGACCCGCCAGCACCCGCCCGAGGAGCCCAGACAGATTGGCCTCAAGGCGGTTGCGCAGTTGGCGCAGGGCGTAGGGACGGCGCTCATCATCGGGCAGGTTGAGTTGGTTGAGGGCGCGCTTTACCTCGGTATTGGCGGTGGCTGCTCCCAGGCTTTCCGCCAGGCGCAGGCGAAAGTCCACCGCGGATTGCACATCGAGCCCCAGGCGCAAGGCCTGGGCGATAGTGTCGTCGCTGCACAGATCGGCGGCGTACTGTTCCAGGCTGCTGGTCGAGGTGAACAGGGATAACCCCACGAACAGGAGGATGTTGATGCCGAGGGATAGAGTGGTGATCTGTGTCCAGATGGACATGCCCAGGGGAATCTGAATAGCGGTGCCGGGTAGGGTGATACCGGTAATTTCAAACACCGATGGTAGCAGCAGGCCGCAACCCCAGATCAACATCCCGGCCAAGAGCCCGCCAATCAACCCGCGCCGATTCCCGCGGGGCCAGTGAATCACCGCGAAGATACCCGGCAGGAACTGCAGTGAGCCGATAAAGGCCAGCAGGGCCAAATCCGATAGGGACAGACGGTTGTCGAGCAGCAAGTAAAAGGCAAAGCCCGCGATAAACAGGGCGGCAATCAAGGCGCGACGCAGCCATACAAGCTGGCGGTACATATTGTCTTCGGAGTGCCAGCGGGTGCCCGGCAGCAGCCAGTGGTTCATCACCATAGTGGACAGGGCCAGGGTGATCATAATCAGGGCGCCGGTGGCGGCAGAGAGACCGCCAATAAAGGCCAGTGTGGTGAGTAGCGCTGAACCGCTGGCGCGCGGCACTGCCAGGGAGAAATACTGAACCGGCTCGGCTACATCCAGGGCAAAGCCCGCCCACATAATGGGGAAAATCGGCAGTGCCATCAGCAACAGAAATAAGGGGAAGCCCCAGCTGGCCGTGCGCAGTGCCTGCCCGGTGGGGCGCTCGGCGATGCTCAGGTAGAAAATGTGCGGCATGGCTACGGCGGTGGCGATAAATACTAACAGCAGCGTGTGCGAAGAACCCTGCTCGATGGGGGTGTAGAGCAGTTGCTGCATATCATTGTTTTCCGTCAGCCACTGGTCGAGGCCGGAAAAACCGCCGAAGACCCCGTACACCGCATAGCCACCAACGGCGGTGAGGGCGACCAGCTTCACGAGCGACTCCAAGGCCATGGCACTGGCCAGCCCTTCACCGCGCTCGCGAGTGGCGCCGTACATACTGGTAAAGACGGCCAACAACACGCAGTAGAAAAAGGCAATCAGGTTTTTGCTGGAAACGCCGCTATCCGGCAGTCCCAAAGCGGCCACACTGTCCCGCGACAACAGCGCCAGGGTTTCCGATACCGCCTGTATTTGCAGGGCTACCAAAGGTAGCAGGGCCAGCAGCATAAACAGGGTCGCGAGAGTGCCCACCTGGCGGCTGTGGTAGCGGAACACCAGGAGATCTGCGGGGGAGTAGAGCTGGTAGCGCTGGGCCAGGCGCGCCAGGGGCTCCAGCGCCACTGGCGCAAAAAGGAACATGGCGCCAGTCCCCAGATAATAGGCCAGCACGCCGTAGCCATACTGCCAGGCGAGGTCGACAATGCCGTAAAAGGTCCAGGCGGAGAGGGAGACCCCCAGCGAGAGCACATACACCAATGGGTGGCGTACCCAGCGTGCAGGCAGCCAACCTTTGGAGGTGGCGAAGGCGACAAAAAACAAAGTGGCAATATAGGCCACCCCGATCAGGGCGATATGGGCTATTTCAAAGCTCATTCGATTTGCGCCTCCACTGGATAAACATCGCCAGCAGGATCAATACGAACCAAAGGATAAATGGTCGGTACCAGGCGCCAACGGGGTTGATCATCCAGGTAAATATGGTGGGGGAGAACACATAGCCCACCAGCACGAGCAGGATTAGCAGGGTGCGGTTGCTCATAGGTTGCTTGGTAAATCCGCGTGGAGGAAAATTTAGTGGGTGACCTTGCCGGCCGATGTCTCTGCGGTGTTCTGCAGGGTGCTGTAATGTAGATGCGGCGCGGCTGGCGCAAAAATGTTAATTGCCCTTCGCGATCAGTGCAATTGTCGGTCGCGTTTATCGACCTGATGGCGCTGCCAATGCGCCGCGGCCCACTTGAGAATATGTTCAGGTGTGACCTGCTTTAATGCATCGGGCACATGGAAGCCGAGAAAATCCAGGGCCGTGCAGAGGTTGCCAGAGGCATTGTTGTCATTAATTGCCGCCGCATGATTTTGCTTGCTAAGTTTTTGTCGGCCTCCGGGGCCCATGACCAGGGGCAGGTGGCCGAAGCGTGGAGCCTCGGTGCCGAGTAAACGGAACAGGCGGATTTGTGCGGCGGTGGTGTCAAGGAGATCGGCACCGCGCACGATATGGGTAATCCCCTGAGCGATATCATCGACCACCACGGCCAGCTGATAGGCGTAGAGCCCATCGCGGCGCTTGAGGATCGTATCTTCGCGAACAGACTGGATTTGCGTGCCGCGCCAGATATCCTCGAAGCGCTCTTCGCCTCCCGCGCACTGCAGGCGCAGAGCGCAGGCGCCTTGGTCATCGTTTTTTGTGCGACAGGTCAAGTTATCGTGCCCGCCGTTTTGACGGATCTGACTGCGCGAGCAGTAGCAGGAGTAAAGCACGGCCTGTTGGCGCAATTGCTCTAGCGTTTCTTCGTAGAAGCCATGGCGTCTGCTCTGCCATTCCACGGTGCCATGCCAATGCAGTCCGTGGGATTCGAGGGATTTTAAGATGCGGTCTGCTGCGCCGGGCTCTTCGCGTGGAGGGTCGAGATCCTCCATACGCACGAGCCAGTGCCCGCCGTGCGCGAGGGCGTCGAGATAGCTACCGAGTGCGCACACCAGCGAGCCGAAGTGCAGAGGGCCGCTCGGTGAAGGTGCAAAACGACCGATGTAGGGATTCGTTTTCTTCAAGGTGATTGGGGCGATCCTGTCGGTCGCCCTATCGAGCTGGGCGATCGGGGATGACCGCCGTAATGCGATTGGAATACATCAGCCGGAAAGCTGCTTTTCCTTGATTTCTGCCAGGGTTTTACAGTCCACACACAGGGTTGCGGTGGGACGTGCTTCGAGCCGGCGAATACCGATTTCAACACCACAAGCCTCGCAGAACCCGTAGTCCTCCTGGTCGATAAGTTCCAGGGTGGCATCGATTTTCTTAATTAATTTACGCTCACGATCGCGGGTGCGTAATTCCAGGCTGAACTCTTCTTCCTGGCTCGCGCGATCAGCGGGGTCGGGAAAATTTGCGGCCTCGTCTTTCATATGGGAAACGGTGCGGTCCACTTCCGCCATCAGTTCGGCCTTCCAGGCCAACAGCAAGTTGCGGAAATGCTCCTGCTGCTTCTCATTCATGTACTCTTCGCCCTTAGTCTCCTTATAGGGCTCAAAGCCGTGCAGAGAATCGGTGCTCGCAGCAGTTTTGGGCATAGTCGTTGCCTCTCTTTCTTTACGGGCCCCCGATAATGGGGGCGATACCACCAAATTCAATCTAGCCTAGACCGGAATCTTTTTGAGTGATGTTTTTTTCACCAATCAAATCACTTGCGGTGGCAGGCTAATCCTTGCCCCGGTTGCCTGTACCCCGGCGACCGAGAGCGAGGAAACTATCAAATCTGCGCGATTCGCGCCACAAATAGTTGTCTGCTATTTTGTGGCGCCGGAATGTACAAGAGTGCCAGCCAGTGAAGTTTTCCCCCGAGTTACACAAGGCGACGCTGTTGCGTCGCTACAAACGTTTTCTCGCCGATGTGGAGTCGGCAGACGGTGAGGTGTTTACTATTCATTGCCCAAACACCGGCTCCATGAAGAACTGTTGGGTTGAGGGCGGTGCCTGCTGGTATTCGGATTCTGGCAACCCCAAACGCAAGTATCGTCACACACTGGAGATCACTACTACGCCAGACGGTGCGCTCGCCGGAGTGAATACCGGGCGTGCCAATGCCTTGGTGGAAGAGGCGATACGCTCTGGGGTGGTCACTGAGCTGCAGGGATATGATGCTCTGCGTCGCGAGGTGCGCTATGGCGATGAAAATAGCCGTATCGACTTTCTCTTGTCTGGCGATGAGGGAGATTGTTATGTCGAAGTCAAGAATGTCACTTTGGCGGAGGGGGCGCGCGGTTATTTTCCCGATGCGGTGAGTGCTCGCGGCGCCAAACATTTGCGTGAGTTACAAAAATTAGCCGAGGGGGGAGTGCGCGCAGTGCTCTTTTACTGCGTGCAACACAGTGCAATTGAAAGTGTGCAAGCCGCGCGTGAAATTGATCCCGCTTATGCGGAAGCCCTCGACAAAGCCGTATCTGCCGGTGTGCAGGTACTCGCTTACAAGGCGCAGATCAGCGCGAGTGAAATCGTCCTTACTAAGGCCCTGACCTTTTGCTGAGATTGGCGGGAAAGGACTTGCCGGGCTGAGTTTCTCACCCGGCGGATAAACTTATTTTGCTAGCAGGGCGTAGAGACCATCCTGGGCGTACTCCACTGGCACGGGCGTGAGAGCGTCGCCGGTGCAGGGCCCTGCAATACATTCGCCGGTTTCGATGGTAAACAATGCCCCGTGGGAGGCGCACTGGATCAGCGCACCATCGGGGTCGAGAAACTGATCTTCCTGCCAGTCGAGGTTGATACCGCGGTGGGGACAGGTATTTTTATAGGCGAAAACCTCTCCGCCTTTCATTACCGCAAATACATTGTCGCTACCGGCGGCGGTGTCACCGAGGGAAAAGCCTTTGGATTGCCCTTCCGTTAATTCTTCGTAGCGGCACAGGAAGTATTTTTGCATAACTGGTCGGCCCTAGGCGCAATTATTGGTATTGGCGGCGCGATACCCCGCTAGAGAACAGCGGGGGGCACCGGATACTGCTCGCAATTACTGCGGCGCGGCGAGTGTAATCGAGGTGTAGCGGATTGTCCCGTCGCGCAGGACTCCCAGGGTGACCTGGTCGCCGGCCCGATATTTCTCCAGTGCGTTGAGCAGGTCGTCGTAGCTGCGGATAGGCTGGCGATCCACTTCCACGATCACATCCCCCAATTGCCACCCCCCCTGGCGAGTGCGGTGAATACCTTGCAACCCGGCTTTTTCCGCAGGCAAGCCCGGCGCTGTTCGCAGGACTGCGACCCCTTCGAAACCGTAGCGGCTGCTCCACTGATCCGGGGCGGATTCAATACCGAGAATCGGTCGTACCAGACGGCCGTGGTTAATCAATTGCGGCACAATTTTCTTTACGGTGTCCACCGGGATAGCGAAGCCGATACCCACGCTGGTGCCGCTGGGGCTGTAGATAGCGGTGTTTACCCCGATCAGGCGGCCGAGGGAATCCAGCAGGGGGCCACCTGAATTGCCGGGATTAATGGCGGCATCGGTTTGAATCACATTGCGGATGGTGCGGTTGTTGGCAGCCTCGATTTCGCGCCCCAGTGCGCTGACAACGCCTGTGGTCAAAGTGGTGTCGAGACCGAAGGGGTTGCCGATAGCGAGTACTTTGCGCCCTACCGCCAAGTTGCTGGAGGTGCCTGCCACCAGGGGTTTGAGCAGCTTTCTCGGAGCCTCAATTTTCAACACGGCCAGATCTTTTTCCGGCGCCGAACCAATCAAAGTGGCGGGCCATTCGCTGCGATCCTGCAGAGTGATGGTGACTTTTCGCGCCCCCTCGATGACGTGAAAGTTGGTAACCACATGCCCCAGCTCATCCCAGATAAAGCCACTGCCGGCGCCTTTGGGCACCGCGTGCAGGCGCAAGGTTCTGCGGTCGCGCACCAGTGTTTCATTGGTGACATAGACCACTGACGGACTGGCGAAATTAAACACCTGCATGGTGTTGCGCTCGTCATCGGTGGCGAACTCCTGTACCTGTGCGCACAGGGAGCCGGTGATAATAAACAGCAGTGCTGACAGGAGAATGGGCAGAGTTTTCAGCGGTGTCATGGATGCTAGTCTTCCCTTGATCACATTTGCGAGAAAGTTTACCTCGGCCACTGTGAGCGAGTGAAGACGGGGGCGCCTCAACAAACGGTGCCGCCCCAAAAAATTGCGGATAGATGGGGGTGAGCGTGGATTACTTGCGGAAATTTTGCAGAGCGAGGATGCGCTCATCCAACGGCGGGTGAGTGGCGAGCATCGCCCCCATATTGCCGAAGATACCGAAGGCTTTCATATTGCCGGGTAGAGGTTCCTCGTGGCCGCGTTCGGACTCGACTTTAAGCCGCTGCAGGGCCGCGATCATGGCGTTGGGACTGGCCAGAGTGGCGCCGGCGTGGTCTGCGCGATACTCTCGGCGGCGGCTGAACCAGGCGACGATAAACATGGCAAAAAAGCCAAAGACAATATCCATCACTATTGAAGTGACGAAGTAACCGATACCCAGGCCCTGCTCATTGCGCAGTATCACCCGGTCCACAAAGAAACCGACCAGGCGCGCGAAGAACATCACAAAGGTATTTACCACCCCCTGGATCAAGGCCAGGGTCACCATATCTCCATTGGCCACATGGCCGATCTCGTGGCCTATAACCGCCCGCGCTTCTTCGCGGCTGAAACGCTGAAGTAGTCCGGCACTGACAGAGACCAGGGCGTTGTTGCGATTCCAGCCGGTGGCAAAGGCGTTGGCCTGGGGCATGGGGAAAATACCTACGTCCGGCATGCCGATATTGGCTTTGCGCGATAGCTCCCGCACGGTTTCCACCAACCACTGCTCATCGGCGCTGCGTGGATCAGTGATAATTTGAGTGCGGGTACTCATGCGGGCGATGGTTTTGGAGAGGAGTAGCGAGATGAAAGATCCGCCAAACCCAAACAGCCCGCAGAGGAGCAGCAGGGCGCCCAGGTTCAGGTCCACACCATTGGCCTGGAGGATGCCCCCAATACCGAAAATATTGAAAATGATGCCGACCAGAACCAACACCGCCAAGTTGGTCAGCAGGAATAGTCCAATGCGCAACATCGGCTCTCTCCTTCTCTTTGCCCTTAGGCAAGTTTAGATAGGGCGCGGCGATTTGTGTGACAAAATTTGAATAGAATTTGAGCGCTCGGCCCCTCTCCAGGTCATTGCATTACAGGGAGGTAGCCGGGAAGTCGATGTGTTCGCTTTAGTCTGAACTTTGAGTGGCCAACAGACGGTCTGCCTCACTGGCCAGACGCTGTTTGAGGTCGGGGTCCAGGTCGTTCCAGTGAACGTCCATCAGCGCCCCTTGCAGGGCGTACAGCATAACGCGAGAAGCGTTGATGCCCCGATTGCGGATACTGATAAAGGCTTCCACAGGGCCGATGCGATGGAGATCTTCGTAGGAACGGATGCCTATAGAGTGAAGGATATTGACGGAGGCGAGCCCCAAATTCTTCAGTTTGAGTAGTTCTGATTGACTCGGGTGCATTCAGTTTTCCCTGCAAGTTTTTCCGTCCAGTGGCCGCGATCAGTCCTCAATCGCGGGACTGAACTTAACATAAATTAATGAGCTGCCAATAAAGATTACCGTCGCGGTTCATAAGACAGCGCCTATTACATTGTCTAGCAAATTCCGGTGGGTTTGCTTATTACACATTGCTCTTTGATAGAGTAGTGCCTGTGGGTTTACTCACTTTAGCCCGCCTTTTAAAAATCGCCTGCCGATGGGAGTCAAATGTTATCCACACCGCTTCAGCGTATGCTCTTTGGGCTTACCGATGAACACGTTATTCTCGATCCACCCTCAGGGCAGCTATTGCACCCGGAGGCCCTCGTCGCTTTCCAGCGTCTGAGTCGCGATGCACGCGATGCCGGTTTTAACCCTAAAGTGGTCTCCGGCTTTCGCAGTTTTGAGCGCCAGCGCACAATTTGGAATGGCAAGGCCCTAGGGCAGCGACCAGTGCTTAATAACGACGGGGTAGCACTGCAAATCTCTGAGCTGCCGCCGCTGGAACGGGTACTGGCCATACTGCGCTGGTCGGCCCTGCCCGGGGCCTCGCGCCACCACTGGGGTACCGATTTCGATATTATCGATGCCGCCGCCGTCGCCGCTGATTACCAGGTCCAGCTAACCCCGCAGGAAGTGGCCGATAACGGGGTCTTCGGGCCCTTTCACCAGTGGCTGGATCAGCGCATAGCCGCGGAGCAGAGCTATGGCCTGTTTCGCCCCTATGCCGAGGACCGCGGTGGTGTGGCACCGGAGCGCTGGCACTTAAGTTATGCTCCGCGAGCCCTGGAGCTACAGCATTTACTGACCGTTGAGCGCTTGGAAGAGCAGCTACGCGCTTGCGAACTGGCTTTGTGCGAGACGGTTTGCCTCGAGCTAGAGCACATCTATACGCGTTTTGTATGGATACCGGATCACTGCTATCCGGCAACGATGCCACTGTGAGAGAAAACCCTTGTACAGGGCCGTTGATTCTGCTGGGTGGCGCTTGAAAGGTCCTGATATTCTTGCGAAGCTGCGCCAGCCCAGGCGCCTAGATTGGATACAATGGGAAGCGCAGGGAAATGAGACCGAAAGGTGAGGAACTGATTATCGATAGCCAAATCGAGCCCCGTGACGTATGGAGTGCCATGCGCGTCGAGGCTGCCGCAGCCGCCAGTGACGAACCGATCTTGGCGAGTTATTTCCACAATACGGTGCTACGGCACAAGTCGCCGGAGCACGCCATTGCCGATCAGTTGGCCTCGGTGCTCGATCACAGCGCATTGACCGCCACGGCTTTGCAGGAGGTGATTGCCTCCGCCCTGCAGCGCGATCCGGAAATATCTCGCAGTATGCTGGCAGACATTTGCGCCTGGTACGATCGGGACCCGGCCTGTGATCAGTATTTAACACCATTTCTTTACTTCAAGGGGTTTCACGCCCTGCAATCGCATCGTATCGCCCACTGGCTGTGGAATCAGGGGCGTACTACCCTGGCGCTATATTTCCAGAGTCGGGTATCGGAGCAGTTTTCTGTGGATATTCACCCGGCGGCCAAATTTGGCCGCGGCATTATGATTGACCACGCCACAGGCCTGGTGGTGGGGGAGACCTCCGTGGTGGGGGATAACGTCTCCCTCCTGCATTCGGTGACACTGGGCGGCAGTGGTCGTGGTTCCGGGGACCGCCACCCCAAAATTGGTCGCGGCGTGATGATTGGCGCAGGCGCCAAGGTACTGGGGCCGGTGCGGGTGGGGGAAGAGGTAAAGATTGCCGCGGGCAGCCTGGTTTTGCACGATGTGCCCGATCACACCACAGTGGCCGGTGTACCGGCGCGCCAAGTTGGTGGGCGTATAGAAGGTGCCCCCGCCTTCACTATGGACCAGACTCTGGATTCCGAAGAATAAACCAGCCGTACAGGCATAACTCGCCAAGCAAGACAGAGAGGGATTGAGTGATGACGCAACGCACCTACAGCTTGATTTTTCGCGGGGATCTGGTTGCCGGGTATACCGCCGGCGATGTGAAGGCCAATATGGCGCGCCTGTTTAAAAGCGGCCCGCAGGGGGTTGAAAAGCTGTTTAGTGGACGACCGCTGATCTTGCGCAAGGGGCTCAGCCGGGCCCAGGCCGAACAGTTTCAAGCGACTTTAGCCAAGATCGGTGCCGAGGTAACTCTCAGGGATGAGAGCGGTAGCGAAACGGCCAGAACCACCATGGAGCAAAAATCGGCCGTTGAGCCCGAATCACAGGGACCTCGCGTTCCGACTTGGACGCTGGCGCCTATGGTAGGCAATCTGATCAAGGATCACGAGCGAGAGCGAAGCCAGCCTGTTGAGGTGTCCGTGGCGCATATTACCTTGCGCGAAGCGGAGGGCCCTTTGCTCGATAAGGGTGAGCGGCCCGAGCCTGTGCCAGTGCCACTCAATATTCCCCAGTGGACGCTCGATTAGGCGTGTGGTGGTGGTTGTCCTGCCCCCCTGGGTTACAGGCATAAAAAAACCGGCATACAGCCGGTTTTTTTATGCCTGCCAGCTCGGTAATACGGGGTATTACCGGGCCAGAAGAAGCGGCAATTAGCCTTCTTCTTTCAGGTAGCGCTCGCGGGAGGACATTATCTCTTTGCGCGCTTCTTCAGCGTCGGCCCAGCCTTCCACTTTCACCCATTTGCCAGCTTCGAGCGCCTTATAGTTCTCGAAGTAGTGCTCGATCTGCTTGAGCAGCAGCTCGGGCAGGTCGCCGATTTCCTGAACGTGATCGTATAGTTTGGTCAGCTTGGTGTGCGGTACCGCCAGCAGCTTGGCGTCAACACCGGATTCGTCGGTCATTTTCAGAACGCCGATCACACGCGAGCGGATTACGGAGCCAACCATTACCGGGTAGGGGGCCACTACCAGTACGTCCAGGGGGTCGCCGTCTTCGGACAGAGTCTGGGGCACATAGCCGTAGTTGGCCGGGTAAAACATGGGTGTGGCAACGAAACGATCCACAAATACGGCGTCTGAGTCCTTGTCCACCTCGTATTTGATGGGGTCGGAGTTGGCAGGGATCTCGATGATTACGTTGATGTCGCTGGGCAGGTCGTTACCTGCGGGGATCTTGTCGAAGCTCATTGCTGGTCCTGACTGGATAAAACGAAAAATTTGGAGCGCGGATTATATATGCAGTTCGGCACGGCTGAAAGCCACGCCCTTGGAGGAAATATCGGACGTCAATGATTGGCTGGCGGGTCTATCCTGTAAGTCATTGATAACAACAACGGGGCAGGGACGGTCATGATCAAAGCTCGGGAGGTAAAAACCGTTCAGGAGGCCCGTGCCATCGTAGAGGCGCGCGGTCTTAGTCATGTCAAAGTGGGCCTGTTTGATTTGGACGGGGTCATGCGCGGCAAATATATGAGTCGTGAAAAATTTTTCTCCTCTCTGGATAAAGGGTTTTCCTTCTGCGACGTGATACTGGGCTGGGATGTTAAAGATCAACTCTATGACAACGCCCGCTACACCGGCTGGCACACAGGTTACCCGGATGCCGCAGTACGCATCCTGCCGGACAGCTGCCGCGATATTCCCTTCGAAGACAATATGCTGCTGTTTTTGGCCGAGTTTGATGACCGAGCTCAGGCCGTGTGTCCCCGTGCAGCCCTGCGCCGGGTGGTGGAGCGCTGTCGGGCAATTGGTTTTGAGCCCTTTGCCGCCCTCGAATATGAGTTCTTTTTATTTGATGAAACACCCGAGTCGGTACGGGAAAAGGGTTTTCGCAACCTGAAGCCCTTCACACCGGACTGGTTTGGCTACTCGATGCTGCGCAATTCGGTCCACGCCGAGCTCTACCGAGAAATCCTCGATATGGGCGAGCAGATGGACTTCCCCATGGAAAGCCTGCACACAGAAACCGGTCCCGGCGTTCTGGAGGCAGCGATTACAGTGGATGGTGCCGAGGCTGCAGGCGATAAGGCGGCGCTGTTTAAAACATTTATGAAAGTGTTGGCACAGCGAATGGGGTTAATGGCGACCTTTATGTCCCGCTGGTCCAGCGATTACCCCGGACAGAGTGGGCATATACACCTCTCGCTGTGTGATGTTGATCGTGGCCATTCTGCTTTTTTCGATGGAAGCCGGTCCCAGGGCATAAGTGAAACCATGCGTCACTTTATTGCCGGTCAACAGCGTTTGATGCCGGAATTTCTGGCTCTGTTCGCGCCCACGATTAACAGCTATCGCCGCTTGGTACCTGGGTTCTGGGCGCCGACTGGCGCTAATTGGGGAGTGGAAAATCGCACCACGGCCCTTCGTGTTATTCCCGGATGCGATAAATCCCAGCGGGTGGAATACCGCCTCGGCGCAGCCGATGCCAATCCCTATCTGGCCCTGGCCGCCGCACTGGGTTCCGGCCTATACGGCGTGATGCAACAGTGGCAGCCCAGCGATCCGATTGAGGGCAATGCCTATGCTTTGGCCCCGCAGGCACAGCAAAAACTGCCGACCACGTTGTGGGATGCAGCGCAGCGCCTGAAAAACTCTGAAGCTGCATATGAATTGTTTGGCAGTGAATTTATTGAGCACTTCGCCGCCAGTCGCGAGTGGGAGGAGCGCGAGTATCGCCGCCATGTCACTGATTGGGAATTGGATAGGTATTTCGAAATTATTTAAATGGCATTCTAACAGTGCGCTTCAGTGTTTTTTATGTTGAAGGGAAATCAATGTATGCCGGTTATGCCGGCGATAACGGATAGTTAAAATGCACCACCTGCGTTGTATTTCCCCCGTTGATAACAGTGTGTATCTAGAGCGGGCCTTGGCCGGCGAAGCTGAAATTCGTGTAGCCCTGGATAGGTCGGCGTCTTCGCAAAGGGCCTGGCGCTTGACCCCTATGTTAGAGCGTATTGCCATAGTCCACCGTGCGGTGGAATTTTTTACTGAGCGAAAGCATCGACTGGCAGAGGAAATCTGCTGGATGATGGGCAGACCCATTCGTTATGCGCCGGGAGAAATAGATGGCTTTGCTGAGCGTGCCATCGCCATGGCGAACTTGGCGGAAGAGGCTCTCGCAGATATCCATTTGCCAATCAAGCCGGGGTTTTCCCGTTTTATACGCCGTGAGCCGCTGGGGACTTCCCTGGTGATAGCCCCCTGGAACTATCCCTATTTAACTGCGGTTAATGCGGTGGTGCCATCCCTGCTGGCCGGTAATGCGGTCATATTAAAACACTCTGCGCAAACGCCTTTATGCGCGGAGCGCATGGTGGAGGCTTTTAGGGAGGCGGGCCTGCCCTACGGGGTCTTTCAGTTTCTACATCTCAATCATTCAAATACACAACGTTTAGCCTGTGCTGATGAAATTCAACATATTGCTTTTACCGGTTCTGTGGATGCGGGGGCCAATATAGAGCGCACTATCGCTGGCCGATTTATCCAGTTGGGGCTGGAATTGGGCGGTAAAGACCCGGCTTATGTGCGGGAAGATGCAGACCTTAAGCAGGCGATAGAAGCAGTTGTGGATGGAGCCTTTTTTAACTCCGGTCAGTCCTGCTGTGGTATTGAGCGTGCCTATGTGCATGAAAATCTGTTTGATGAGTTTGTTGAGCGTGCCGCTTCATTAGTGGGTGACTACCAGTTGGGGCGGCCCGATAATTCTGACACAACCCTGGGTCCGTTGGTCAATGCGGAGGCTGCCGACAAGGTGCGAGGTCAAATTGACGAAGCACTGGCACAGGGCGCCCAGCCCCACCTCCAGAGTAATAAATTCTCCAAGGACAAACGCGGCACTCAGTATATGGCGCCGCAACTACTCACCGGTGTGCGCCACAAAATGCGGCTAATGCGCGAGGAATCTTTCGGCCCGGTTTTAGGGGTGCAAAAAGTGCATGACGATGGTGAAGCTCTAGAATTAATGAATAACAGCCCTTTCGGTTTGACGGCAGCTATTTTTTCACAAGATGAAGAAACTGCCCTGGCAATTGGCGATCACTTGCGAGTGGGCACCGTTTTCCTCAATCGCTGCGACTATTTAGACCCAGAGTTGGCCTGGAGCGGAGTTAAACAGTCTGGCAGGGGGTGTACTTTGTCCAGAGTCGGGTTTGAGCAGCTAACCAGGCCCAAATCATTTCACTTTAAAGTTGGGGGCTAGTAAACCAGTAAAGAGGGAAAATTTGTGAGGTGGATTACTTGTTGTATTTATGGATTGTTCTTAACTTATCCCCTAGTGCTAAACGCGGAGTCCTATGTTTATAGAGATATTGCTTTAGAGGTCCCTGATGGTTGGTCGATACGCAGAGAATATAATGACTATGTGGGGATAGAATTTTGCCAGAATGATACAGGCAATGTGATGGGGTTTTTTCTGAGGAAAGAGTTGTTGGTTAATGGAGGAGACCCCAGTGCGTTCTTAAAAATGCATCCTTTGGAGCATCCAGTTTCTTCGGTACAGATTGGCAAATATTCCGGTTACTTTGTCACTTTTACATCGGAAGGGAAGTGTTCGGCAAATTGGTTTTTGGGGGATGGGAGCGATCTACTGATAGCGTCCTATCAAGGTGACTGTCATTCAGTGGACTTTACTCCAGTGATTAAGTTGGTTGAATCTATCGAGCCCTTAGAAGATGTAGTCGATTAATGATGCTTCTGCTGGTTTTATAGGTCCAATTACTAAAATGACAATCGTGCTTTTTTCAGCTGTAGTTTGGCCTATGGATAATAACCCCGAGCTTTTACAGGTGGGATATCCAGATAGCGGCGAGGCCATGCACAGAAAGTTTGTTTTTAACCTTATCCTATCGGTTAAACGCATAGAGACTGTGGATAACTAGAAATTTTAAGTGGTTAGGCGGTAAAGGCAGAGAGGATAATGTGGATAAATACCGGGTTAACTGGAATTTCCCTACCAATATTTGGGTTGGTCCCGGCCGGATATCAGATCTTGCCAAAGCCTGCTCTGATCTCAATATGCAGCACCCCTTACTGGTAACGGATCCCGGTATTGCCGGCATACCATTGCTTCAACGCGCATTAGCGCCTTGTAAGGAATATGGCTTAAAGGTAGAGATTTTCTCCTCAATCAAGGGGAATCCCAACGGTGAGAATATTGACTGTGGTGTCGAGCTGTTACGAGTTAAAAATTGCGACGGCGTAATCGCCTTCGGTGGTGGCTCGGCCATCGATGCCGGTAAGGCGATCGCCCTAATGGCCGGGCAGCATCGTCCCATTTGGGATTTTGAAGATATTGGCGATAACTATAAACGCGTCGACCCGAACGGCATGGTTCCGGTGATCGCGGTACCCACCACGGCTGGAACGGGTTCAGAAGTGGGGCGGGTAGCCGTGATCACTGATGACGCCGCGCAAATCAAGCGATTGATTTTTCATCCGAATATCTTGCCGAATATTGTAATCCTGGATGCTGAACTAACCCTTGAGCTGCCCCCCGAAGTTACTGCGGCCACAGGGATGGATGCCCTTTCCCATAACCTGGAATCCTATTATTCGCGGATGTACCACCCCATGGCGGAAGGCATTGCCCTGCAGGGCATGCGGCTGATCAAGAATTATCTTCCTCGAGCGTACATGATTGGTACCGAGCTGAAGTCGCGACAACAGATGCTGGTAGCCTCCTGTATGGGAGCAACGGCTTTCCAGCGAGGCTTGGGGGCCATTCACGCCCTCGCACACCCTCTTGGTGCGCTTTACGATAAGCACCACGGCCTACTCAATGCCATATTGATGCCTTATGTCCTTGTCGCAAATCGGCCCGCCATAGAGATTCCCATGGGACAATTGGCGCTTTCATTGCAATTGAGCGGAAAAGACAGGTTTGAGAATGGCTTTGATGCCGTGTATGACTGGGTTATAGGCCTACGCAAACAGCTGGGTATTCCGCATACCTTGGAAGAAATTGGTATTGGAACGGATGATGCCGATAAGGTTGGTCGTATGGCTGCGGATGATCCCTCTGCCGCCAGTAACCCTATGTCTTTTAATGCGGTGGAATACCGCGATATTTTCCTGCGCGCCTGCCAGGGTGCTGTCACACTGTAAGAGTTTCCCTCTATAAGCCGACAGAAGATTACCTATCAATAGAATTGTCCAGAGGAATTCGTTATGCGCGGTATTTTAGCTCTGTTACTTCTTTTGTCAGCCACCCTCGGATATGCCCAGGATTCTCCTAATATCCGCACAGCGATTTTTGCCGGCGGTTGCTTCTGGTGTATGGAGCCACCATTTGACAAGGTCAAAGGTGTGCTGGAAACCACTTCAGGTTATAGCGGTGGCCATGTGAAGAACCCCTCCTATGATCAGGTTTCTGCTGGTGGTACCGGCCATGCCGAGGTGGTGCAAGTTAAATATGATGCAGACAAAGTGAGTTATTCTGAGTTACTCAATATTTTTTGGCACAATGTAGACCCCTTTGATGCCGGTGGCCAGTTTTGTGATCGGGGCGACCAGTACCGTGCAGAGATCTTTTATGGCAATGAAGAAGAGAAGAAGCTGGCTGAAGAGAGTAAGAAGAAGATAGAGGCTGAGCTGGGTAAGAAAGTTGTCACCCAGATAAAACCGGCGGCGACATTTTTCCCCGCAGAGGCCTACCATCAGAACTACTATCAACGTAATCCCCTGCGTTATAAATACTATCGTTTCCGCTGTGGGCGCGATCAAAGGCTTGAGGAAGTTTGGGGTAAAGCATCGGGTTAATTAAGTGATGCCTATATCGATATCTCTCTGAGGTCCACTCCTAAAGCTTGAAAAGTGGGTGGCGGTTATGACAAGAGTATGAAAAAAACAGCAATAGGGAAGTTACAGGAAGGTGAAGTCTTAGTTTCTGCGGCCGGGTTTCCCGTTCTCTACCGCTATATTGCTGCCGATGCCTCTAAGCCTTTGATGGTGTTTGTTCCGGGAAACTCTCATCTGGCGCGTATCTTTTATGGTTGCCCAGGAACTCGTGAAGATGATTTTGTCAGTTATTGGGTACATCGCGCAGGCTATCCTTTTCTTGCGATATCTTATCCTATTGCTAATCAAATATTTGATGGTTTCTTTCCCAGTTTCACAATTGCTGACTGGGGTAAGCAAGTTGTGGAAGTGATTGAAAAAGTGAGATCAAAAAATAACTTACAGGGTGAAGTGATTGTTTGCGGCTGGAGTATGGGGTGTAAAATTGCCGGAGCGTTAGGACGAGCGGCTATAGGTAAAAATATTTCAATTGCGATGTTTGTCGCTATGTCTGGAGATCCTGCAGTTCCTGGCTTTATCCCAAAGGCAAATGCAGAGAATATCACAATGACACCAGAGGGTTTGGCTAACCGTGAGTGTTTATATCCATGGTTCTTTAAATCTTTAGAAAAGCAGAATAGCTATAGCGGTCATACTATTCTGGAGCAGGATGTCTATCGGGAGCGAATATTGGGAGCCACTCCTGTGGGTTTGATCGGTGCAGGTTTAATGTACAAAGCTAACCGTTTTATTGAGGATTTTAAAGGAAGTTTGTTTTCTGCGAATACTTTCGACTATGAAAGTTATCCTTTTCCTGTAGTTATCCATGGTAACTCCCAATGTGATGCGGAAAATGTTTTGTTGAATGTATCTGATTGGGCGTTTATTCGGGATCGAATTTTGATTAAGGAAATACTTGGTGTTAAGAGCTTAGATAAACTTTCTCCTGCGCAATGGGAAGGCTTGAAAACTATTATTGAAACCTCAGGGAAATACTTTTCTCAGAGTGTGCCGGGGGGGCATTTCTTCTTTTTAGGCAGTGTTGGAGCAAGAGCCATTCCAGAAAAAATCAAATTGCTTTTTCTGCGTGTCAAAAGTGTTCAAGACTTATTTAACCGTTAGTCAATGAACATATAGCTCGATCTAGGATGGTTTTTATAAGTTCGTTCGGAGGGAGTCCCAATGGTTTGTTGTAGGCTTTCTGGAAACTAATTAAGCGTTTACAATAAAACCAAAGGGATAATAGGTTAAGCAGGTATAGAACCTAAAGAGTTCTATTGTTCTTATTTTTTTAAAATGTCAGCTAAATACTGTACAAGCTGTTCGCGCTGAAGCCGGGTTGTATTGGCGCACCCGAGTACCAGGCCAGATATTTTTTTTTCTCTAGCATCAGACAGTGAAAGAGGCGCACTGCCAAATCCCCTTTGGATTAGTTTTTCTGAAAGACGAGTATCATCATACATGGGGGTAAGTATAACTACATACATAGCTACACTACTTGTAACTAGTTCGACACTAGGCTCTAACCAGAATCTAATTAACTCACACAAGTGGTCCCATTTCTTTTGATAGTTTTTTTGCATTCTACGTATATGTCGAACGAAATGTCCTTCGTCCATAAAGTCAGCTAATATTGCCTGGTAGAGTAGGGTGGATGGGCCTGAAAGTACAGATTTTGTATCTGTAAAGGATGATGCCACTGACTTGGGTACCACAAGGTAGCCTAATCTTAAGCTGGGAATTAAAACCCTATTGAAGCTACCAATAAATATTACAGGGGTATTTTCCCGCATGCCTTGTAAAGCAGCTTGTGGTTTTTCTTGAAATGAGAAAGAGCTGCTGGCTTCATCTTCCAGTATCCAGCACTTAGAGTTCTCCGCCCAGTCCAATAGCTTATTTCTATCATCAGGTGGGATAACTCCGCCCATAGGATGCTGATAGTTTGGAGTTGTATAAAGAATTTTAGCGTTTAAGTCATCATTTAATATTTGATCTATGTCTAGATGATTTCTTTTTAATTTTATTAGATTAATCCTTGCATTCATTGAGTTAAATGCAAATCGGGCACCCCGAAATCCAGGATTTTCCATTAATACAGAATCACCAAAATTTAATATGGTTTGAGCGCAAATGTTTAAAGCCTCCTGCCTCCCGTTCGTAATAATGATCTGATCTGAAGTGCAGCGAACACCCCGTGAAACAAGCAAATACTCTGCTAGCCTTTCTCTTAAAGGAAGATATCCGGTTGGGTCTCCATATCCGCTAATTGGAATTCTATCTTGATGTTGTCGATAAATTTTATTCCAAATTGAAAAAGGAAAAGCTTTTAGATCAGGAACTCCTGGTGAAAAAGGAAGTAGTGTGGGCCATCTGGATATTGTGCGGGGTCTGGATTTTAAAAACTCACTAAATTTTGACAGCCTAGGCAAGGAGTTGTCACGGAATTTTTCCTTATTGAGAGAGTGAGGGTTTTGGAATTCAACAATACCGGGAGGTAGGTGTTTGGAAACAAAAACACCTTTTCCAGCCTTGCTAATTAGACAACCCTCGTTTTTTAATTGTTCTATAACTTGGGTAACTGTATTGCGACTAATATTTAAGCATTCGGACATTCTTCGTGATGACAGAAGTTTTGAGCCTGCTGCTAATCGGCCGTTAATTATCCACTCTATCAATGCTTGATAGAGTTGCTTCTGAAGGGGTTGAGTTCTATTGAGGGATAAGTCAGAAAAGTCTGGAGTGCTCACCGCTTGCACCATGGAATATTCAAAAGTGGATCTTGTCAGGTTTTATTTTTTATCTATATTGGCTTGCTTATAATTAATTTTTTGGCTGTGTAAGTGTAGGAAATATCCATAAAAAATTTTCTCGGGAGGTTTTTATTGTTTAGCTGTGGCATCTTGTTGAGAATAATAATCATTTGTGATTTTGTATGTTTTATATTTGTTTGTAATGAGCGAGGGGGTCCTCAATAGGCTTTTAAATTGACCTGTATTTATAGATTATATTTTCAACTCAAAGTATTTTTTACTTGGGACTGCAATTCCTTAATGGTATCAGTCTGTGTGTCTTATCGGGAGCTGGCACCATAGTTTTTTTCAAACTGGCCCTTACTCTCTACAGGAGGTTTGTCAAATTTTATCAGGCAATTGATACTATACAGTTTCAAAAAAAATTAAAAATATTTTGATAGGTATCTAATAATAAAATAGGTAGTCTTGTGTAGGTGCTGCCTTGGTGAGTGCTTATCAGTCTGTCATTGTAAAAAATTAGTTGGTATATTTTTCTGTCCTTTGGCGACAAAGGTCTCCTCAGCTGATATATAAAGGCCAACATGTGGGTTCTTCTTGCAAACTAAATGGTATCTAATTTAATTTTGTTCATATCATTAATATCGGTAGTATGTCTTTTTATTCATAGTGCGATAAATGGTGGTATGTATGAGTGGGAGGTATAGAGGGCGGGTTCATAAATAGTAGGCTATCTAGGGAATTTAATAAACGTATCCCATAATTGGTGCAAGCGATTCAGGTGAACATCTAAATAGTCTTAATTGATTCCATCAGTTATAGAGAATGATGCTACTTTTTTTTCGGATAACAAGCACAATTGGTAATAGGGGCCAGCGGGCAGAGTTGGCGTCTCTAAAGACCAAGAGAAAAGCACCCGTGAGCTACTATCAGTTGATAGAGAGTGCGCGATACTAGGTTTATAGCTTGGAAAAATATGAATGCATACAAGCAATAATCGCCAGTTATTGGAAAGGTAACCATCGACGATCAATAGAGAGCTTCGGTGTATTGTTGGACTGCGAGGATGTCGCCCTGGTCATGGCATCAGCGCTTAAATATTGGGCCCTGCCAAGTATGCAAAGCATGAAGCGTAACTGATGAGATGCTGCAACAAGCGGTTGTCTTTCTAGGAAAGAGTTATGCTTAGAATAAAAAGCGAGTAACTTAAAAAGGCACAAAGATCTATATTTGCACCAGGAAATGGTCTGCCAGATAATTTATGCCAGATAAATCTTCTGGGGGCGATTTATGGGGTCTCTGAAAAATTAACTTCTAATATTAAATCAAAACCTAACTTGACACTCAGAGGGTACGGCTGTCGGTACGTTTGCTTAGTGGATAACTGGGGCTGCCCGAACTTCCAGCCGCTGCCGTGGAATAAGGGCATCCATCTGAGAAAGAATGTTCTCTCGGTGATTTTTACGGCGTTTCCGAATATATTCCGTATTGGCAAAATTCACTTGATACATAATTTAATGTGGCCTTGCTGGGTAGGTGAGTAGTGCCAAATTACCTCAGGATTATTCAGTGGCTCCTAAGGTTGATTGATAACTAAATCTATTTATTCTCTATTCTAAATCTATCTATGTGTAGCAAAATATAAAATAAAGGAACAATTGATAAAAAGGTCAAGTGCAAGGCGAGGATGTCGCTTTCTTTACTAGTAGGGGGGGTGGATAATGCGATTATCCACAGCATGAAAAATAAGGAAAACAATAAACGTTTGTCAAATCTTGATATGGAATCGAAAATCTTACTTCCTAGCAGACAGTAACGCCAGGATTTGTGCTTTAACATATCAAAAAAATAGTATAGACCACAGGTTAAGCTCACCAACGTTGTGAGTAGTAGCTCAAACACCCAGGCTGGAGGTTTTCCAGGGGTTGGGGGCCAAACATTGGTTACTCCGAATTCGGTAAAGGAGAGAATGGCGAATAGTCCGGTAGTCAATAGAACGATAGGGAACCGAAAAACTAATATGACCATACAGATTGCGGCAGAGACTTCGAAAATCCTTTGAATGGGCATAAAAATATTGGCATGTTCTGCAACCCAGGCTAATGCGTTGCGAAACCATAACGGGGTGTTTCCGTATTCTACATAGGATTTCACCAGCCCTCTATAGCCCTCTACGGTAAACCAGTTCAGTAAGCTGTCTTCATAAACCTGGAAAATCAACATAACACCAATGGTGATGGTGAACAGGTTAATCCAATGCCCTACCAGTAGGTTGGATTGTTCTGTCTGAAAGATCATGCGATATCGGTCTAAAAATTTTGAAAGTATTGCTAGGGCGGCAATGGTGATACTGGATAAAAGGCTGGCTAGAAGTATATGATTGCCGCCGTTGCGCGACATCAAAAATATCGCGAACAACACGCTAGATGCCACAATCACCCAGAGGCACCAGGACAAAAAGCTTATATCGGGTGCCAGAATACTGCCCAATAGACGCTGGTGATAGGGGGTTGGATGGGATGAGGCTTGATCGGATGGTTTCTGAATGTTCGGGGTGAAGCTACAGATGCTTACCGCTAAGACTAATGCATACAAAGCCGGTGATAAAAACTCAAAGAACCAGCTATTTTCGCCCATATAAGTAAAGCCCCATAATACTATGAAGCTCACAAACATGAGTAGGGCGCCTAGAGTCATTAATACCCGCAATATTAAGAGTACCCCGGCAAGTAGAATGGCAAAATGCAGTGAGTAGGTCAGGATCGTGATGTGCGGGGTGAAAAATATGGCTAAAGATTTAAGAGCTGCGGGAACTTCTTCCGTTCGAATATGCTGCTCTAATACGGCTGCAAAGGCCTGCGGAGCCATCTTGCCATTCAGGCAGCGCATAATGACCAGTTGGATACAAGCGGCGCCTAAAAAAAGGCTTATCATGGCTAGCCATGCCGTTGACGAAGGCGCTGCTTTACCCTGATTAGTATCTAAAGTTTGGCTGGAATTGTGCATAAACCCAGCCTAGTTGAATTCGATCCCCATAGATCAATACCTGTGCCAAAAAAGTTCGCTATTTCAGCGTGTATCCATCCAAGTTGTTGTCTTTATCGGCAATAGGAAAGTGTGGATAACTTCAGGCTAGGGCTGGCCAGCCATGTGCAGGGAGAGTGTATATAGGAGATACACTAACAATATTTTCTGCTGACCATGGCATAGAAATGCTGTTGCCAATAATAATGATATTGAAAGTTTGCTAGCTGAATGAGTGTGTTAAAAAACTCTGCAGAAGATCTATACAGTCCTCTCGCTGCTGTTTATTGGTATTGGCAAACCCTAATACCAGGCCATGGTTCAATGACTTGTCGGGATAGAAAAAAGAAAGTGGCGTGCTACCGAAGCGGTGTTCGGCTAATTGCTTTGACAGTTCTAGGTCATTCCTGCCGGGCGTGGCGAGTACCACGTGCATTCCGGCACTACTTGCGATGAGTTGCGCCTGGGGTTCCAGTTTATCTCGTGCCAAATCGCAAAAATGCAGCCATTTTTCCCGATAGTTGATGCGCATTTTACGCAGGTGTCGTACGAAGTGTCCCTCGTCAATAAAGTCGGCCACAACCGCCTGGGCAAGTAGGGGGGAGTGGCCGGAGAGTATTTCCTTTGCTCGAGCAAATGCCTGTACAAAGGGTTTGGGAACGATTATGTAACCTAAACGCAGGCCGGACTGCAGGCTTTTACTGAAGCTGCCCATATAGATAACCGGGGTATGCTCTGCCATTCCCTGGAGAGCGGCGACAGGTTTGTGCTTAAAGGAAAATTCGCTGTCGTAGTCATCCTCTAAAATCCAGCATTGCGTCTTGCTGGCCCAGTCCAACAGCTTTAGCCGTTCACTGGCAGGCATGACTCCGCCCATGGGGTACTGATGGGTTGGCGTGGTGTAGAGGACTTTGCCATGCAGTTTGCTTTTGGTTAGTGCATCCACGTCTAAATAGCCGCTTTGCAATTCGGCCAATGCCAATTTGGCGCCGCAGGCTTGAAACACCCAGCGGGCGCGGCGGTAGCCAGGGTTTTCCATGATGGCGGTATCTCCGGGGCCAAGTAGCACTTGTGCGCACAGGCTCAAGGCTTCCTGGGCGCCATTGGTTATGATGATCTGGCTTTCATCACAGAGCACTCCGCGGCAGCTGCGCAGGTATTCTGCCAGTGCCTGGCGCAAGGGTGGATGGCCCTGGCTGTGTCCATAGCCAAGTAGTGGAAACCTATCTTTGTGGCGCCTATAGAGTCTGGACCAAATAGATAAGGGAAAGGCATTGAGATCCGGTATACCCGGTGAAAAAGGTAGAGATACGCCGCTGTCGGTTTTAAATGCCGTGGCAGTCTGCAGCTTTTGGCCAAGGGCTGAGAGCCCTGGTAAGGGAGCTGTACCATCGGAGTCCTGGGAATGCCATGCCTGGTACTGTGGCTTCTGTACGTAAGCGGGCAGGGCGCTAGATACAAAAATGCCCTGTCCGACATGGCTGGTAACAAAGCCCTCGGCTTTGAGTTGTTCTAGTACCAGCGTGACGGTATTGCGGCTGATATCCAGCGAGGCAGATAGTCTGCGTGAGGAGGGAAGCTTGCAGCCGGGCGCCAACCGGCCGCTACAAATCCACTCCACCAATCGGCGATATAGCTGGGCCTGTAGGGGGTGCTCAGGGTCCAGGATCAGGTCGGCTAAATCCGGGTTATTCAAAACTGGCACCATAAGTTAGCTAAAACTGGATCTAATCAGGGTACCAGTAACTCCCTATATTGGCGATATAGCTTGTTTAAATATCGTTATGGGAGCTTTCTGAATGGATACTTCAAATTCCTTAAAGAGCGATTTTTCGGTTACGGGAAAGAGCCGGGTGCGCCGGGCCGCCAAGAGGGCGAGTTATCGTCGCGAGGATATTTATCGTTTGGTCGATGAACTGAAGCTGGGGCATATTGGTTTTACCCAGGATGGTGAAGTGATTGTTATTCCCATGACGGTATGGCGCCATGGGGACTTTTTGTATTTTCATGTGCCCAATAAAAGCCGTTTACAGAAGTTACTGGAATCGGGGCAGCAGGTATGTATTTCTTTTGCCCGCTACGACGAGTGGGTGCTGGCCAAGTCCGCGTATCACCATAGCGCCAACTATCGCTCGGTTGTTTTGTTTTGTCGTGGTGAGCGGGTGCAGAATCCGAAGGAATTTGACACGGTTTTTGCATCCATCATTGAGGATATTGAGCCCGGCCGTTGGAGTCAGGTGCGCACTCCCAGTGTGCAGGAACGCAAGGGTACGGCTTTGATGCGCCTGACCATAGAGGAAGGTTCTTTTAAGAGTCGCAGAGGGGCGCCATCAGACAATAAAGAAGATCTCGATTTACCGGTCTGGAGTGGCACCAAGCCTGCCTGTCCGTTTAGTTAGCATTTATCTGCGGTGAGTTCAGATCTCTTTTGGTAGGGTGCTATCGTTAACTGAATTTTTGAAGCTGGAGAGATCGATTATGGCAAGCATGTCCTCGTTATCGTCATCCATGCCGATTTCTACAAAGCCAAAGCTGGAGTAGAAATCTTTGGCTATTGGGTTTGTGGGGTTATAGCAAATCTCTATCTGTTTGATATTGGGTGTTTGCCTGATCTCATGCAAGGCTAGCTCCAACGCAGTTCGGCCTATCCCCTTTTTCTGGTGTTTCTGGTCAACCATAAAACGCCATATAGAGATTTTTTCATGGTTTTCCTTCACCCACATTAAAAAACCAACAGGACTTTCCCCAGAATAAATAGCGCGGGTTTCATATTCACTATTGAACTGTGACTCTACCAGTGACCACATATTGCAGGCGACATATTTCTGCTGTTCCTTGGAAACATCTAGATCGCAAACTGCTTCGTAATTGTCCTTGGTTATCGGTTGCAGAAAGGTGACCATTGTTAATTCTTAAACCCCATTACCTAGGTCCATTTGAATGATTTACGATTCACTTTGTTTTTTTATCGTTTTTAGAGCAATCTGTAAACTATCTTGATCAGCGGCCTCAATATCTGGCTTTACCCCATGCCCTTCCCAATTAATCGGACCTTTAGCCAGTGTAGAAATCGGGCGGCTATTGGGAATGCCAATCTCAAATCCAAATGGCAGGAATTGAGGGGCATCTATCATATGGGCCCCACCGGCGCTGGCACTGCCGATAATTGTGGCCCTGCCCAATTGTTGTAGAGAGAAGGCAATACTCTCGGAGGCGGAAAAGGATCGGTTGTTAATTAAGATAACCAATGGTCTTTCCGTGCCATAGACTGGCCAGGGTAGGGAGCTGATACGCTTCGGTTCTATTTTCGTTTCTCTGCTCTCTATCACAAAAGGGAATGATAGAGAGCTGTCAATAAAGGATTTAAGAATAGCATTTGCAGTATCTTCGTCGCCCCCGCCGTTATCGCGTAGGTCCAAAATCAGACCGTCACTATGCTGGACCAGAGTAAATGCTGCTCCCAAAGTATGCTTGGCATTTTCAAAAGTATGGAAAGAAGAAAGGGATATATAGGCAATATTCCCAGGAAATATTTCAATTTTCTTTACGCCATAATTATTTTTTGGGGCTGCGGCTCGCCATTGCGCTATCCAATTGTTGGATTTCTCTTTGTCACCAATATGTTCCAGGTAGAAATGTTGATCACCGGAGAGTTTGCGAATTTTTTCAGTGATTATTTTGGAGAAGGCTTGGGTGTCATGGCAATGCTGCTCTAGTTCAGTAGAGTCAGAGATTGCAGCGAGTTTTTCCGATAGGGAATGTGCTTTATCGGACAGTACATATTGATCCTTAATCGCGGCGGATGCCGCTTTAATAATCGTGTGGGTATTAAAACGGCATTTTTCTTCGGCCTGGCTTGAATGGGCGTAAAGCAGTAAGGGTAGGGCCAGGATGAGGGCTAGAGAAGATTTCATCGCTTTTTTATCTCCGCAGGTATTTGCCCCTGTATTCGATCTTGGAAGGGATGTTTTTCCAGGGCGTTAATGGCGGTGTCCAATAGGTCTGACAAAGGTATGGGTAATTCTGTGTTGAGTGTTTTTTCTGCATATACAGTAGCTAGCCAGTGCGCTTTTAAGCGTGGCAGGAGCAAAATACCTTTGCGAGTCAGGCGAACTCTGCGTTCCCTTGCATCTGAGCCGGTCACTAATTCCACCAGCCCTTGCGTCACCATATCTTTAACGGTCTGGCTAACGGCAGGTTGGGACAATCGTGCACTGGCTACAATCTCGCCGATCGTGACGTCCCGCTTATGCATGAGTGCGCGCATTACCGGTGTATAGCGCGGTTTGTAATGCTCTAGGCCGCAGGCGCTATAGCTTTTACTGACGTCGCCATCCAGTAGCTCAAGCAAGTGCCTTAGGCGAGTTCCCAATTGGCTGTAGTGCATGCTCAGGTTTTTATATAAGTGATTATATAAATGACTATATATCGTCGCGGGATAAATGCAAATAGCGGCTTGGTAGTTTTTTCGGAGTGTGGGGGTTGAGAGCCCACACTCAGTTTGAAAGCCAATTGTAGGTGAGTCGCCAAATAGAGCTACTGAAACATAAACTTCATATTTTTTTCATCGAAATTTAGGAATTCCCCGCCACTCTTTCTGCCGCTTAATCCGAATCGGGTAACTGGGAAATAAGACAATGAAAGAATTTGGCTTGGCTGCTCTGGCAGCCCTGGGTCTTCCACTAATGGCTGCAGAGGTCCAAGCCAGCGATCTCATTATCTCGGAGTACATTGAGGGCAGCGGTAATAATAAAGCGTTAGAAATTTTTAATGGCAGCGAAACTGCGATTGATTTGAGCGATTACGCTATCCAGCTTTTTTTCAATGGAGCCGATAGCGTCTCTGCGAATATTGCGCTGAGTGGCTCCCTGCAGAGCGGTGCGGTATTTGTCTTGGCCCACGGCAGTGCCGATACGGCGCTACTGGATCAGGCCGACCAGGTTTACACCAGTGGCCTGTTTAATGGCGATGATGCGGTAGCGCTGGTAGGCCCCAATGGTTTTGTCGATGTGATCGGCCAGATCGGCACAGACCCCGGAAGCCAGTGGGGCAATAGCAGTCTCGGCACACAAAACCAAACACTGGTGCGCAATCTGGATGTAGGCGCTGGCCGCAACGATGGCAGCAATGCCTTCGATCCCGCTCAGGAATGGACCAGCTCGGGCCTGAATAGTTTTGCCCATCTCGGTTGGCACGGCGCTGACGATGGCGGTAATGGTGGCGGCGATGACCATGGCGGTGTTGAGCTGGGCGCCTGTGGTGATACCGCCACATTAATTAGCCAAGTACAGGGCGGTGGATCGGCAAGTGCATTCGAAGGGGAGCGCCACGAAATTGAAGCGGTGGTCGTCGGTAATTTCCAGGACCCCAATACCGGCCTTGCCGGTTTCTTCCTGCAAGAAGAAGATGGCGATCAGGATGGACTGGATACCACTTCCGAGGGGCTGTTTATCCATGACAATGCCTTCGGTGTGGATGTACAGTTTGGTGACCTAGTGCGTGTTGGCGGTATTGTCGATGAGTTTTACGAGTTCACCGAACTGAATCAGGTGGATGGCGTCAGCATTTGCGGCAGTGGTTACCAGGTAACGGCGGCCAATGTGCAGATGCCATTTAGCTCAGCAGAAGAGCAGGAGCAACTCGAAGGGATGCTGGTTGAATTCTCGCAGAGTCTCACCGTCAACGGCCATTACAATCTGGGCCGCTATGGCGAAGTAATTTTGTCCAATGGCCGCCTGTATATTCCCACCCACAATAACAGGCCCGGCGCAGCGGCAGCGGCACAGGTGGAAGCCAACGCGCTCAACCAGATTATTCTGGACGATGGCTCCACCGTACAAAACCCTGAGGAAATGCCCTATCCGGCGTCAGTGCTCAGCGCTTCCAATACTCTGCGCAGCGGCGACACCCTACAAGGGCTGACCGGTGTTATGGGCTATGGCTTCGGCGCCTACCGTGTGCACCCGGTGGAAGTACCACAATTTAGCCCGGTCAATTTTCGCGATGAAGCGCCGATTTTGCCGGGTGATGGCAGTCTGCGCGTAGCCAGTTTTAACGTGCTGAATTATTTCAATGGCGATGGCAATGGGCGTGGTTTCCCCACTGCGCGTGGTGCCGATACTCTGGAAGAATTCGAGCGTCAGAGAGCAAAAATTATTTCCGCAATTCTGCGTATGGATGCGGATATTGTCGGTCTGATGGAAATTGAGAACGATGGCTATGGCACGGACAGCGCCATACAGGACTTGATTAATGGACTGAACAGCTCAACCTCAGGGCAGAGCTACCAGTTTGTGCAACCGGACCTTACCCAACTCGGCGATGATGAAATCGCTGTGGGCATGATTTACCGCAGCGACCGTGTTATGCCAATCGGTAGCACCGTTACCTTGCAGGATTACCCCTTCGATCTTGGCAACCGCCAGCCGCTGCTGCAGGCATTTGCCGAACTCTCCTCTGGCGAAGAGCTCGCCGTGGTGGTTAATCACTTTAAATCCAAGGGCAGCTGCCCAAATGATGGCAGTCTGAATGGCGACCAGGGTGATGGCCAGGGGTGTTGGAATGCCCTACGAACCCAGGCTGCGGATGCCCTGGTGAGCTGGGTTGATGGTGATCCCACTGGAACTGGAATCGACCGCATACTAGTGCTGGGCGACCTCAACAGCTACGCCATGGAAAACCCCATTAGCGTCTTGAAGGGGGCCGGTTATACCGACCTACTCGAATGGTATGGTGCCGGTAAGGCTTACTCCTATGTCTATAACGGCCAGTCTGGCTACCTTGATCACGCCCTTGCCAGTCCTTCGCTGGCTCCGTTAGTTACTGCCGCGGTGGATTGGCATATCAATGCTGATGAACCGCGTGTGCTCGACTACAACACTGAATACAAGAGTGCGGAGCAGCAGGAAAATCTCTATTCCACCGGCCCTTACCGCGCATCCGATCACGATCCCTTAATCGTTGAGCTGGATCTGGGTGCAGGTAACCTGGCGCCGACGGCAGAATTCCACTGGGAATCCGAAGGGTTGCTGGTCAGCTTTATCGACAACAGCCGCGATATGGACGGGGAGCTGGTGAGTTGGTTTTGGGATTTTGGCGATGGCGCAAGTAGTACCGAACAGAATCCCGGCCACAGCTTCGATAGTGCAGGTAGCTATTTGGTACGGCTTCAGGTGGAAGACGACCGCGGTGTGCGATCCATACAGGAGCAGATCGTTGAAGTAAAAGAAGATCTGGCTTCACTGCAAGCTAAATTCAAACTGCAGCGTTTTTTCCGCTGGATTTTGGTGGAAGATCGCAGCCAGTACAGCGGAGATAACAAACTGCAATATCAGTGGGGTTTCGGGGATGGAGTGCAGCGTCGTGGGCGCTGGGCGTTACACCGTTACGCGCAAACCGGCAAATACGAAATTACGCTCACTGTGAGTGATAGCGAAGGCGCTGAGGATAGTGTTTCTCAAGAAGTAAATATTTCTTTGCCACGCTGAATTATTTTGATTTTTAACTAATAATAAATATTCGGAATATTGCTCAGCAGGTTTTTGGTTCCAGCTGGGCAGTGCCGGTGTTTTACAAGCATGTAGCTTTTCCCTAGAAGCGAGTGGCCGCACCCTGGTGGTGCGGTCTTTTTTTTTGCTCGTCGCTGTTTTTCACATTTCCCCCAAAATGACCTCTGAGCTCCACCCCTGTTATTTGCGACCATACTGGGACTACAGGATTAATGGGGAATATGAATTTTATGTCGAGAACATTCGAAAATCTTAAGGGGCTGAGCCTGGAGTGGACTGGCACTCATTACTCCAGGGAGGGAGATTTTCCCGACCTTTCCACCCATATTGTCAGTTACGAAACAGAGACCAGTTGTTATATCACTTCCCCTGGAAAGCATTTGGGGGAAGCCCGTTATTGCTACGAGCCTCTGGGAGTGCGTATGGCCACATTGATTTATTGGCCGGAGATTTATCAAGGCAGGCGTGGGGTGGTTCTGTATGCCATGTTGGATTTTGATCTGATGATGGATCGGGCCGTGATTGTGCATAATGACCACCCCCTGGCGATAGCCAATGGCAGCTTTCGGCTAGTAGATACCCCGGAAAAACCCAGAATAATCTAAAGCCACAAAGGCATATTATAGGGGAGGGACCAGAATGCCTACACATGAAAAAATCAACTATGTGGAATTTCCATCCAGTAGTTTAGAGAAAACCAAGGCTTTTTTTGCCGAGGCTTTCGCCTGGGAGTTTACAGACTACGGTCCAGAATATACGGCGTTCTCTAATGCAGGCCTCGATGGTGGATTCTTCCTCGCCGAGCAGCAGAGTAAACCCGCAAACGGCGCAGCGCTGGTAGTTTTATACAGCTCTGATTTAGAAGATACTTTGCAAAAAGTCGAGCGCTGCGGTGGTACCGTGGTGAAGCCGGTTTTCTCCTTTCCCGGCGGTCGACGTTTTCATTTTACCGAGCCCAGTGGCAATGAGTTCGCGGTTTGGTCGGATAGGGAAAAGTAAAACGAATTAGTGAAATGCATCGAATAAAAAAGCCCCGTTGTTAGTTGGGGGTTTTTTAAGTCCGGGCAGTGAGTTTTTAAATTACGCTTTAAGCTATAAATCCAGTTTCATGGCCACTAAGGTGCTAATAGATATACACAGCGCCGCTAGCTGAGGCGGAGTTATCCTGCTAGTCACCATTGATACCGGTGGCGCCGCTATCCTCACCCAGAGCTACTACTGCCAAATTTTTGTCATCGCCACTAAGGTGCAGCGTACTGCAAAAAGAATCTTCCGCATCAGTGTTGCTGGCTTTAAGGTAAGCCTTTTGTCGCCAGCCATCTTCATTGCGTACAAAAATATACACCGCGCCAGAATTACTTGCGCTATTATCGTTCTCATGGCCATTTATGCCTGTGGCTTCACTGGGAGCGCCCACAGCTAGGGTCCGGCCATCGGTGCTAAGGCTTACAGCTCGACCAAATCGATCCTCAGTATCCATATTAGTTGGTTTGAGATGGCCAATACTGTCTACCAAGGCATCGCTTATAGAGAGTATCCCTGAATCACTGCATTGCTCTTGCGCCCCTTCGCCAATGCAGGCTTGCAGCATATATTGTGCATTAGTGCGGTCATATAACGCTGCCTCTATTTCTAATGCCAGGGTTTCACTGCCCTGGGAAATATTTTCTGCAACCGGGCTAAAACCGGAGACGCCATCGGTATTTTCCAGCAGGTGGTAATGGCTGGCCCCCTCTGTATCGGTCCAGTTGCAGCGAAAAATCTTAACCGCCTCAAAGCTTAAAGTGAGATCTTTTGCCTGCCCTGGTTTGGCCGGGGTGTCATCTTCAGTTGAGGGATTCTCTGTTTCTGGTGGGGCATCGGCCACTGGCGGATTTTCTTCTGTGGCACTGTCGTTATCACTACTATCCGATCCGCCGCCGCTACAGGCGGAGACTAGCAGAGCAAGTAAGACGAACTGAATGGTTTTATGTCGGGTTCTTCGGTTAAGCAGTTATGGAATCTAGAACTGGGTTTTGGGTATTGATACGAAAGAAGTAGATATATATAAGCCCCCGGCTTTATCCGAGGGCTTCAGGCCTAGAATTCAGTTTCTCAGGCGGTAAGGCGTTAGTAGATATACACCGCCCCGCTATCTAATACGGAGTCATCCTGTTGATTACCCCCGATACCGGTGGCGTTACTATCTTCCTTCCGAGCCCCTACAGCGAGAGTCTGGCCATCGGCACTGAGGCTGATTGAGTGACCAAAAAGGTCTGCTCGACTTGCATTGCTGGCTTTTAAATAGGCTTTCTGCTGCCAGTTATTTTCACTACGAACAAAGATATACACGGCTCCACTGTTATCTGCGGAATTATCCAGCTGGTCACCGCCGATGCCGATAGCACGACTATTTTCGTATGGAGCCTCTACCGCAAGGATTTGGCCATCGGCACTTAAACTCATTGAGTTGCCAAAACTGTCATATTCATCTGTATTACTGGCCTTAATGTAGGCTTGCTGTTGCCAGCTATCTTCAGTGCGGGCAAAGATATATACGGCTCCGGATGCATTAAGACTATTATCGCTCTCATCGCTATTAATGCCGGTAGCGCTACTCTTTTCTCTTCTAGCACCTACCGCGAGAGTCAGGCCATCGGCACTTAGGCTGAGTGCTCCACCAAATCCATCTCCTTTATCGGTATTGCTGGCTTTAATGTAAGCCTGCTGTTGCCAGCTATCTCCACTGCGTGTAAAGACATAAGCAGCTCCAGAACCTGAAGCGCTATCATCGTTTTCATCGCCATTGATTCCGGTGGCACTGCTGCTTTCATTCGAAGCTCCTGCCGCCAGGGTCCGTCCATCGCCACTAAGGCTGACCGAGATACCAAAATGGTCATAGGAATCCGTAGTATTAGCTTTGATATAGGCTTGCTGTTGCCAGCTGTCTTCATCGCGATCAAAGATATAAACGGCCCCGGTTCCCGATATTTCATTATCTTGTTGATCACCATTGATACCAGTGGCTGCGCTCGATTCTAGGGGAGCTCCCACAGCTAAGCTCTGGCCGTCGGCACTTAGGCTTAACGAGTTGCCAAAGGTGTCGTCTGCATCGGTATTACTGGCCTTTAGGTAAGTCTGTTGCTGCCAGGTATTTTCATTGCGGGTAAAAATGTAGACTGCGCCGGACCATTTAGCGTTGTTGTCGCTCTGATCACCATTAATACCAGTGGCTTTACTGCGTTCCTGGGCTGCTCCTACTGCGAGGGTATGGCCATCAGCACTGAGGCTAAGGGCCCGGCCAAAACGATCATCAAAACCTGTGTTGCTAGCCTTGAGATAGGCCTGCTGTTGCCAGCGGTTTTGATTGCGGGCAAAGATGTAAACTGCCCCGGAATTAGTTGCATCATTATTGTTTTCATCGCCATCAATACCGGTGGTATTGCTATCTTCATTATCAGCGCCCACAGCCAGGGTCTGGCCATCGGCACTAAGGCTTATCACTCCGCCAAATAGATCCTCGGTATCGGTATTACTCGCCTTGAGGTAGCCAATGCTGTCAGCCAGAGTATCGTTAACAGAGAGTATTTCTGAATCAATGCACTGTTCCTCGGATTCTTCGATAGTGCAAGTTTGCAGCATATATTGTGCATTGGTGCGGTTATACAACGCAGCTTCTATCTCTAATGCTTGGGTTTCAGTGCCCTGGGGAATATTTTCTGCAACCGGGCTAAAACCAGAGACGCCGTCGGGATTTTCCAGCAGGTGGTAGTGGCTGGCCCCTTCTGCATCGGTCCAGTCGAAGCGAAAAATTTTAATTGCTTCAAAACTTAAAGTGAGATCTTTTGCCTGCGCAGGTGTGGCCGGGGTGTCATCTCCAGTTGAGGGATCTCCTGTTTCCGGCGGAGTATCGCCACCCGTTGAGGGCGCGTCCGCTACCGGTGGGGTTTCTTCAGCGGTAGTGTCGTTATTGCTGCTACCTGATCCGCCACCGCTACAAGCGGAGAGCAGCAGGGTGATAAAAGTGAGCTGAATGGTTTTACTGAGCATGATTTTTAATGGTTGTGAACTTTGGCGTTTTATTATGCAAATAGTTCCTTCCGCAATTCAATTGCTCATCACGATAGTGATTGGATTTTTCTGATGGGGTTTTCAAAATCAATATTTTTATTTTTTGTTGATTGACTTTTGGTTGTTGATGTTTTCGGCTTTGAAAGCTGTGTTTTGGGTGAGTGGTTATCAATGGCATCCGTTTATAAGGGTTTTATACTATTGCCTCATTTTGTTAATTGGTACACCTGGGGTGATTTGTTTTTTATTTGTTGGGTCGGTGTATTGCTGAATTGTTCTTTTTTGGGTGAGTTTTGGAAGTACGGCCAAGAGGTCAGTTTGGAGTTAAGAGTAAGGCTGGGAAGGGGATTGTTGTATTATTTGGATCGGTATGAAACCTTGAAAGGCTTATGGTGTTGGTATTCATAAAGTAAGCGCAAAAAAAAGCCCCCGATTTTATTCGGGGGCTTTTTTGATTCAGGGTAAAGATTTTTTCTTAGCCTTTAAATTCAGTATCCAGCTTCTTTTCAATCAGCTGCTTTTTCAGTTTGGCATACTGGGGTACGCCGTTTTTATAGGGAGGGTAGTCCTCACCCTGAATCAGTGGCAACAGATACTCGCGACCGGCTGCGGTAATGCCGAAACCGTCTTCGCTGATATAGTCTTTTGGCATAAATTTTTCCACGTTGGCCACTTCAGATAGCGGCGCTTCGGCGATAGACCAGCTGTACTCTTCACCCTCTGCGCGAATAATGGCCGGCATAATCGCGTTTTTGCCGGCTGCCGCCATTTCCACGGCGGCACGGCCCACGGCGTAGGCCTGCTCTACGTCGGTGGCGGAGGCGATATGGCGGGCGGCGCGCTGTAGGTAGTCGGCCAGTGCCCAGTGGTATTTCAAGCCCAGCTCGCTCTTGATCAAATTGGCGAGGGTCGGCGCTACGCCGCCCAGCTGTTTGTGGCCGAAGGCATCAGTGGTGCCGGCGTCGGCGAGGAAGGTGCCGTCTTCGTACTGGGCGCCTTCGGAGGCGACAATCACACAGTAGCCTTTCTCGTCCACGGTCTTCTGTACTTTGGCCAGGAACTTTTCTTTGTCGAAGGCCACTTCCGGGAACAGGATAATGTGTGGCGCATCGCCTTCTTCTTCTTGGGCCAGGGCGCCGGCAGCGGCAATCCAGCCGGCGTGGCGGCCCATGACTTCCAGAATAAAGACTTTGGTCGAGGTGGCGCACATGGAGGCCACGTCCATGGCGGCTTCCTTAGTGGAAACCGCGACGTATTTGGCTACGGAGCCGAATCCGGGGCAGTTATCGGTCAACGGCAGGTCGTTATCCACAGTCTTGGGGATGTGGATGGCCTGGATGGGGTAGCCCATGGTCTCGGACAGCTGGGATATTTTTAGGCAGGTGTCGGCGGAGTCACCGCCACCGTTATAGAAGAAGTAGCCGATGTCGTGGGCCTTGAACACTTCGATCAGACGTTCGTACTCGGCGCGGTTCTCTTCCAGGCTCTTTAACTTGTAACGGCAGGAACCGAAGGCGCCGGAGGGGGTGTGGCGCAGTGCGGCGATATCTTCCAGGCTCTCCTGGCTCACGTCGATCAGTTCCTCGCGCAGTGCGCCGAGGATGCCGTTGAGTCCCGCGTAGACTTTACCGATTTTGTCCTGGTTCTCACGGGCAGCTTCAATTACGCCGCAGGCGGAGGCATTGATTACGGCAGTCACACCACCGGACTGCGCGTAAAAGGCGTTCTTCTTCGACATGGTTATCCTGTTTTCATAGAAATCTTGGGAGGTGACCCGATCCGGCGGTTCATCAGGCACTCTTAGGTTGGTACCTGTGGGGAACTCCGGGAGCTCGTATCGGGTGTCGGCCACTGCTGGAAAACTCCTACCACCCTACTGGGGGTGAGGCCGATCTGTGCGGGGGCGGAGTCTAATGGAATAGCGAATAAATTGCATGGCAAACGGGGTATTTGGCAATTACTGCCCGGTTTCGCCATGTTAAGCTTGCGCCGCAACCTCGAGGAGTACAGATTTCCGCCATGCATATCCACATTTTAGGTATTTGCGGCACCTTTATGGGCAGCCTAGCCCAGTTGGCTGTGGCCGAAGGACACCGGGTCACCGGCAGCGACGCCAATATCTATCCGCCCATGAGCACTCAATTACAGCAGGCGGGTATCCAGATCACCGAGGGCTATGACCCCGGCCAACTGCAGCCGGCGCCGGATCTGGTCATTGTCGGCAATGCCATGTCTCGCGGTAATCCCGCCGTGGAAGCGGTGCTGGAACAGGGGCTGCCCTATACCTCTGGTGCCCAGTGGCTGTGCGACCACTTTCTCGGCGGGCGCTGGGTGTTGGCGGTGTCTGGCACCCACGGCAAAACCACCACGGCCAGTATGCTGGCCTGGATTCTGGAAGTGGCGGATATGCGACCGGGCTTCCTGATCGGTGGCGTACCGGGGAATTTCGGGGTGTCGGCACGACTGGGGGAGTCTCCCTTCTTTATTGTGGAGGCGGACGAATACGACACCGCCTTTTTCGATAAGCGCTCCAAGTTTGTGCACTACCGTCCGCGCACGGTGATTATCAACAACCTGGAATTCGATCACGCGGATATCTTCGATGATCTGGCGGCAATCCAGCGGCAATTCCATCATCTGGTGCGTACCGTACCGGCAAATGGTCTGATTGTTGCCGCTGCAGAGGAAAATATTGAACAGGTACTGGAGCAGGGCTGCTGGAGTGAAGTGCAGCGCTTCGCTAGCGAAGACCAGCAAGATATCGGCGCCGGAGACTGGCGCGCGGTGGATATCGCTGCGGATGGCAGTAGCTTCTCCGTACAGTTGGAAGGGGCCGAGGTGGCGCGTGTGGAGTGGGATCTCACCGGTATGCACAATGTGCGCAATGGCCTCGCGGCCATGGCAGCGGCCCGGCATGTGGGTGTGGTACCGGCGCTGAGCGCCGCCGCGCTGGGCCGATTCGAGGGGGTGAAGCGCCGTATGGAGTGCCTCGGTGAAGTGGCCGGTATTCGCGTATACGATGACTTTGCCCACCACCCCACGGCAATCGAATCCACTCTCAGTGGGCTTAGAGCCAAAGTGGGCGAGGACAAAATCATCGCCCTGATCGAACCGCGCTCCAACACTATGCGTATGGGCGTACACCAGAATCAATTGGCGAATGCCTGCAGCGGTGCCGATATGGTGCTTTGGTATCAGCCCCAGGGTATGAATTGGTCTCTGGAAGAGGTTACCCATCACTCCCCGGTACCCGCAAAGATTTTTGACACCATTGAAGCTGGGGTGGAATCGGCCCTACAGCTCGCCGGTGAGGGCAGTCACCTGGTGGTGATGAGTAACGGCGGATTTGGCGGTATTCACCAGCGCCTGATGGGGGCCCTGGAACAAAAATACAACCGCCCAACTTAATCAACATCGGTGACCACAGCCGATGGCTGTGGTTGCACAACTGAGGGATCAACCTTGCCGCCCACTTTCGATCAAACCGTCACCCTGGCGATGACCGGGGCCTCCGGGGCCCAATACGGCCTGCGCCTGCTGCAGTGCTTGCTCGCCTCTAATGTGCGTGTGTGGCTGTTAATGTCCGATGCGGCACAGGTGGTTATCAATACCGAGACTGATCTGCTCTTGCCCGAGGGGGATGATGAAACCCTGCAGGCTTTTCTCGCCGATCGATTCGCGGCAAAAGAGGGTCAGTTAACCCTTTTTGGCAAGCGCGACTGGTTTTCCCCGGTGGCCTCCGGCACAGGCGCCCCGGCCAGTATGGTGATCTGTCCGGCCAGCGGCGGCACGCTCTCGGCGGTCGCCTGTGGGGCCTCGAATAACTTGATCGAACGCGCTGCGGATGTTGCCCTGAAAGAGCGCCGCCAGCTGATTTTGGTTCCGCGCGAAGCGCCCTATTCAGAAATCCATCTGGAAAATATGCTCAAACTTACCCGTATGGGCGCGATGATCCTGCCGGCCAGCCCCGGCTTTTATCAGAAGCCGCGCACGGTTGAGGATATTGTGGATTTTGTGGTGGCGAGAATGCTCGACCAGTTGGGCGTGGAACAGAAGTTACTGCCCGCCTGGGGTGCGTAGACCTCTGAGGGGGCGAATACCGTGAAGCCGAGTATAACTATTCATTATTGTGTGTAGTGCAACTGGATGTTGCGGGCTACCTGGATGGCCCAGGAGTTGCTTTATACCTTTGCCGATGACCTCCAGGAGGTTGCATTACAACCCGGAACTGGAGGAGTATTCGAAATCCACATTGGTGAAAATTTGATCTGGGAACGCAAACGCGATGGCGGTTTTCCCGGAGCAAAGGAACTGAAGCGGCGCGTGCGGGACCTGCTGTTTCCCGAGCGCGACCTGGGACATATCGATACTCCCTGAAAATATTTCCAATAGCGCCGTGTAAACGCAAATTTTGTATTTGCACCAGCACCGTCGGGGCGATCAAAATATGCGCCGCATCGCGGCCCACTGATTTATTGGATAGAAGCGGAAACTTATGCTGTCAGCTTTCAAGAATTGTTACGAATACCTGGTGACCAAGCGGCCTGTGGCTGTATTGGTGGTGATCGGCCTGCTCACACTGCTGGCGGCACTGGGCTTGCCCCGCTTCAAGATCGACGCCTCGGCCGATTCCCTCACCTTGGAAGCGGACAAATCCCTAGATTACTTCCGTGAGATTGCCGAGCGTTACGCCAGTGGGGATTTCCTGGTAGTTACCTACCGCTATAAAGACGGCGACCTGTTTAGCGATAGATCTCTGCAAACCCTGAGCAAGCTGCGCGACGAGCTCGCCGGGGTGGATGGCGTTTCCAGTGTGCAGACCATTCTCGATGTACCGCTGCTGTACAGCCCCAAACTGTCCCTGACCGATATTACCGACGAGATTCGCACTCTGTCGCAGTCGGATACCGATCGGGACCTGGCCCGCCAGGAGTTTCTCTCCAGCCCTATCTACCGCGAATTGATCCTGAGCCCCGATGGCCAGACCACCGCGTTGCTCGCCAACCTCAAGTTGGATAGTCGCGGTATTGAACTGGTGCGCGAGCGCGATGCCCTGCGCCGCAAGCGCAATAGCGAGGGGCTTTCTGCGGAGGAAACGGCGCGCCTTGAAGAGGTGAGTGCCATTTATCTGGAGCACCGCACTATTCAGGAGCAGGAGGCGCACAAGCGAGTGGCTACGGTGCGGGCCATTCTCGCCGGTTACGATGGCGAGGCGGAGTTGTTCCTCGGCGGTGTGACCATGATCACCGCGGATATGATCTCGTTTATCAAAAGCGATCTGGTGGTGTTCGGGGTAGGTATTCTCGCTTTCATTATCCTTACCTTGTTGTTGATCTTCCGCCAGCCGCGCTGGGTAATGCTGCCACTGCTCACCTGTGTCACCACCGCGGTAATGATCCTGGGGCTGTTCAGCTGGCTCGATTGGCGTATGACGGTGATTTCTGCGAACTTTGTGGCACTGTTGCTGATTATCACTCTGGCCATCACTATCCACCTTGCGGTGCGCTACCGCGAATATATTGCGCAAAACCCCCAGTGGGGGCGCCAGGAACTGGTGCTGCAGACCGTGCGCTTTATGGCTAAGCCCTGTCTTTATACGGCTCTGACCACGATTGTTGCCTTTGCCTCACTGGTGGTGAGCGGTATACGCCCAGTGATCGACTTCGGCTGGATGATGACCCTGGGCGTTACTCTGGCCCTGATATTGTCTTTCCTGATCATTCCCAGCTTTTTGATGATTCTGCCCAAGCGCCAGGGCAAGGTGAGCGAGGATAATTCCCACGCGTTTACCCTGCGTTTTTCCAGCTTTGCCGAGCGCCATAAGTTTGTGGTACTCGGGGTTTCCCTACTGGCTGCGGTGGTTAGTGTGGTGGGTATGTCCCGGCTCAAGGTGGAAAACCGTTTTATCGATTACTTCGACGATTCCACCGAGATTTATCAGGGCATGCTGGTGATCGACCGCCGCCTGGGTGGCACCGTGACTCTGGATATTATCCTCGATAAACCCGAGCAAGAAGAGCCGGCCTTTGAGGGCGAGGAAGATCCTTTTGCGATGGAAGCGGAAGAAGATCCGTTTGCGGTGGAAGAGGACCCCTTTGCCTCCGAGGACCCCTTCGGCAGCGAAGAGGCGGCCCCAGAGCAGAGCTACTGGTTTACCGTGGCCGGCCTCAGCACGCTGGAGCAATTGCACGATTACCTGGAAGAGCAGCCGGAGATCGGCAAGGTGCAGTCCCTGGCCACGCTGTATAAGGTGGCCCGCGATCTGAAAGGCGGTCAGCTCAACGACTTCGAACTGGCGGTGGCCAATACCAGCCTGCCGGCAGAAATCCGCGGTGTACTGGTGGACCCCTACCTCTCGGTGGAGCACAACCAGGCACGCATCACTCTGCGTGTGATGGAAACCGACCCGAACCTGCGCCGCAGTGAGTTGATTGAGCGTATTTACGACTACGCCCACAGCGAAATGGGCATAGCGCCGGAAAATATTCACCAGACTGGCTTGCTGGTACTGTACAACAATATGCTGCAGAGCCTGTTCAAATCACAGATTCTGACTCTGGGTGCGGTGTTTGTGGGCATTCTGTTGATGTTCCTGGTGCTGTTCCGCTCCCTGTCGATCGCCATCATTGCGCTGGTGCCGAATATGCTGGCGGCCTGTGTGGTGCTCGGGGGTATGGGCCTCGCCGGTATCCCACTGGATATGATGACCATCACTATCGCCGCGATTACCGTCGGTATCGGCGTGGACCACGCGATCCACTACCTGTATCGCTTCCGCGCTGAGTTTGCCAAAGATGGTAACTACCTGGCCACCATGCACCGCAGCCATGCGACGATCGGTCGCGCCATGTTTTATACGGCGATCACGATTATCGCCGGCTTCTCGATCCTGGCCCTGTCCAAGTTTGTACCGTCGATTTATTTTGGTCTGCTGACGGCGCTGGCGATGTCTGCGGCGCTATTGGGCTCACTCACCCTGTTGCCATTATTGCTGGTGATGTTTAAGCCCCTGGGAGCCAAAGCCAAAGCCAAAGCCGAGGTTGAGGGCGAAGCCGAAATGCCCGAATCTGCCGCCGGTGCCTAAATAACCACGGTGAATTTTTGAAAATAAAGCAATCGGATCTATCCCCAATGTCAGTCAGTAGGCTTAACTGGCTGGCATTTTCTTTTTAAGGGGCATTTGTAGTTCGCAGTGAGGAGGTTGGTATCGGCTTCAGAGAGTGCTGGGCGACAGGGTAGGTAGGATTTGCAGCCTGATTGAATTACATAAAAAAATCCGGAATCCCCGCTGGGAATTCCGGATTTTTCTTGCCCGATCAGTGAAAGAAAGTCTGTACTGTCCGGCATTGAGGTGGCTTTCTGTTGGTTGAAAGCCTCTGAGCTATCAGTCTTGGCGGCTGGTGATTTCCAGCAGGTGGTAGCCAAACTGGGTTTTCACCGGGCCGTGCACCTTGTGCAGCTCTTCAGAAAAAACGACCTTGTCGAATTCAGGCACCATCATGCCTTTACTGAATTCACCCAGGTCACCGCCGGAGCGACCGGAAGGGCACTGGGAAAATTGCTCGGCGACCTTACTGAAATCTGCACCATTTTCGATCTGCTCTTTCAGTTCTTGGCACTTGCCTTCACTCTCGACCAGGATGTGGCGGGCTGTTGCTTTGGGCATCAATAGTCTCCATTGGTTTGATAAACCGCAGCAGCTTAATAGCTGGAGGCTGCGCTTGCCACTGGCAATTATCGCGAACGAGCAGGAATTTCTGCCGCTCCCTCAGGATTGGCGCTAAAACGACTCGGCGGCTATCTGCGGAGCCTGTTGCCAATGTTATCTTTAGTGAGCAAACCCACCAGCGAGAAAACACCTTGCAACAGATCCCTCTTTTCCCCTTGAGCGTCCCTCTATATCCAGGGGTTGCCCTGCCGCTGCGTATTTTTGAGCAGCGCTATTTACATCTGGTGAGTGAGTCACTGAAAACAGATAGCGGCTTTGGCGCTGTGCTGATTCGCTCGGGTGGTGAGGTGGGCAGCGCTTCGGTGTGGCCTCTTGGTGTCTATGTGCATATTGTCGACTGGAGTCAGGGGGAGGGGGGGCTGCTGCATGTTCAGGTGGTCGGGCGGCGGCGTTTCCGTATCAGTCACACCGAGCGGGCCGAGGATGGCCTTTTACTCGGTGATGTGGAGTGGTTACCGGACAATGCGCCCAGGCCGATACCGGCCGATTGCGACGGTCTGTTGACCGTGCTGGAAGAATTAAAAGAGCGCGCCAAAAATCTCTCTCTCAAATTCGACAGTGTCGATTCTGCCGATGCCCTGTCCTGGCAGCTGGCCCAGCTGTTGCCTCTGGAGGACAAGGCGCGGGTGGACTTATTGGCTCTGGAAGACCCGCTGGCACGCCTGGCCAACATCGCCGAGAGCCTGGATCGTTGGACTAAGGAGTGAATCCGGGAGTTACACCGGGTATTCAGCCCCTATTTATGCCGTTTAAACCCTTTGTCACTGGGGTATACTGCGCGGCCGACCGGATTTCGCACGGAGAGCCAAGTGACTACAACCACTACCACTGATCTGCAATCCACCCGCGACAAACTCGAACAGATGGGCCGCGCTGCACGCGCCGCCTCGCGTTTGATGGCGCGCGCCGATACCGAAGGCAAGAATCGCGCCCTCAGGGCAATTGCGGCACAACTGGAGGCCCAGCGTATTCAATTGGCCGAGGCCAACGCCACGGATATGCAGGCGGGTCGTGAACGCGGCCTGGATGCGGCCCTGCTCGATCGGCTGGAGCTCAATGAAGCGCGTATCGACGGGATGATCGAAGGGTTGATACAGGTAGCGGATTTGCCCGATCCGGTGGGGGAAATTGAGGATTTATGTTACCGCCCCAGTGGTATCCAGGTGGGCAAGATGCGCGTACCCCTCGGCGTGGTGGGTATTATTTACGAGTCCCGCCCCAATGTGACCATAGATGCGGCGAGCCTCTGTTTGAAATCCGGCAACGCGACTATTTTGCGTGGCGGCAGCGAAGCACTGCACTCCAATCAGGCTATCGCTGCCTGCATCAGTGCGGGGCTGCGCGAGGCGGGGTTGCCGCAAACGGCAGTGCAGGTGGTAGACACCAGCGATCGCGCCGCGGTGGGTGCCCTGATCACTATGCCCGATTATGTGGATGTGGTCGTGCCCCGAGGTGGTACCGGTCTGATCGAGCGGGTCAGTCGCGAGGCCACGGTACCGGTAATTAAGCACTTACACGGTGTCTGCCATGTGTTTATCGACGACCTAGCCGATGAGCAGAAGGGTTTTGAGATTGCCCTAAACGCCAAGACCCACCGCTACGGTGTGTGCAATGCCATGGAGAGTTTACTGGTGGCCGAGGGTATCGCCGAGGGTATCCTGCCGCGCCTGGCCGAGGCCTATATGCTCAAAGGGGTGGAGCTGCGCGGTTGCGAGCGCACCAGAGAGATACTGCCTCAGATCAATGCAGCCGGCGACAGCGATTGGAGCGAGGAGTACCTGGCCCCAATCCTGGCGATTCGTGTGGTGGCAAATATGGACGAAGCCATGGATCATATCGCCCGTTACGGCTCCGGCCACACCGAGGCGATTGTGACCCAGGATTACAGCCGCAGCCGGCGTTTTCTTGCAGAGGTGGATGCCAGTTCGGTGATCGTCAATGCTTCCACCCGCTTTGCGGATGGATTTGAATACGGTCTGGGGGCGGAAATTGGTATCAGTACTGATAAAATCCACGCTCGTGGCCCGGTGGGGCTTGAGGGACTCACCTCGCAGAAGTGGATTGTACTGGGGGACGGGCATATTCGCCGTTAGTTTCCCCCGACTCCGGTAGCCAGGTAAGAGGTGATTTTGGCAACTAAGCGGCAGACCATCGCCCTGTTTGGCGGTACTTTCGACCCGGTGCATTTCGGCCACCTGCGCATGGCGCTGGAGCTGCGCCAGGCCCTGGGCTTCGATGAAATGCGCCTGTTACCGAGCCACCAGCCGCGCCATCGCCAGAGTCCGGGAGTCTCCTCGCAGCAGCGTAGCGAGATGCTGGCACTGGCCTTAGCGGGCTGTAGCGAGCTGCAACTGGACGAGCGCGAGTTACACCGCGGCGGTGATACCTTTACGGTGGATACCCTAGAGGAATTGCGAGCAGAACTGGGTCCGCAAGTCTCCATCAGTTTTTGTATGGGGTTGGATTCCCTGCTGAACCTGCACCTTTGGCACCGCTGGCAGCGGCTATTGGAACTGGCGCACCTAGTGGTGGTGACACGGCCGGGTTGGCATTTGCCCGGCGAAGAGAAACAGGGTGAGCAGGGCGAACATCACCCGTTAGCAGAGCTACTGAAGTACCACCGCGCCGAGGTGGCGGATCTGCACGACAGACCCCACGGCTGCCTGGTAGTGCGCGAGCAAACCCTGTTGCCAATTTCCGCTACACAAATTCGCCAGCTGCTTGGCAGCGGCCAGTCGCCGCGTTTTCTACTGCCGGCAACTGTGCTGCAATATATTGAAGACCATCAACTTTACATAGAATCGGTCGCCACAGGCGGCCAGTAATGAATCAAGGTGTTATGACAAATATTAAAGATATCGCGCTGAATGCTCTGGAAGATCTGAAAGGCAAGGACATTGTCGCCCTGGATGTATCCGGATTATCCGATGTAATGGACAACCTGCTGATTTGCACCGGTACCTCCAGCCGTCAGGTGAAGTCACTGGCGGATAATGTCGTAGAGGAAATCAAAAAAGAGGGCGTGCGCCCGATTGGTGTCGAAGGTAAAGAGCTGGGCGAGTGGGTACTGGTGGACTACGGCGACCTGGTGGTACATGTAATGCTGGCCGACGTGCGCGGTTTCTACGACCTGGAAAAACTTTGGTCTATGACGCCGAATACCCGCAGCGAGGCGGATGGTAGCGACCCGCACCAGGGCTGAGTAACGTGAAGATTCGCATTCTCGCGGCCGGGGGCAAAATGCCAGGCTGGGTACAGGAGGGGTATGCCGAATACGCCAAGCGCCTGCCCCGTGAAATTGCACTGGAAATGGTTGAGATCCCTCTGGGCCAGCGCAGCCAGAAAAGCTCCGCGGCGCTGATTGACAAGGCGCGCAAGAAAGAGGGGGAGGCCATGCTCGCTGCCATCGGTCCTCGCGATCATGTGGTTGCGCTGGATGTAAAAGGCAAGCCCTGGAGCACGGAGCAACTTTCCGGGCAGTTGCGCGACTGGCAGCTTTTGGGGGAAAACGTCAGCCTGCTGATCGGGGGGCCCGACGGCCTCTCCCTGGAGTGCCTGGATAAGGCGCGCCAGCGCTGGTCGCTCTCCCCTCTGACTTTGCCGCACCCTCTGGTGCGCGTGGTTTTGGCCGAGCAGATTTACCGTGCCTGGACCCTGCTTGCCGGCCACCCCTATCACAAGTGAGATATTTGCGACCAAGTGTGGAGAGATTTGCCAAATGGGATTCTCTCTCCGCGCCCTCGCTGTGGTAATGTAGTCCGATTAGACTTTTCCCGCGCCAGTCAAAATCGTTCAAAAAACGCCAATGCCTCACGATCATCATTTCAAGGATCCACACACGGAACAGCGATTGTTTCGCAACCGTATGTTGGTGGCCATTATTGGCGTGATTGTATTGCTGGGCGTTTTGGTCGCGCGGTTTTACAACCTGCAGGTAGTGAATTACGACGACTACCGCACTCAATCCGATGACAACCGTATCCAGGTGCGTCCGGTTGCGCCAACCCGCGGGTTAATTTACGACCGCAGCGGAATATTACTGGCGGATAACCGCGCCAGTTACAATCTTTCTATTGTGCGCGAGCGGGTGAAAGACCTGGGCGCGACCCTCGAGTTAATCGGCCACTTGGTTCGCTTGGACGACAGCGATGTGGCCAAGTTTCGCAAGCGTTTGAAGCGCCGCCGCCCGTTTGAGCCTGTGCCTCTGAGGTTTCGTCTGAGTGAAGAGGAAATCGCACGCATCAGCGTCAACCAGTTCCGTATGCCGGGGGTTTCTGTGGAAGCCGAGCTGGTGCGTTACTATGCCCTGGGAGACCTTTTTGCGCACAGTGTGGGCTATGTGGGGCGTATTAGCGATCGAGACCTGAGTAATTTCACCAAAGAGGATGTGCGCCTGTATCGCGGTACCCGCAGTATCGGCAAGGTCGGACTGGAGCGCTCCTATGAAAAGACTTTGCTCGGTGAAGTGGGCTATGAAAATGTGGAGATCAATGCGCGCGGGCGTGTTCTGCGCGTGCTGGAGCGCCAGGACCCCAAACCAGGTGTGGATCTAAGCCTGCATCTGGATACCCACCTGCAACAGGTGGCCTCCGATGCCCTGGGGGATCGACGCGGTGCGGTTGTTGCCATCGATGTAAATACCGGCGGTGTCCTAGCCTTTGTCAGCAAGCCCTCCTTCGACCCCAACCTGTTTGTGACCGGCATCAGTTTTGCCGATTACCGTGCCCTCAGTGATTCCCTCGATGTGCCGCTGTTTAACCGCGCCGTGCAGGGCCAGTACCCACCCGGATCCACCCTGAAGCCATTGATGGGGCTCGGTGGGCTCGAGGCGGGGTTGATTTCCCGTGAGACCAAAATCAAGGACCCCGGTTTTTATAAGCTGCCCAATGACCCGCGTATTTATCGCGACCATATCCGCTGGGGACACGGCAATAAAGTCGATTTAATCCAGGCCTTGGCGCAGAGTTGCGACGTTTATTTCTGGGATATGGCGCATCGCTGGGACATCGATGGTATGCACGATATGGCCAGCCACTTTGGCCTGGGTTCGAAAACCGGTATCGACCTGCCGATGGAGCGCGCGGGCCTGTTTCCCTCGCGGGACTGGAAACGCGGTGCGCGGGGTATGCCCTGGTTCCCTGGGGACAGTTTAAATGCCGTACTGGGGCAGGGCTTTGTATTGGCGACACCACTGCAACTGGCGGTGATGACGGCCACGATCGCCAACCGGGGTACACATTACCGTCCGCAAATGGTGAAAAGCGTTAACGGCGTGGTCCAGCCGCCGGAGGTTTTACATAACCTGGAGGCGCATCCGAATAATTGGGATCTGGTCTTTGAGGGCATGGAAGCGGTGGTGAATCGCATTGACGGCACAGGTAAACGCGCCGGTGAGGGACTCAATTTCCGAGTGGCCGGTAAATCCGGCACAGCCCAGGTGGTGGGTATCGCCCAGGGGGCCCGTTACGATTCTGAGGCTCTGCAGGAGCGCCACCGGGATCACGCCCTGTTTGTCGCCTTCGCACCGGTGGATAAACCCCGCATTGCCGTGGCTGTTCTGGTGGAGAACGGCGAGGGTGGTGGCAAAGTGGCGGCGCCTGTGGCGCGGGAGCTCTTTGCCGAGTGGGTGCCGCGCCCTGATACCCAGGTGGAGACGGCCCAGGAAACCGTATTGAGCGAGGGGGCGGATAATGGCTAGCCGCGACTTTTCCCACCGGCTGTCCGATGCCCACGGTAGTCTCAGAAAACCGGTAAGCTTGGCGCGCCGTCTGCACATCGATGTACCGCTGTTGGTCTTATTGCTGGTTTTGGCCTCCGTGGGGCTGGGGATGCTCTACAGCGCCTCGGGCGGTGATATGAGCTATGTGCGACGCCAGTCTATCTTTATGTGCCTGGCATTTTTGGGCATGTTAATTGTCGCGCAGGTTCCTCTGGATTTTTACCGGCGCTGGTCGCCCTGGGCCTATCTGGGGGGGTGTGCACTACTCGTGGGGGTGCTTCTATTTGGCACGGGTGCCAAGGGCGCCCAGCGCTGGTTGGAGATCGCGGGATTCCGTTTTCAGCCCTCAGAGGTAATGAAGCTTGGCGTGCCGATGGCGGTGGCGGCTTTTCTGCACCAGCGCGCCCAGCCCCCCTCTTTAGTGACGGTCATTGGCGCATTAGCCATTGTAGCCGTGCCGGCCGCGTTGATCGTGCGTCAACCGGATCTGGGCACCTCAATCCTGATCGCCGCCTCCGGTCTGTTCGCACTATATCTGGCCGGATTGAGCTGGAAAATGATCGGTGCGGCGGCCATGGGAGTGTTGGTTGCCGCCTGGCCGATTTGGCAGTGGGGTCTGAGGGACTATCAGCGCCAGCGCATCCTGACATTACTGAATCCCGACGATGATCGCTTTGGTGCCGGCTGGAATATTTTCAATTCCAAAGCCGCAATCGGCTCCGGGGGCACGTACGGGAAAGGGTACCTGCAGGGCACCCAATCACAGCTGGACTTTCTACCGGAGAGTCATACGGATTTTATTATTGCGGTACTGGCGGAGGAGTGGGGCATGCGCGGTGTTTTGTTGCTGCTGTTGCTCTATGTGCTGGTGATCGCACGGGGTATCTATATTAGCTTTATGGCACAACACCTGTTTGGAAGGTTATTGGCCGGGAGTATTACCCTCACTTTTTTTGTCTATGTGTTTGTAAACATTGGTATGGTTACGGGATTGTTGCCAGTGGTGGGGGTACCCTTGCCAGTGATCAGCTACGGTGGTACCTCACTGATTACCTTGATGGCGGGATTCGGTATTCTCATGGCCGTAGGGACAGAGCGGCGCAGAGTGCATTTCTAATGGGCCTGCAGCTAAATAAAAACTGGATGTAGAGACACGAGATGAAGACAGGAGCGGTGGTTTTGAAGTGGACCTCGGGACTATTGATTGGGATGGGGTTGGCCCTGGCGGCCTGTGCGCAGGAGCCCGGTCACGGCGATAATACAGATGCGCAAAAGTTCGTAGAGTACATGGTGCAAGAGCATCAGTTTGACCGCAAAGATATGCAGGAACTCATGCGCAATGCCAAGCGCAAAGACTCGATCCTCAAGGCGATCAAGCGCCCTGCGGAAAAAGCTAAGCCCTGGTATGAATATAGAAAGCTGTTCCTGACACCACAGAGCATTGCCGGCGGTGTGGACTTCTGGGATAAAAATGCCGAAGCCCTGGCGGAGGCTGAGAAAAAATACGGTGTACCCGCTGAGGTTATCGTCGCCATTATCGGAATTGAAACCCGCTACGGGGGCAATATGGGAGGCTACCGGGTACTCGATGCGCTCTCCACCCTAGCCTTTAACTATCCGCGTCGCTCTAAGTTCTTTACCAAGGAGCTGGAAAACTACTTGCTCTTGACCCGCGACCAGGGGATGGACCCTCTCGCCCTGAAAGGCTCCTATGCCGGAGCCATGGGCTACGGCCAGTTTATGCCGTCCAGCTACCGCGCTTACGCTATAGATTTCAGTGATGATGGCAAGGTGGATATCTGGAACAATACCACCGATGCGATCGGTAGTGTGGCCAATTATTTGGCTAAGCATGGCTGGAAGCCCGGTGAACCGGTGACCGTACTGGCGAGCCCGCGCCCCAATGCGGATATGACCATCGTCAACGATACCTTGCAGCCGGAGTGGACCGTCGGCGAGCTGGCGGAGAAGGGATTCAATGCTACCAGCCAGGTGGCGCCCGAAATGCCTGCTATTGTTTTCTCCCTACAGACTGCGCAGGGCAAGCAATACTGGCTTGGACTCAACAATTTTTCCACCATCACTACCTACAACCGCAGCCGCCTCTACGCTATGGCGGTGAACGAGCTCGCTCAGGAAGTGGTCAAGGCACGCGGCGGCAAAAGCTGAGTAATGCGCGAGTAATCCCCTGGGGAATTCGTCAGAACTGGGGAACTAATGACAGCACCTGTAATCGAAAATTTTCTGTTTCAATAAGCAGTTTTAGATAATAGCGGCTTGGAGACGGCAACCTGGAGTTGCCGCGCGCCGGGGGGATTATGTTTCAGCGCAATATACGGCGAGTAGTACTGCTCGCCGCTTTATTTTCGGTCGCCTGTGGCGGCCCTCAGACCAAGCCGGCTAAACAGGGGGAGCGGGACTTTGACCGCGTTAAGGACAGCGGTCCCACGGCGCCGGTAAATATGCTCGCTACGCCGGAACCGACACCGGTGCGAGAGCCGATTGGCCCGGCCGGTAATAAAACTCCTTATAAGGTGAGGGGGGTTACCTATCATGTGCGGAACGCGGTAAAAGGCTACAAGGAGCGCGGGAAGGCTTCCTGGTACGGCACCAAGTTCCATGGGCGGCGCACAGCCAATGGCGAAATATATAATATGTATGCCATGTCTGCAGCTCATAAAACCCTGCCTCTGCCCAGTTATGCCAAGGTAACCAACCTGGATAACGGGCGCAGTATTATTGTTCGTATCAATGATCGTGGCCCCTTTGTCCACGGGCGAATTATCGACCTGAGTTATACTGCCGCTCAAAAGCTGGGGTATGTCGACAAGGGCGTTGCGCGCGTTGAAGTGGAAGCACTCGATCCAAATTCCCTGCCACCGGTGACAGAAACCCTTCTGGCAGGTGATCTCACTGGCGGTCTGCCGCAGGATGCCAGCATCCGCTTGCCAGAGAATACTTTCCTACAGGTTGGCGCTTACAGCAATCCTGCGCAGGCCGAGAAAGTTCGGGCTCGCTTGGCTGCGGCAATTGACTATCCTGTTTCTGTTAGTCCGGTTGACCGCAGTGGCAAACAGTTTTACCGGGTGCGTATAGGTCCGATTTCCCAGCAGCGGGCTCTGGCCAATGCGCGGGAAACTGTACAGAAAAGCCAGCTTGGTGACCCCCAGGTAGTGTATGAATAACCCGCATTCGGGTGGTTGGACAGGGGGAATGTTAATACGGCGCGGAGCATGTCGCGGCCTCCCACAGGTCAGCGGAAAGCCCAGGTACAGATATGTCTAAAGTATTATTTACCTGTCGGACCTAAAAGTACTGGCCCCTGGGTTGTACAAGCAACGCATAATTTTTTTACCGGGTAGTGAGTGACTGCTCCCCGGTTTGATGGCCCACGGGATGGCCATTCACAAAATACTGCGCATTGGCGCGAATTTTCTTGTATTTTGTTTGTATTACTGGCGCGCGGTATTGGTGACAAGCCTTCGCCGTGAATTAATCTTTTAAAATAAGTAATGGGTTAACAGCCAGCCAACGAACACGAGGATTAATGAGACTCTCACCTATGATCACACGGATTATTGCCTGCTCTTTTCTTTTACTTTGTGCGGGCCTGGCCCAGGCGCAATCACTTATTCCCGCTCCGCCGCAGCTGGCGGCCACCTCTTACCTGCTATTGGATGCCAATACCGGTCAGGTGCTGGTTGAGCATGAGGCTGATAAAGAGGTACCCCCGGCTAGCCTTACCAAAATGATGACCGCTTATATTGTCTCTGAGGAGATTCTCAAGGGCAGTATTAAAGAAGAAGACAAGGTGCGCATCTCTGAAAAAGCCTGGCGTAAGGGCGGTTCGAAGATGTTTGTCAAAGTCGGCGACCAAGTGCCGGTAATGGACCTTATGCGCGGCGTGATTATCCAGTCGGGTAACGATGCGAGTATTGCCCTGGCCGAACATGTCTCCGGCAGTGAGGAGGTCTTCGCTGAGGTGATGAATCAGCAGGCCGAGCTTCTGGGTATGGAGAACAGCAACTTCGTCAATGCCACCGGTTGGCCGGCGGAGGGGCACGTCACCACCGCCCGCGACCTGGGCATCCTGGCTCGCGCCCTGATTACCAATCACCCGGAACACTACGATATCTATTCAGAAAAGTACTTCAGCTATTCCGGTATCAACCAGCCCAACCGCAACCGCCTTTTGTGGCGCGATTCCGCTGTTGATGGAATTAAGACTGGCCACACTGAAGAGGCCGGCTACTGCTTGGTAGCTTCTGCGATGAAGCGCGGTATGCGTTTGGTTGCCATTGTGGTCGGCACCGACAGTGATGAGAAGCGCGCCTCCGAGACACAAAAACTTTTGGCTTACGGCTTCCGTTACTATCAGACGCACAAGGTGTATGGGCAGGGTGAAGTTCTACAGACCGAGCGCGTCTGGGGTGGCAAGGAACCCAGTGTCGGCATCGCAGTGGAAAAGGATATCTTTGTCACCATTCCCCGCGGTGGCGAAGAGGGCATTAAGGCCGACCTGATCGTGGACGGTGAACTTGAGGCCCCGGTTGAGAAAGGCCAGCCGGTGGGCAAGGTTGTAGTGACTCTCGATGGCGAAACAGTTGCCGATGTAAAGGCCGTTGCTGCCGAAGAGGTCGATCGAGCGGGCTTCTTCAAGCGTATGTGGGACTCTATCAAGCGTTTTGTTATGGGCTTTTTCAATTAAATTTGGCGAATGCTCGGTAGCCGGGGCAGCTGATAAGCTGCCCCGGCCAGTCCCCCAAATCCTCTGACTACTTCCCCCGCCATTCTCTGTCCACTGTCCTGTACTCGCTGTATAATCGCCGCCCGGCTGCACCTAAGCTTTTCTCAATGTCTAACAGCCGGGCCCGGAGAGTGGTATGAGTCAAGATCCCAATCAGAAACCCCCGAAAATTGAGTTCCCCTGCGAAGACTATATGGTCAAAGTGGTGCGTGACGCCAATGAGGAGGCACACGAGTTTGTGCTGGACGTTATGCGCCGTCATGCCCCCGGTCTGGATGAGGATCGTATCACCCTGCGTGACAGCAGCACGGGGAAATTTACTTCGATGACTTTTTTTATCCTCGCCACCGGGGAGGAGCAGCTCAAGGCACTTTTTGAGGAGCTGAAAGTTCACCCAGCGGTTCATATGGTGCTCTGATGACCATTGTCCGCAACCTCGCCCGGCGGGATTACGAGACCGTCTGGCACGCCATGTCTCGCTACACTGACCTTCGCGATGAAAATAGCGCCGATGAAATCTGGTGCGTCGAGCATCAACCTGTATTCACCCAAGGTCAGGCTGGCAAGGCCGAGCACCTGCTGAATACCGGTGATATCCCGGTCGTACAGGTGGACCGCGGTGGCCAGGTTACTTATCACGGCCCCGGTCAGTTGGTGGTTTACCCGCTGCTCGATTTGCGCCGTGGCAAAATCGGTGTGCGCAACCTGGTGACGGCGCTGGAAAATGCCACCGTGGCGATGTTGCAGGTTTTCGGTATAGCCGCGGCTCCCAGAGCGGATGCGCCGGGAGTGTACCTGACCGAGGGTCCGCAGAGTGGCAACAAGATTGCCTCAATTGGCTTGCGTGTTCGCCGCGGTTGCAGTTTTCACGGTATCGCCATCAATATCGATATGGATCTGGCGCCCTTCCTTCGAATCAACCCCTGCGGTTACGCCGGTATGCAAATGGTGCAGATGGTCGAACTGCTACCGCAGGTTCCCACCTGGAAGCAGGTGGCTGAGAATTTTGTACGCGAACTACTGCGTACCCTAGAGCTGTCCCCGGCGGAGTGGCAGCCATTAGAAGATACTTTATTGGCGCAACTGAGCGCGGAACAGCAGGAATTAAATAATGGCTGATAAACCCGATCTGGTGCCGGTAAAGCGCACCCGCCGTCTCCAGCAGGGAGAGAAATTACGCGATGGCGAAAAGGTAGAGCGCATTCCGGTCAAGGTGATTGCCAGCGATACGGTTCTGCGCAAGCCGGATTGGATCCGCGTTAAAGTACCAGCCTCCAAAGAAGTGGATCGCATTAAGAAAATTCTGCGCTCACAAAAGCTCTCCACGGTCTGTGAGGAAGCCAGTTGCCCGAATCTGGGGGAGTGCTTTAGCGGTGGCACTGCGACCTTTATGATCATGGGGGAAATCTGCACCCGTCGCTGCCCCTTCTGCGATGTGGGCCACGGTAAACCCAATCCTTTGGACCCAGAAGAGCCCAAGAACCTGGCCGAAGCTATTTCGGCTATGAGCTTGCGCTATGTGGTCATCACCTCGGTGGACCGCGATGACTTGCGCGATGGTGGTGCCCAGCACTTTGCCGACTGTATTCGCGAGGCGCGGCAGCTCTCCCCGAACTTACAAGTGGAAATTCTTACTCCGGATTTTCGTGGGCGTATGGAGACGGCACTGGAGATCCTGGAAGGGGAAGCTCCGGATGTGTTTAACCACAACCTAGAGACGGTACCACGTCTGTATCGAGAATCCCGTCCCGGTGCCAATTACAAATGGTCCCTGAAGCTGCTGCAGGAATACAAAAAACGTCGCCCGGATGTCATGACAAAATCCGGTCTGATGGTGGGCCTCGGTGAGGAAAAGGAAGAAATTTTCCAGGTGATGGACGATATGCGTGAGCACGACATCGATATGCTCACCATTGGTCAGTATCTGCAGCCTAGTAAGGAGCACCTGCCGGTACAGCGCTATGTACATCCGGATGAGTTTGAGGAGTACCGCCTCTATGCCGAGCAAATCGGATTTAAGCATGCCGCTTGTGGCCCATTAGTGCGCTCTTCTTACCATGCGGATAAGCAGGCCCATGGAGAAAAGGTGGGGTAACATTTAAAAAGAGGGGGGAAAGCTCCTCCCTTTTAGTCTTCCAGCTTAGTCAGCTTGTGCTTTTTATAAGGTCCCTGTTTATTGTTTTCCCTTCAGTCTTATTTTTCTTACCTATTCCTTATCTGTAATTTTGGTTTCAAAAATCTATACTTTGTGGAATTGCCTACTTAAATATCTATGCCTGACCGGTCAATGAAAATTATTTTTATTATTTTTGAATGATGCTTGAATTTAACTCTAAAGTGCATCACTTGAAGAGGTAGAAAAAAGACAGCGCTGGGTAGGTTTTGTCATGTTTTCCCCAAACAAAGGGGTAAAATAATGATCAAAGCTACAAACAGATGATCCATGAGGAAGACGCTAGATTTGCGTGCTAATTAAAAACCGTTTGAATCAAAGGCTGGTAGTCTCAGCTATTGATGTAAGTTAATCACCTATCAGTAGGGTGTCGGTTAGGAATACTGATTGCGGGAGATATCGTCACAGGCAGGCACAGTAAAGGCGGAGTAACACCATAAAGGTAGTGCAAAACCAGCTAAGATATAACTTTCAATGATAGGTCTCATTGGGTTCAAATTATGCTGTAGCAGTTGTGTTGTGGGCATGCCCAGCCGGACACCTCTATAAGCATATTTTTAAAGTTCGATGAAAGTTACATCCCCTAGTATTGAATGTTTTCTACGTGAGTAGTAATAAGCAATGTAGGCTCTCAAATTTTATATCGTATCCTCTCTTGTTGAATAGAGGCTACCTTTTCACCCTAGATTCTCACAATAACTGACACACTTGGCGATAACGAAGGAGGCCAGCTGGCTGTAGGTTAGCAAGCTTCAACACAAACAAGCCAGGAACCTCATGGGAACCCGTACCAATCAGCTGACCTTGAAAGAACGATACCAGATTGAGGCCCTACATGGGCAGAACTATTCAGCTCGAGCTATTGCACAACGCCTCCATAGATCCAATAAGACCATCTCTCGCGAGCTTGATCGTGTGTCGAGAGTGCCCACCGTCAGCCATTGCAACGGCGGCAGAAGCGCTTAAGCACACCAAGCCCAACTTTGCCATGCAGGTACAAATCGATCACCAGCTAAAAAATGCAAGCCTTGAACAAATCGCTGGGCGAATGTGGTTTGAGCGGTGTACGAAAATGGCTAGCTGTTCAACAATTTACCGATAGATCAGTCGACTTAACTGGAGGTCACGTCTGCCAAGGAAAGGCAAACCTTATCGTAAGCGGGCAAGTTCCGAGGCAGGCGTAAAGCTAATTCCAGAGCGCATAGATATTGATCAAAAGCTTGCGGTTGTCGATGAAAACACTGAGATCGATCACTGAGAAGGTGATACAGTTTATGGTCAAGATGGCTATCTGATGACGCTGGATGAACGAGTCTCCAAATTATTGCAGTCCCAAATAAGAGCAAGAAAATATTAAGTAGGGCAATCAAGCAGATGTTGAAGCCATATCAGGCCATCTGTAAAACCATCACCTTCGATAATGGCAGAGAATTTTCAGCTCATCAATCGGTTGCGCAGAAGTTAGGATGCAAAATATATTTTGCGAAACCTTACCACTCCTGGGAGCGTGGGCTGAACGAAAACACCAATGGTCTTTTGAGGCGCTTATTTCCGAAGGGAGTGGAAATTGGCAAGATACCAAGAATCCGTATTGATGATACAGAGTTTCGAATCAATACTCGACACGGGAAGGCGTTAAATTACTTGAGCTCACTGGAATTTTTGGTGGGTAAACGTGTGTCACTTATGTTGGTAATCTAGGCCTTTGTTTTTATACATAAATTCATTTGGTGGTTTTATCATCTTTGAGAAGTATTCGGAAGCATTAGACCACCACGTCCCTTTAGTATTACCAAGTATGTAAGCTATTGGGGTATTCTATAAGTAAAATAATAAATATTCCTAGTTTTAGTTTCCTGTATTCAACTCTGAAATAAATCAGCCTTTAGATATCTGCGGCAGATTTATTTTTCTTCTAATATTTGCTTAGGAGTATTCTAACCCAACTTTTTATGTGGCGATTATTTAAAGGTTCAACAGTTGCTACGACATCTTTTTGACTCACAGGGTTGAAGTGAGTATTTTTTGGAAAGTACTGGCGCAGCAAGCCATTAGTATCTCGCTCAAGCCTCTCTACCAGGATACATACGAATACGCAAAATAGACTGCTACATCCAGTGCCTCACAAATCTTCTCGTTCCGAGAAATTCTTTTCAATTATTGGCAGTAATGGTGTGTATTAAGTGTTTATATGGCTGAGTAGCACCATGGTAGCCTCAGTGACCAACTCTGCCGTCGTGCGCTCAACCTGTTGAGAGAGTTAATTTGTTCTTACCATCTACAATGCGGGATTTATTATCGATAATTTGTGACCGTTGTTCGATGCGAATGGCGTTCTTGGTGTGTCCTAGAGTTGACTTTTCATTAACTCGTTTGTCGTAGTGTCAATCTCTGATCCGCATTCTCATACAGGGGCCCACAACGCGGCTTATCAGCCCAGACATGCAGGTAAATAGTTTTATAGCTGATTCACAGGTTTTCTTCTTACTCTAGCTAGCCAGAAACTTTCTCTGGACTCCATTATAGCTTCAGCCTGCCATTTATCAGTGAAATGTTCATGGTTAGCAGCTTTGTTGGCAGTCTCGCCAGCCCATGCAGCTCTTCAGTCATCCATTAGGCTTGTTTATAGCGGTAACCATTGCCACCTTGATTGAGATCCATTTCCCTAGCGATCATAGGCTGGCTAACTCCAGTTTTCCTAGCGGTTGTCCTCTGGCTCCAGTGCACTTTCTTTAGCACCCAAACATGGCATCGTTGCTCTCAGGTCATGCCTTAATGTCTTGGCGGAAAAGAAGCGCCAGATATTACCTTCTGCTGGCCGTTCTTTTCTAGTTGATTAACTGATGTAACTTCAGAGTTGAGCGTAGGTTTCAAAATAATTATTTTCTACTTAAATTGATAATATATCGAGATTTTGGAGGTAAGTATTTCGTTAATATAGTTTATCGAATTGTATTTTTTGTGCGAATAATTACGGCAATTTAATTCTCCGGGATACCTTCTCGGAACGCCAGAGATGGGTCATTAATTGTCTGCGAGATGTCTATTTCTATATGATTGGTTTCTGGGGCTATGGGCAAATTTTTTGATGAATAAAAATCATGTTATTACCTGATGTCAGGTTGAGCATAAATATTGAATTGGTATGGCAGGTAACAATCCACGAAAAGGAAAGTAGATTTTTGTCCAAAGAAATTTTACAGGCTTCAACTTTATTTACAAGTACCAACTCCATCACCTTTTCCTTCTAGTGATACTGGTAACTTAGCTACTTGAAAAGATAAAAGAGGAGCCTAGCAGTCTAGTTTATTTAAGTTTCTCTAGTTGGTTTTAGATTAAGAAAATGGAATCTTATCTATATAAATTTATTGCTATATTTGAAGTGAGTTGGATGGGGCGAATGATAATCTTGGCAGGAGATGGGTGGCGTAATTTTAATCATTTTTGAAGATGTTGAAAAGTGAGGTGGTTTTTATCTTTATAATTTTTGTTGGAGGGGGTGGTTATCATTAGGCGACATATGTGGGTAATACGTTGATGGTGCCTTTTCAATATGCGTAAATTTGCGGCCACTACACTAAGTAAATATAAAAATTAGGTAGGAGACGTGTAATGGCGTGTAATTAATTTTGCATGACGAGGCTTGGCGGCTACGATAGCATGCCGCGCTGGCTAATTAGGCTATTGGTACTTTCAGAGCGTTATGTGTCAGAAAATTGTGCAATAAATAGCCCATCGCGGAAGGGCTCTGTGCACACAACTTGACCCAGTGCAAGAACTCTATAGAAGAATTTGAGTATATTATTCCAGTTCCTGGCTTGAGTCGGAGAGGACTGGTTCACAATTATCCAAGAAAAGATTGCTATGGGTTCAACAACTTCACGTACTGTTTGGCAAATTCAACGGGATGTGATCTACGCGTTGATTATACGCGAGATGAACACACGCTTTGGTAAGTGGCGACTTGGGTATGCCTGGGCACTGCTCGAGCCTGCCCTGCATATAATTGTGCTGGCTGGGATATTCAGCTTTATAGGACGAGAATTTTACCCTGGTATACCTACTCCACTGTTTATGCTTGGTGGAATTGCACCATTTTTGTTTTTTGGCCATTGCTTTTCCAAAGGAATTGCTGCTGTGTCTTCGAATCGAGGCTTATTTAACTATCGTCAGTTACGCCCCTTCGATGCAGTGTTAAGTAGAGTGTTATTAGAATTTACGATCTACATACTTAGTATGATTGCCTTGCTTGCTCTTTTTGCTTGGTTTGGTATCCGAGTTGCTTTTGGTAATTTCCTGTTACTTGTTGAAGTGAATTTTTTCTTTTTTTGCTTTTGCTTGGGGCTAAGTTTGGTTTTATGTGTTATAGGTGAGAGACTTCCAGAGTTATCAAAAGCACTTCTCTTTGTTATGCGCCCTTTATATTTTATCTCCGGAGTCTTTTTTTCTTTAGAGCAAATACCAACGGAATATCATGCCTACTTAGCTTGGAATCCTTTGGTGCATGTTATAGAGCTAACTCGAGAAGGTCTTTTTGCTAATTATGATGGTAAATTTGCTAATTTTAGGTATTTTTTATTTTCCTCGATAGCCATGCTTGCTATAGGACTTCTCGTCTATAGAGCCCATTGGCGGGATTTGGTACGTAGTCAATGATAAAACTAGAGAGCCTTACTAAGTCTTACCGTACGAATCATGGTCGCAAGGTACTGTTTCAAAATGTGAGCGCAACATTTCCTGAAGGTAAGAATATAGGCATTCTTGGGTGTAATGGTGCTGGTAAATCTACTTTGTTACGCATCATGGGGGGGATCGACTATCCAGATTCTGGGCGTGTTGTAACTGATCAAAGAATATCTTGGCCAATGGGCCTGTCTGGCGGTTTTCAGGGAAGTATGACTGGCAGAGAAAATGTTGCATTTGTTTGTGGGATACATGGCATCTGGAGAGAAGGCAAGCGGAGAGTGATGGATCAAGTGCAACAGTTTGCTGAAGTTGGTAATTATTTTGATTTACCCATTAAGAACTATTCATCTGGTATGCGGTCGCGTCTAGCTTTTGGTCTTAGTATTGCTGTAGATTTTGATGTTTATTTGGTAGATGAAGTGATGTCTGTTGGTGATGCACATTTTAAAAGGAAGTGTGAGTTGGTAATTGCTGAAAAGCGAAAAAGCTCTAACTTTATTATTGTAGCTCATGCAATGCAACTTTTGCGGAAAAATTGTGATGTAGGTATCTATCTTGATGGTGGACAGGTAAAGGTATGCCATTCTGTCGATGAAGCCATTGATTTGTATCAGGCTAGAATGCCAGACTCACAGAGGCAAAAAAATGAAATCACAAGCGCAGTGAATGTTTAAGCAATGAATATGGAAGTGAATTGCTCTTCAGTGTCTACAGAAAAGAAAAAATCTGTGCGCAAAATACTTGAATTGTTCGCCCTAAAAATTAGATATTTAATCGCTAGTATACTCCGCGAGAAAAAACAGGGGAGTAGTGGGGGTCTGTTCAGGCGCCATTTTGGTTTCACACTATTCGTGCTGCTTCCTTTACTAGTTGTAGGCCTTTATTACATGTTTTGGGTGTCTGAACGTTATGTGAGCATTACTCAGCTGATAGTTAAAGATACAGCCTCCTCTCCTGGTAGTTCACCTGGGTTGGGGTTTTTGATTCCTGGGATGGGGGCGGATAACCAGGATGCCTTCTTGGTTGTCAACTACATACAATCTCTCGATATGGCTCTTTATTTGGATAAGGAGTTAAAGTTGGCAGATTATTACAAAAGTAGCAGCCACGATCTGTTTTCCCGTTTGGCTAGGGACGCGACCCAGGAAGATTATCTGGCATACTATCGAGAACACACTGCCGTTGGGCACGATGAAGCCACTGGGATCATCACCATAGAAATACAGGCTTTTGACCCGATCTTTGCACGTTTGCTCATAGAGACGGTGACACAAAAATCTGAGGATTTTGTCAATGCTGTGAGTAATCAACTTGCTGATAAGCAGGTAGCATTTGTAAAAAACGAGGTAGAACTTGCACAAAGCAAGTTACGTATTACAAAGCAAGATATTCTCGATTTTCAGAATAGTAATAATGTGGTAAGCCCTGAAGAGTTAACTAAGGGGATTAGCAGTATTATTCAAAACCTTGAAGCCCGCTTAGCCGAGCAGCGAGCCAAGCTCACTGCAGCCAAAACATACCTAAATACGGATTCCTCTCAGATAATTTCCATGCAGGCGGAGATTGGCGCCTTAGAAAAGCAAATTGAGCTAGAAAAAATTCGGCTGGTGGGTATAGGTGATGAGGAGGGTGAGCACCGTCTCAATACACTGGGGGCTCATTTTCAGAATCTTGAGTTAGATTTACAGTTCGCTACTGATGCCTACGCCGCTTCTCTGAAAGCACTGGGGAGTGCTCGAATGGAGGCCTCCGGAAAGTTAAAGCATTTAATGGTGGTAACACAGCCCTCTCTCGCAGAGGAGGCGGAATATCCTCATAAACTTTATAACCTAGCAAGCTTGGCAGTAATATTATTGTTATTGTTTGGTATTGCAAAGATGCTTGTTGCCAGCATTCGCGATCATCGTATGTAAACCCTAATTATCGCCAGATTCGATAGGATAGATGGGGCGGGCGGTTAAGCCTGTCTTTATATAAATTGATTCAGAAAGATTGGCACAAATGATTACAGGAAAAGTAAGAAATTTAGGGCTTGGTCTGGGCCTGGTAGCTACGTTGGCTTGTCAAACAGCTTTTGCATTGGAAACCCAATTGGTAGATGATACGGTTCCAGCCGAGCAGCCGCCTTCTGGGGTGCCGGTGTTCGGTCAGCCGCTCTTCCAGGGGGGGTTCAAGGACCAGCCATTTAGCGGTTTTAATCCAGATTACCGTATAACCATTGGTGACCAGATTAATTTGCAGCTTTGGGGGGCTTACAGCTTTAGTGCTAGCTTGCCTGTTGACCCCAAGGGAAATATTTTTGTGCCGGAAGTAGGGCCCGTTCATGTTGCTGGAGTAAAGAATGGGACTCTTAACGACTTCGTATTACGTCATGTAAAGCGTGTTTTTAAAAATAATGTTCAAGCTTACGCCAATCTAGAGGCAAGTCAGCCAGTAAAGATTTTTGTAACTGGATATGTCAATAATCCCGGTCTTTATAACGGTTTCAGTTCAGACTCGATTCTATATTATTTGGATAGTGCTGATGGTATAGATCCAAAAAGTGGAAGCTTTATTGATATTAAGATTTTACGTCAAGGGAAGTTGATGCAGCGAGTAAATCTATACAATTTTTTGGTTGAAGGTATTATGCCCCCATTACAATTGCGTAGTGGTGATGTAGTGGTGGTTGGGGCCCGAAAAGGCTCGGTAACCGTTGATGGCGCCGTACAACAAGCTGCACAAATGGAATTCATCGGCCCCTATACTCAGCTCGGTGAAATTTTACTTGTCAGTAAACCTGATCCACAAGCTAATTTTGCACGAATTACTCAGGTTGTGAATGATGTGCAACAGGCTAACTATTTGCCTCTGGCTGAGGCTATGACAGCAAGGCTCTATCCCGGGGCGCAAGTTGAATTAGTTCGTGATAACGATGTGCAATCTATTTTGATTAAGGTATCAGGTGAGCTGGATGGACCCGCAACCTATGTGCTGCCCTATGGTGCTACTCTGGAAGAGCTTTTAGCTCAGCTAAGATTTCGCGAAAATGCGGATCAGAAATCTATTCAACTTTATCGAAAAAGTGTAGCGATAAAGCAGCGAGTAGCTCTAGATCGCTCACTCGATGCTCTTCAGATGGAGGTGTTAACTCGCCAACCGAATACCGACCTGGAAAAAACTGCACAAAAAGATAATGCCCTGATGATACAGAATTTTATCAGGCAGGCCCGTAAGGCAGAGCCAAGGGGGCAAGTTGTCATTGCCGACAATCCAAATGCTGCTGAAATGTTACTCGAGGATGGTGACGAAATAGTCGTTCCTTTGAGAGCCTCTACAGTATCAATTGTAGGTGAGGTTATCTTTCCTACTTCATTGGTTTTCAACAAAAAACGTACTCTAGAAAACTATATCGACCTAGCGGGTGGTTTTGCTAATAATGCAAATCGCAGTGAGCTAGTTATTTTACATCTTGATGGTACTATCAGCCGCATTGATGACAAAGATTTTGATAATCGACTTGGGGATAGGCTGCGTCCTGGTGATGAGATTATGGTAATGCCAAAAATCCAATCTAGTGAATTACAGGTAACTAAAGATGTAACCGAAATTTTGTACCGTATTGCTGTTGGGACTGCGGCAGTCCTGTCATTTTAGAAAGCTATAGAAAGTAGTAGTAGGATAATTAGTATTACTACTTGTTGATATTGAAGCACACTGATAAATGGTCACAGCAGCAGAACACCAAATTACAAGTTCTTCTGCACCGATGTGAGGTTAAAAAGTTGGAAGGGATTATGGGGGCGACTGACAGTGGGCGCAGGGGGATTATCCTGGCAGGCGGTAAGGGTGAGAGGCTTTATCCGCTTACTAGAGGTGTTAGTAAGCAGCTGATGCCGGTGTACGATAAGCCAATGATCTACTACCCACTTACCACGCTAATGTTGGCAGGTATTCGTGAAATACTCATCATTACTAGACCCCAGGATCAGTATTTGTTTCAGACGTTGTTAGGTGATGGAGCCCAGTGGGGCATTAGCCTTACCTATGCGGTACAGTCCTCACCAAATGGTTTGGCTGAGGCATTCATTATTGGTCGCAATCATATTGGCAATCGGCCAAGTGCGTTGATTTTAGGGGATAATATTTTTTATGGCGACCATTTTAGTGAGCTATTAAACAGAGCAGACAATCGCCGGCAAGGAGCTACAATATTTGGTTACCGAGTTGCGGACCCTTGTGCTTATGGTGTGGCTGAATTCAACTCCCGTGGCAAAGTTATTAGTATTGATGAGAAACCGTCAGAGCCTAAGTCCAATTACGCTGTTACAGGCCTATATTTATATGATAACCAAGTGTGTGATTTGGCGAAAGAAGTCCGACCGAGTCATCGGGGTGAACTAGAGATTACTGATCTAAATCGAATCTATCTGGATAGAGAAGAACTTAATCTTGAATTGATGGGTCGCGGTTCGGCTTGGCTGGATACTGGTACACACGATAACCTGCTAGAGGCAGCTCACTTTGTCCAGGCCATTGAGCGTCGCCAAGGATTGAAAATTGCGTGTCCGGAAGAGGTTGCCTTTCGGAAAGGTTTTATTTCTGCCGATGAACTTGAAAGTCAAGCTCGATTACTCATAAAAAGCGGTTACGGTGAATATCTGATGCAGCTGTTGGAGGAGTCCCTGAGAGATCATACTTTTGGACGGTGATTGAGTTGGTTGATTAGTGGTAAAAATGATATGAAACTCACAGAGACTAAAATACCTGGCGTGGTAGTTATTGAGCCGAATATCTTAGGCGATCAGCGAGGTTTCTTTTACGAGTCTTACCGTCAAGATTTATTTCGTCGAGCGTGTGGTGAGCGGGTATTCGTTCAGGATAATCACAGTAAATCCACCCAGGGTGTACTTCGTGGTCTTCACTATCAAAGTCAACAACCACAGGGAAAGCTGGTCCGTGTTATCTCTGGAGAGGTATTTGACGTGGCGGTAGACCTACGGCGTGGTTCCTCTACTTTTGGGCAGTGGGTTGGCGAGTTACTCTCAGCAGAGAACCGACGTCAGCTTTGGATACCAGAGGGTTTTGCACATGGCTTCTATGTAACTAGTGAGTCCGCAGAGTTTGTCTATAAATGCACTGACTATTATTTTCCAGAGTACGAATGCTCGCTACGCTGGGATGACCCGACTCTTAATATAGATTGGCCATTAATTAATGGTGAATTACCCAAACTCTCTGTAAAAGATGCTGAAAGTAGGCTTCTAATAGACATAGTAATGTAAAATTGATTACTCATTTATCCTAATAAAGTTGGCCTGCTGTAAATCCTAAATTTAGATGCTGCCTATGGCCGCAATCAATATGGCCGAAAGGTCTAGAGTGCTCTAAAGACATTAAACGACCAGAATTACCAAGATTGATCTATGAAAATTTTACTAATAGGCAAGGATGGCCAACTGGGTCGTGAACTGAGGAAGTCCGTACCTCAACGTGCAGAACTTATTGGCCTAGGCCGCAAGGAACTGGATATTTGCCAACGAAATAGCGTTATGGAAGCAGTATCCTCTGAGTTGCCGGATATAGTCATTAATGCTGCTGCCTACACGGCAGTAGACAAGGCCGAGTCTGAGCCAGAGCAGGCTTTTAGAGTAAATGCTTATGGCGCTGAGAATTTAGCTTTGGCGTGTAAAGAGTTTGGCGCCCGTCTTATTCATGTGTCAACCGACTTTATATTCGATGGTCAAAAGTCTAGTCCATATTCACCGACTGACCCTATAAGGCCTTTGTCTGTATACGGGAAAAGCAAAGCTGCTGGAGAAATAGCTGTTCAGGAAATACTGCCTGAAGCGGTCATAGTCCGTACATCTTGGATTTACGCGCAGGTAGGTTATAACTTCGTTAATACTATGCTGTATCTGATGAATGAGCGGGATCATTTGAGCGTTGTAGCAGACCAAATTAGTACGCCAACCAGTACCCACACTTTGTCGGAAAGCATTTATGCTCTGGTGGGACAGCCAAAAACAAAAGGCATTTATCATTGCACTGACGCTGGCATCGCGAGTTGGTACGACTTTGCTGTAGCGATTTACGAGGAGAGCAAAATGGTTGGTCTTTTGCCAGTAGATAAACACGTTCAGATACAGCCAGTAAAGTCGCTGGATTACCCAGCTCAGGCAACGCGCCCAGCCTATAGCGTATTGGACAAACACCGTGTCCTAAGTGAGCTGGGAATAGAGCTAAAGCACTGGCGACAGGCATTGCGGCAGATATTGCAGGAAAAGGCTGCTCTTTAAGAGTGCAATGAAATATTTCGATCCTCCTTTGTAGATGAAATTTACCTGGGAACGATGCACGATTTGATTTGGTTGACGAAAAAAAGAAACTAAAGAAATATAATGAGTAATTTACTAGTCACCGGTGGTGCTGGTTTTATAGGTGCCAACTTTGTCCATTATTGGATGGAAGCCTACCCGCACGATAAAGTCGTCGTGCTGGACGCGCTCACCTATGCCGGTAACAGAGCCAATATTGCCCTAATGGCGGACGCTCCAAACTTCTATTTTTGTCAGGGTAATATTTGTGAAACTGGGCTGGTTGAACGATTGCTTCAGGAACATAAAATCGACACCCTGGTGCACTTTGCTGCAGAGAGCCATGTAGACCGATCTATTACAGGCCCTGATACGTTTATTGAAACCAACATCGTTGGTACTTATAGTCTTCTCAAAGCTGCGAAGAAAATCTGGTTGGATGGCGGCTTAAATCAGGATAGGCATCATTTTCATCATGTCTCAACTGACGAGGTTTTCGGCACTCTGGGCCCTAACGATTCAGCTTTCAGTGAGGGTTCCTCATACGCCCCAAATAGTCCATATTCTGCCAGTAAAGCTGCATCAGATCACTTGGTGCGTGCTTACCATCAAACCTACGGGTTAAACGTTACCACCAGTAACTGTTCAAATAATTACGGACCCTACCACTTTCCGGAAAAACTAATACCGCTCGTGATTACCAATGTTTTGCAGAATAAGCCGCTACCGATTTATGGAGATGGTCATCAGATTCGTGACTGGCTCTATGTTGTTGATCACGTACACGCTATCGACTTGGTGATCAAGAAGGGGCAGATTGGTGAGTGCTACAATATCGGCGGAAATAATGAATGGAGTAATCTAGACGTTGTTAAATTTATATGTCAGCGTATGAATGATAAATTCGCCAATAATGTCCAATTGAGAGAGAAATACCCCCAAGCAAAAAAAGTGTTATTGGGGCAGAGTCAGGACCTGATTACGTATGTTTCCGACCGAGCGGGGCATGATCGTAGATATGCGGTAGACTCAAGAAAAGCTAATTTTCAGATTGGTTTCCAACAGAAAGAAACCTTCGATTCGGGTATCCAGAAAACGATTAACTGGTATTTATCAAATGATGCTTGGTGGAAGTCTGTTAAGAATGGCAGCTCTCAGGAATGGATGCCAGTCCAATTAGAAACCAAACAAGTTAAACATGGTGGAAGATAGTAATGGATGAAAAATATAAAATTCAGTTGCTAATAGATTCCCCTCTCTTCGATGCTGATTGGTACAAAGCTCAGCACCCGGATATAGAAAGTATCAAGCTTACCCCTGAGCAGCACTATCTTCGCTATGGGTGGCGTATGGGGCGGAGTCCGTCGGCTTTGTTTTGTGGTGAAAGTTATCAACAGAGTTATCCGGACGTAGTTCAGAGCAATGAAAATCCTCTTGTGCACTATTTACGTTTTGGTCGGCGTGAGGGACGTGAGGTTCAGCCTCTTAGGCATAAGACGCGGATGATTCAGCAAGACATCAGTATGGGTATTGCTCAGGCGTCTTCTTCTAAATCTGATGATCAGTTTCAGTCAGGTGACAGAGTATGTAGTCAGCTGGATGATACGCAGTGGCTGCTGGAAAAGTATTTTCGACGTTGTCATGAGCTCGAATATCAGCTTATGGATGGAAAATAGTAGGGTTTTGATTTTTAAAGGAAGTTTTAGATGAAGGTACTTATTGTATTTGGAACCCGTCCAGAAGCTATTAAAATGGCGCCATTGGCCTTAAAGCTCCATGGTGACCCTCGGTTCGATATAAATGTCTGTGTCACTGCGCAACACAGGGAAATGCTTGATCAAGTGCTCAGCCTATTCGAGCTGAAGCCTGACTTCGACCTAAACCTAATGAAGCCGGGCCAGGACTTAACGGATGTGACCGCTGGTATTCTACAGGGAATGCGTAATGTTCTGGCGGAGGCTAAGCCGGATATTGTGCTTGTGCATGGTGATACTGCGACAACATTTGCTACTACGTTGGCAGCATATTATCAGCAAATTCCAGTCGGGCATGTGGAAGCCGGTCTACGTACTGGCAACCTCTATTCGCCGTGGCCGGAAGAAGCCAATCGTAAGCTTACCGGTGCTTTGGCAGAAAAACACTTTGCTCCAACAGAAAATTCAAAAAAAAACTTGCTGAATGAAGGAGTAGCTGAAAATAAAATTTTTGTTACTGGTAATACGGTAATTGATGCTCTGTTAGAAGTAGTTCGAAAGCTGGATAGTGACCAATCATTCTCTGAAGAGCTGGCCAGAAAATTCATATTTCTGGATGATGCTCGGAAATTGATTTTGGTGACCGGGCATAGGCGGGAGAGCTTCGGTGATGGATTTGAACGTATTTGCCAGGCACTGGCTGCCACTGCTAAAGCGCATCCGGATACTCAAATAGTTTATCCAGTACACTTGAATCCGAATGTGCGTGAACCAGTTAATCGACTATTGAAGGGCATAGACAATATTCATCTAATCGAACCCTTGGATTACTTGCCATTTGTCTACTTGATGAATAGAGCCAATATCATCCTCACGGATTCTGGAGGTATACAAGAAGAGGCCCCCTCACTCGGAAAACCTGTACTTGTAATGCGCGACACTACTGAGCGTCCTGAAGCGGTTGCAGCCGGAACGGTTAAACTGGTTGGAACTGAGGTTGGAGTTATTACACGGGAGCTGAACTCTTTACTAACAGACAGAGAGGCTTATAAGAAAATGAGCTTCGCACACAATCCGTACGGTGATGGCGAAGCATGTAATCGAATTGTAGAAGCGTTGATTGATTTTAAGCATTAGTTAGGAACATAAGGAATCGCTATACAATAGTTGTAGCAATTTCTCAAAGAGCGAACAGGAAGAATTTTTTAGGGATAACCATGAATTTTGAAACTATCTCCGTTATTGGACTGGGCTATATTGGTTTGCCTACAGCTGCAGTGATCGCTTCAAGGCGAAAGAAAGTAATCGGCGTAGATGTAAACCAGCATGCTGTTGATACGATCAATAAGGGCAATATCCATATTGTTGAGCCTGAACTGGATATGATTGTACACGCAGCGGTGATAGAAGGTTATTTGCAGGCCACTACGAAGCCACAACCTGCTGATGCGTTTTTGATTGCTGTTCCTACACCTTTTAATTCAGATGCTGACGGCAGGCAACATAAGGCAGACCTCAGCTATATTGAGTCAGCCTCAAAAGCTTTGGCCCCGGTACTTAAAGTCGGTGATCTGGTAGTTCTGGAGTCAACGTCACCTGTGGGAGCTACAGAGAAAATGTCTGCATGGCTTGCAGAAACCCGCCCTGACCTTACCTTCCCTCAGACTCATGGTGAAACCTCTGATATTCGTATAGCACACTGCCCAGAGCGGGTATTACCTGGGCATGTGGTTCGTGAGTTAGTGGAAAATGACAGGGTAATAGGCGGTATGACGCCAAAATGTTCTGAGGTTGCCAAAGCCCTGTATCATATTTTTGTTGAAGGGGAATGCCTAGTAACTACAGCTCGAACCGCAGAAATGACTAAGCTGACCGAGAATAGCTTTAGGGATGTAAATATTGCGTTTGCCAATGAGCTTTCTGTTATCTGCAATAAATTGGATATTAATGTCTGGGAGTTGATCTCCCTAGCGAATCGCCATCCGCGTGTCGATATTCTTCAACCTGGAGCAGGGGTAGGTGGGCACTGTATAGCCGTGGATCCATGGTTTATTGTCGACTCCTGTCCTGAGGAGGCACAATTGATCCGAGCTGCACGTGAAGTCAACGATGGCAAGCCGCAATGGGTATTGAGTCAAGTGAAGGATGCTCTAAAGAAGATTCAACACAAAAATCCTGGATATACCAGCGGTGATATTACGGTTGCCTGTCTAGGTATCGCCTTCAAGCCTGATATTGATGACCTTCGCGAAAGCCCGGCGTTGAGTATTGTGAATGCGGTTGCTGAGCTTGGTTGCCAAGTACAGATTGTCGAGCCAAACATCGAATCTTTACCAAGAAAACTTGAGCACACAAATGTAGAGTTAGTACCTCTAAAGCGGTCATTAGCTGAAGCTGATGTCGTTTGTGTACTGGTTAAGCACAGTCCTTTTGTTAGAGAAGTTGAATTTGTGTCAGCTAAAAACAATGTTATCGACGCTGTAGGTCTTCTCAGCTAATTCACGAGCGAGCAGCTCCTGTCGCTCACATCTAACTGTATTCGTCAGTTTGCTAACCGTCGGACAGAATTCCCTATGGATGTACTGTTAAAACACGCTCAAAAACTTGCAGACCACTCTGTAAATAGAATCAATACCCCAATTCGTGGCCGCATAGCCTACATGGTGAGTCACGGACAAAGTTATGCCAGTAATGGTTATGCGGTGCGAACCCAGGGGGTTGCCAAGGCGCTGAATGAACATGGCTTCGAGACGCTATGTTTTGTCCGCCCAGGTCGACCGTGGGAGCTGGGTGCTACAAAAAAGGCAATCAGACCTGAAGCAGAGGTCAATGGGGTGAGGTATATCCATAGCCGCTGGCCTAATGATAGGGCACCGAATGACGAGAGGGCTCATTTGGAAGCCAGTGTGGCACGTTTTATTGAGCTATTTCAGATCTTCCGGCCTGCGGCAGTACTGGCGGCCTCTGATTATATTGTAGGGCTACCAGCGTGGATAGCAGCAAAACGCCTTGGCTTGCCTTTCTACAACGAAGTGCGGGGTTTTTGGGAGCTTTCCCGTGCGGCTCAAGAGTTAGGCTTTGAGAATACCCTGGCATTTAAACGGGAGGCTGAACGTAATGCTTTCGTGGGGAGGCAGGCTTTAAAGGTCTTCACCCTGAACCAGTCGATGCAGGCAGAGCTAGTTGTCCGTGGAGTGGATATCGATAAAATCCACATAGTGCCCAATGGTATCAGTGAAATGCCCAGGATCAAGAGCCCTGATTCAGCCTTGAGGCGTCGATTAGGTATCAACCCGGATGACAAAGTGGTGGGTTATGTCGGGAGTTTCAACCTCTATGAAGGGCTGAATATTCTTATTGATGCATGTGCGGAACTAAACAAGCAAGGCAAGAAATTAAAACTACTGTTGGTGGGAGATGAGCAGCCATTAGATGAAGTGGTCGATACTCAGAGAACTCTGGTACGTGAACCCTGGCTAATTCAAGTAGGGCGGGTACCCCATGAACAAGTTGCGGATTATTATGCGCTAATTGATGCTGTAGTGATTCCGCGCAAAAGACTATCTGTGTGTGAATTGGTATCCCCAATTAAGGCATCGGAGGCTTTGGCGTATGGAAAGAGATTAATAGTATCGGATGTGACACCACTGAAAGAAGTTTCCGCTAAGCATGAGGGCGTAACCACATTTGAGGCGGGTAACTCCAATAGCTTGATGAAAAGTATCCAGCAAAGCCTGGATACGCCTATTCCCTCACCCAGAATATTGGCAATGGTCAAACATGTGAGGCCGCTAGTAAAGGTACTGAGGGGAGAGCCTCCAGAGCATGGACAAGTTGCTAGCGATGCTTCTGCGTTCAATGTAGACAATCTTGTCCTCTTGGCTAATCAGGTGCTCGAACAACCCACAAGGCCAATTGTTGAATCCGTTCAGGGGCGCGTCGCGTTGGTTGTCAGCCATGGTCGGAGTCACAGTCAGGGCGGATATGCTAAGCGAACCCTTCAAATTGCCAAATTACTCAAAGCCAGAGATATAGAAGCATTATGCTTCGTGCGATGGGGTCAGTCATGGCAGGTGAGAAATGGCTATGAGGCTGAGCAGCGCAAAACTATGGTGGAGGGCATTCCGTACATCCAGGGCTTGTATTCGGATAATACCATCACCAAGCGAGCAGAGCTTTGCCTGGAAGCAGATGTTGAAGCCTATATTGAGACCTTTAGGGAGTATCGGCCGGTAATTGTTATTGCTGCTGGTGATTTTACATCTTCCTTGCCTGCGATAATTGCAGCAAAGAAATTATCCTTGCCCGTCATTAAAGAGTATCTTCATTACGCAGATGCTTTTCTTGATGAAGATATCCCAAGATATTTTTCTGATATAAACTTTGAGGAAAAGTACGCTCTTGAGCAAGTTTGCGAAAAAATGGCTGATAGAAAATATTATTTGTATCCGGAAAATACAGAGAGCTGGAATACGTTTCTTGAGGTTATTAGTCAAGTTAGTCAGCCAGCATCACGCCGTGATCAAATAGCTGTACTATCGCCTAAGGCTATTTATACGATTAGGCAACCTGTCGATGGCAGAGGGTTGTATTACCTTGAATTAGAAGTTGAAGATGAATCAGGGGGGAGCCCAAAGGGGTTAGTCGCAAGCTTTAGATTCTTTGATGCGAATGGGGAAAGAATTATAAATGAATTGCAAGGTTTTTCATCCTCTAAAGCTTATCCTCTATATCAGTATGTTGATACTTCGAAATCTAACGAATCGGGAAGAGTATTAATATTCTCCATTCCTACTGAAATCTGCAAGATGGAGGTAGATATTGTCGCCTTTTCGATAAAAGGAAAGTTAAACATAAGAAAAGCGAATCTCGGTAAGGTTGGAGTTGAATCTGTTGCTCGCTGGCTTAGCCTAGCTGTCCCGGGTGTCGAATGGATCAAAGCTGTCGAGTCCTATATCCATAAGGAAGGCGCTACCAGCTTACGATTAGCGCTTCTGAATTATAAATATATGCTTTCCAAGCATCCGAATGATCTGTCAAAACTTAACGGCGCGATTCAAGAAATGGTCGAGCAGGATCGGACTTGGGTACCGAATTTGGTTCAAAGTGGCGAAGTCCTCAAGATAAAAGGAACTGAAAAGCTTACAGTTGCACACCTGCATAAGACAGCGTATCCCTATGAAAATAGCGGTGGAGCTATTCGTTGTCTAAACACTGCTCTTTCCCAGAAAAGGATTGGAATTGATCCGTACATCATCACCCCAATTGGGTATCCAAGGTCAGCTGGAGTCGCTGACACAAAAAATCATGAGGTGATTGAAGGGGTTGAGCATTTTAGAATCGGTGCCAATACGGATGGGCTGAGAGGGATATCGTTTCCTGACCGCACAAATTACTCGGCATTTCATATAGCCAAGATTCTAAAGGACCGTGGAGCAAACATACTCCATGCGGCGTCTGGTGTTAGAGGGTATGAGTTGGCACTTCAAGCTTTAGCAATAAAGCGGGTGACAAGATTGCCGCTGCTTTATGAAGTTAGATCTTTTCATGAGCACACCTGGACGCCTGTGCGAAATGATGTAATGGATCTTGAGAAAACAAAGCTTAGAGTGATCAAAGAAGATTTTTGTATGGCTGAAGCAGATTTTGTTACAACGATCTCCTATAGCATGAAAAAAATACTCATAGAGCGCGGTATTTCTCCCGATAAAATCGAAGTTATTCCAAATGCAATTGATGAAGCCAAATACTTAGGTAATGAGTTCGAGCCAGCAGACATTCCTGAACTGCAGGGTGCTGATTACGTGGTCGGTTACATCTCAAATATGTCTCTTCGAGAGGGACATGAATACCTTATACGGGCAATTCACCAATTAAGAAAGATCTCGGGGCTTGATGTTAGAGGACTTTTGGTTGGGAATGGTCCTGAGCATAATAATCTGAAGAGATTGGCTGTTGAGTTAGGGCTTGAGGAAGTTATTTTCTTTCCAGGCGAGGTCGATCATAGTCAGATTAATTCTTACTACAAAGCGATTGATCTATTTGTTATTCCACGTATCCCTGATTATGCCGCTGACTGGGTTACACCACTAAAACCTTACGAAGCTATGGCGTTGGAGCGCCCCATTGTTGTAACGGATCTGCCCGCCTTGAAGGAGATCGTAGGAGAAAACGAGGAGAGAGGGCTTGTTGCTAAGCCTGCGGATGTGGATAGCTTGGTTGAGAAGTTACAAGACTATATTAATAATCCAGCAATGAGAGAGAGTAAGGTTAAAACGGCAAAGAAATGGGTCTTTGCCGAGCGTACCTGGAGTGCTAATGCTAAACGCTACGATTCTATTTATCGCCATTTAATTGCAGTGGCCAGTAAGGCTGAAGAGAAGGTGCAGCATGCTTAAGGTCATTGATTCACCCGAAAAACTATGGCAGAGCTGTGCGGAGCTATCCAAGGATCTGGATGTCACTTACTCAGAGCTATTTGGTAGACCTAAAGAACATCTTGTGCTTGCCTATGGTCCCGTAGCGCAAAGAAATCAATACCAAGCTTTGCTATATTCAGCCCACAATATTTTTAATGTCAGTCTATTGCCAATTCATAAACTTGACCTGTGTGGAGAAATTCCTTGGCCAGGAAAAGTAGTTTGCCATTTTCATTGGCTGCACGATAAAACAAAGCGTGCTAAGACTGAAGATGAGGCTAATGAGGCTGTTGTTTATTGGGAAAAACTGATTCGGAGAATCAAAGAAAACGGTCACAAGATCGTCTGGACAGTTCACAATGTAATGCCACATGAAACTGTTTGGGTAGAGCAGGATAAGCAGATTCACCAATTAGTGGCAGATGCAGCCGATGCGGTGCACATAATGGCGAGTGACAGTGCAAACTTGACAGAGCAGTACTACCTGTTGAACGAAAGGAAAACATTTTTAGTCCCTCATCCAACCTACGAAGGTGCGCAGCCAGATAAAATTACACGTGAAGAGGCAAGGAAAAAGCTTCAGATTAAAAAAGATGAGTTTGTCTTTCTTTCTTTTGGCGCGATTATGGAATACAAAGGGTATGACCGTTTGATGTCGGCTTATGATTGTTTAAGAGATAGGTCAAAATATAAAGTTCGCTTGATTGTTGCGGGTTTACCGTCTGATAGGGATTTAGTAGATAAAATAAAAAAATGGGGAGAAAATAAGGAGGAGGTAATCCTGGATATGACCCCTGTTCCTAGTGAAGATATTCAGGTTTACTTCCGCTCTGCTGATTATTCTGTTTGTCCTTACTATCGCACGATGAATTCAGGTGCGGCAATGATGGCGATTACTTTTGATGTTCCGGTAATTGGACCGAATAGTGGAGGCTTTCTAGATCTTGAAAAAAGCGGCTGCGGAATTACATTTGATAATTCGAAGCTGTCTTCACTAATCGATGTTATGCAGGATTTGGTTGAAAGAAAAAAAATATCATCAGAGGCTCTGGCTAGATCTAAGCAGAAGCTTTCGCCTTGCTCTATTTCTCAGTCTTTTTTTCAGAGCGTTCAATCGTTGGTGCATCACGGTTCTCTCTGAAGGTCTAAAATTTTTTAGGTGATATTTTAATGATAGTATATTTTCATATAGGCACACATAAAACGGGGACAACAAGTATTCAGTCCTTGTTGCATAATAATAAAGATAAGCTCTTTGAAAATGGAATTTTATATCCTGAGTCTGGTTCCACAAAAACGAATGCTCATCATAATCTTGTTTACGAATCGGTGTCTTCTTGGAAGTATAAGTCGGCATTTGGGGGGTGGTCTGAGTTAGAGAGGGAGGTATCCGAGAAGCAGTGTGATAAAGTTGTTTTGTCTGCTGAAAATTTTAGCGGTTACTATAAAAGTAGTCAGGTAATAAGTGATATATTGTTTTTTTGTGAAAAATTGAATGCAAAGCCCGTTATAGTTGTCACAATTAGGCCTCAAGTAGAATACATAGATTCTATTTATTCGCAAAACTGTGCGACGGGATATGAATCTAGGAAATATGATGAATTTCTAATGGGTTGTCTTTCTGATCCTGCTTTTAAATTCGAGGTTTTGTTGGGAAGGTGGTTTGATGCTTTTTCAGATGTAAGGGTTTTGGATTATACGAAATTCCCTGAAAATGAAAATTTCTCTAGTTTTTTTTCTGCTATTGACTGTAATGTTGTTTTTTCAGTCCCAGAAGGTGCGAGTCCACTTAATAGTCGACGTTCGGCGCATGTTGTTGAGTTCTGCCGAAAGGCAAATGAAGTTTTGGCTGGCTCTAAGTATTTAAGGCCGGAAGTAAGGCATAGAGTAATATCTAAAGTTGCGAGTCTTACTGCTTTGAAATTTGAAGATTCCTCTCCTTTTTTGGGTATGGATAAGAGGAAGGCGCGCTTAGTAGATGGCGTCTTTAGTCTGCAGAATCATGATTTTTTTCGTCGAAGACTAGGCGGTGAAATATTATTTAATAATCTTGATGTGAGTAAAGGTCGATCAAATAAATCCTCTGTTCTAGATGTCGAAAGCTCTGGAAAAGAGTGCTTTGGTAGTTTTATGTCTATATACACTGACGCTCTCATGGAAGTTGTTTCTTGACTAGAAATTTCATTGGGATATGTGCTTATGTCGAAGTCGTTTTTGATGGTTTACGAAAGTGAAATAAGTGGTGAGCTGTTAGCAGAATTTCCAGGGGAGGAAGGGGATTGTAAGATTATAAAAAGCGAAAAAGAATTTTTGAGGAATGTAAATACAGAAATTTTGGGTGGGCTAGTTAATAATGTGCCCGCTCCATCTTCCTTGTGAGATGCTGTAGGTTCGTTTTTGGGAGGAGGTGTGATTTTCTATCAAACACCGGTTGGCACTCATTCCAGAGTGCCGATGATAACAGGTAAGGTACTTAATTTGTATTTAGCTGCTTAGTAGTCCTTTTATTTTTTAATAATAGTTTTCCCTGAAGGTGATATATGCATATTGTAATTATAGCGGGCGGGACTGGCTCACGCTTGTGGCCAGTTTCCAGGGAAGCAAATCCCAAGCCATTCATTCAAATGGAGGATGGGCTTTCTCTGCTTCAGAAAACCTACTTACGGGGAAGAACCACAGGTGTTATAGAGAGCGTCACTACTGTTACTAATCGTGATCTCTTCTTCCGCACCGAGGATGAGTATCGTGAGTTATCACCTTCTGAGCCACTTCATTACATATTAGAGCCCTTCGGTCGCAATACGGCCCCCGCAGTGTATGCCGCTGCTATGGAATTACAGCAACGCTATGGAGATAGTGCACTAATGCTGGTTCTTCCCGCGGATCATCTAGTACGTGATGAAGCTGCTTTTGCGAAGGCTGTTGTATTAGCTTCCGAGGTGGCCGCTGAAGGGCGCTTGGTCACCTTTGGTATTCAACCCACACACGTGGAAACGGGTTTCGGCTATATAGAGATCGCTGAGGGATGTGATGTTTCGGGTCAACATGCGTTCAACGTCGAAGGCTTTGTAGAGAAGCCCAACCGAGATTTAGCAGAGCAGTATTTTGTCAGTGGCAGCCACCTGTGGAACTCGGGAATGTTTTGCTTCCAAGTAGGCAGTTTGTTGGATGAAATGGCAGCGCATGCGCCTAGCCTTGCGCAAAGTATGGCTGTTGCCCTGGAGGGTTCTAGCCGCAGTCAAGGGAATGGGCATACCGTAACGCGGCTTGAACCAGAAACGTTCGGTATGGTGGAGGATGACTCCATCGACTATGCGCTAATGGAAAAGTCTTCGCGTGTATCGGTAGTGCCATGTGATCTGGGCTGGAGTGATATAGGCTCCTGGCAGGCCATGGCAGAGTTACTTGAGCCGGACGCCGACGGCAATCGGGTGACGGGGAGTGCCGAACTGGAAGGTACTCGTAATACTTACGTTCGTAGTTCTCACCGCTTGACGACTGCGGTAGGGGTGGAAGACCTGGTAATCATTGATACACCTGACGCTCTGTTGGTGGCTCATAAGGACCGTAGCCAGGATGTGAAGAAAGTGGTGCAGAGACTCAAGGCAAGTGGAGGTGAGCTGCATCATCAGCATGTCACGGTGCATCGACCTTGGGGAACTTATACCGTTTTGGAGGAGGGCGAGGGTTTCAAGATGAAGCGTATAGAAGTAAAGCCGGGAGCCTCCTTGTCACTGCAAATGCACCACCACCGGAGTGAACATTGGATAGTGGTTCGTGGTACCGCCAAGGTAGTCAATGGTGACAAGGATATTCTTCTACGAACTAATGAGTCTACCTACATTCCGGCTGGTCATAAGCATAGGTTGGAGAACCCCGGTATCATTGCCCTGGTAATGATCGAAGTCCAGAGCGGGGAATACTTGGGGGAAGATGACATTGTCCGCTTTGAAGATAGCTATGGCCGCTGTTGATGATAGTGGAGCAAGTTAACTTCTGATGCGCAGTTCCCTGTGCGGTTTCTATTAATTAGTCGCCAGTCATGCGAGAGGAAGCACTTTCTCAAGATTTAGTATGTCGGATCTTTAATAGCTATGGTCAGTTAAAAGGCTTAACTGCTCAGTATAGCCAGAAAATAAAGGTCAAATGACGTATTGCCCCAGCTGTTCGGGGTCTGAAGTTGGGTTCCTAAGTCAGCTAAAGGCCATAGGGCTGGGATTCTTGCCACATTGGAGAATTGCGGTATCGTATATCTGTGTTCTTCCTGTATTGGCAATGCCTAGCTGTTGCGCTGTTATCTTGAGATGGCTAACGAGTTTAATGCTTCTATCTTGGACAAGTAGAAAATGACTAATTTTTACTAGGTGGCGGATGGTATTGAATGACTCGAAAAAATTGCCCCTAGATGTTTGTATAATAAATATTTATTGGAGTTGTCAGCTGTTATGTCTGATAAAAAAATGGATGACTTTTCTAGAATTCTGGAGAGGCTTGAAAAAAGGCTCCTTAAGGCTGGCAAAGAAAACTCCATAAAGATGACTCGTGACTTGATTACGGTTCAGAATCGTCTCTACATGCAGCTGGAAAGTCTGAGCTGGCTGCAGCGTCGCCTATCTATCAAAGGGCAGCTTCCCGGATTACGTGGCTGGGCGGCCTCACCTGATGTTCTTCTTCATCTGCATACACACATCATGACTTCCCGGCCCTCAGTGGTCGTAGAGTTTGGTAGTGGTGCTTCTACATTGGTAATTGCTGATGCGCTGCGTCAAAACGGTATGGGAAAACTAATATCCATTGAGCACAGTAATCATTACGGTGTGCAAACATTGGCAACACTAGAAGCCGAATATTTACAGACGTGGGTGGACTTACGCATAGGAGATTTGGAATCCTGGGAGGACGAACACATGAGCCCTAAGAATGCTGAGAAGCCTGCACGTTGGTATCCGAAGTCACTGCTGAATGGGGTCGAAAGTGTAGACCTGCTTTGGGTGGATGGGCCCCCAGGGGTTACATGCCTATATAGTCGCTACCCGGCGCTACCGGCGATGTCAGATAGGCTTTCTACAAAGGCTGAAGTCTGGATGGACGATACTATTCGTCAGGAGGAGAAGGATATCTGTGAGCGCTGGGGGCAGGATCATGGTTTTCAGCTGGAATACTATCCGTTAGAAAAAGGCCTTGGGCGACTGACTCGAGCTGTATGAAAATCTCATTGATGCCTTTGTTAATTTCTTGCGGTGACGTATTGGGAAGTTTTGTTGGGCTGAGTATGCTGAAGATTAGAAAGTGGGGTGAGGGCTGAGAGTGGTTGTTGCGGAGTCATGTGATGATAAAATTATTTAGGCTCTCAGGCTCTCAGGCTCTCAGGCTCTCAGGCTCTCAGATTTCCTTTTGTGCGTTCGAAATATTATTGTTTTTCCAATGAATGCAAAAAATATTTTGGGAAAATTTTCTAGGTTCGTAGTGGAAAAATTTTGAAGTTGGAATTGATTTTTGTATTTGAAGGTTAGAGTGTTGTTCGTATGTGTATCCTTATTGGCAAGAAAGTGAAGATGTGCCCTCATATTGTCAGCGTTTTCTAGAACTGATGAAGGGTATTGGTCTAGATTTTGATCGAATTCCCATTGCAGATTAACTATTCGTGTGGGCTTTCGCTGGATATTTATGGTTGTTTCATCAGGTCCAGGCAGGTATTGACGATGAATAATATTTGCCGAGGAATAAAGTTATTTGTGGCCCTGGAATCGATCAATATAACTTTGACCTTCAATATCTGAATTTCATTAAATACTTTGGACGCCTCCCTCACAAGTCCGATTAATGACAGTCGCCTAGGCAAAACTAGGCCATAACCTTGATTTTGAGTAGAAATACATGTCGACAACGGAATTGACAAAAAAGCAAGCCGATCTGGCGATAAAACCGGCCATTAACTCCCTGGCCAAAAGCTCTATGTTCTGGAAACCGGATTACCTTCGCCCGTCGTCCTGGTTGGAGCATGTCCCCTTCCTATTCTGGTTAATGGAGGCACACCAACCCCGTATTGCAATGACTTTGGGAATGGAGTCCGGTGTTGCCCATTTTGCTCTTTGCCAAGCTGTGCAGCGGCTGCGGTTAGATACCCGCTGTTATGTCACTTCTCTGGAAAAAGGTGGGAATGCAAGCACTCCGCAAAATGAGACACGGGTTTATCACGATCAGCATTTTGACAGTTTTTCTTTTCTGCTCGATAGTCCTTCGATGAGGGCTGCTAGTCAATTCGAAGATGGAAGTGTGGATCTGCTGTTATTGAACCCCACAGCCGAGGAAGACCTGGAAAGCCTGCTGGCCCGCTGGCAACCGAAACTCTCTATTTGTGGCCTCGTACTGGTGTCTGGTATTTCGAGGCGTGCCTCTGGGGATGAGATTTCTCGAACGTTTGACACTTTAGCGCAAAAGTACGCGACTTTTGCCTTCCATCAAGGCGAAGGGATGGGAGCTATTTCAACTGGGGGCGAGCTGGGCCCGTTGCTGGCTAATCTATTCCAGCGGGATGAGCCTAACTCGGCCCTACAGGTGGTCCGCGATGTTTTTGCGCGTTTAGGACGCACCTGCAAAGACGCTCTACAGGCAGGCGAATACCTGCAGAAGGCTGAAGTACTGGAAGCGAGTCTTGCAGAACAGGAAAGCCAACTGGAGCAGTTGAGCACAGACTATGAAAATACTCGCACTCAGCTTGAATCCAAGCGACGGGAGCTGGCGAGTTTTAGTCAGCGTATGGAGCACGCAGTGGAGCGGCATGCTCAGGAGCGGGGTCAGTTAGCTGAGCGAGTCAGTATGCTGCAGGAGTTCCGCGATGAGTTGAAATCTGAAGTCACACAGCTTCGCATGCGCCTGGATGAGCAGTACCGACAGTTGAATGAACGCAACCAGCAGCTTTTACAGCTACAGACGGCCAACGCCGAGCAACAGCAGGAATTGGTTAAGTATCAGATTCGCTCGGAATCCAGTGCGGATGAATTATCTAGGGCACAATCAGAGCAGCGCCGTTTGAATAAAATGTGTGAGCAGCAACGAGCTGAAGGGGCCACTCTTTCGGCTAACTTGGAAGAGCAGAAAAAACAACTCGTCTCACGAAATGAGGTGATGGAAAGACTTCAGGAAGATCGAGCTCGAAGTATAGCGGAGAGGCGCTCTCAGGCTGAAAAGGTTAACGCGCTTGAAGAGCGATTGTGCTTGCTGGAATCCGAGCTTGTCGATGAACGAACATCTTGCGGGAATCAGAGCCAAGAGCTTGCTAGATTGACTGGGTTACTGACAGAGGCCGAACAAGAGCGGTCGAAGCTGCAAGTTACTCTTCAAAAACATGAAGAAGCTCTAGATAGCGAGCGGCATCTCAACGATAGCTTGAAATCAGCGTTGGCGGACCAGGAACAGCAGTGGCAACAAGCACAAGGTCGTGCGGAGCAGCTTGAGCGGAATCTCGCGGAACTTGAGATCCAGTCCGATAGGGTTGCAGTTGAGAAAAGCGAACTTGAAGGGCGAGTGCAGGCACTCACTGAGGAACAACAGCATTGGCAGCAAGTACAAGGTCGCGCTGAACAGCTGGAGCGGGATCTTACAGAACTTCAGGACAAGTCCGAAAAGGTTACTGTTGAGAGGAGTGTGCTTGAGGAGCGTGTGCAGGCACTGACAGAGGAACAGCAACAGTGGCAGCAAGTGCAAGGTCGCGCTGAACAGCTGGAACGGGATCTTACGGAACTCCGGGGCAAGTCCGAAAGGGTTGCTGTTGAGAAGAGCGAACTTGAAGAGCGAGTGCAGGCACTCACTGAGGAACAGAAACAGTGGCAGCAAGAGCAAGGTCGCGCTGAACAGCTGGGGCGGGATCTTACGGAGCTTCAGGACAAGTCTGAAACGGTTATTGTTGAGAAGAGTGTGCTTGAGGAGCGTGTGCAGGCACTCACAGAGGAACGACAGCAGTGGCAACAAGCACAAGGTCGTGCGGAGCAGCTTGAGCGGGATCTTACGGAGCTTCAGGATAAGTCCGAAAGGGCTACTGTTGAGAAGAGCGAACTTGAAGAGCGTGTGCAGGCACTGACAGAGGAGCGGCAGCAGTGGCAACAAACAGAATGTCGTGCGGAACAGCTTGAGCGGGATCTTACGGAGCTTCAGGATAAGTCCGAAAGGGTTACTGTTGAGAAGAGCGAACTTGAAGAGCGTGTGCAGGCACTGACAGAGGAGCGGCAGCAGTGGCAACAAACAGAATGTCGTGCGGAACAGCTTGAGCGGGATCTTACGGAGCTTCAGGATAAGTCCGAAAGGGTTACTGTTGAGAAGAGCGAACTTGAAGAGCGTGTGCAGGCACTGACAGAGGAGCGGCAGCAGTGGCAACAAACAGAATGCCGTGCGGAACAGCTTGAACGGAACCTCGCGGAACTTGAGATCCAGTTCGATAGGGTTGCAGTTGAGAAGAGCGAACTTGAAGAGCGAGTGCAGGCTCTGACAGAAGAACAGCAGCAGTGGCAACGAGCAGAAGGCCGTGCGAAACAGCTTGAACGGAACCTTGCCGAATTTGAGATGGAGTCCAATAGACTAGCTGTTGAAAAGAGGGAGCTCGAGGAGCGAGTGCGGGCACTGACCGGGGAGCAGCAGCATTGGCAGAAAGTACAGGGTCGCGCCGAGCAGCTAGAACGAGATCTCTCGGAGGTTCAGCGCAAGTTGGAGAGTAGCGAAGCGAATGAGAGTGAGCTCGATGAATGGATGCAGGCGCTGGAGGAGGAGGAGCAACAGCGGATAAAGGCACAAGCTCGAGCGGAACACTTGGAGCAAGAATTTGCAGAACATCAGCGAAAATTTGAGAGCATCGCAGCGCAAAAAAGCGAACTTATGGAGCGGGTACAAGTACTTGAGGAAGCTCAGCAGCAATGGCAGCAAGCTCGAGTTCATGCCGAACAGCTAGAGCAGAACATTGTAGAGCTCCAACGTAAATCTGAAGGTACAGTTGCTGCAAAGCGCGACCTTGAAATACGGGTTAGGGAGCTGGAGGAGGTAATTGTAGGAAAAAATCTATCCCTTGAAGAGCGTTACAAAGAGCTAGCTGCCCTAACGGAATTACTCGAGAATGCAGGACAACAGAATATAGATCTTAAGGTGTCATATGACGCAAAAGAGTGTAAATCGGCAGCGCGTATTCAGAAGCTGGAAAGCACCGTCAGCACTTTGCAGGGGCAGTTAAAGGAGCGGGTTGCTGATTTCATGAAATTAGATAAATCTCAAAAGAGCCAGGTGGTGGTAGCCGAACGCTTGCGGGTGGATCTGGCGGAGAGAGATAAGCAGTCTAAGAAAGTAAATAGGCGCATCCAAGAGCTGGAGCAGTCACTCAAGTCTACCGAGAGACAATTACAACAGAGCCGGCAGGCTAAACAAGATTTAGATAAAGACCAGGCAGATCTGAACTCCCTTTGTCGGAGCCTGGAGGAGGGGCTGCAGTCCGTCGAAAAAGAACGGGATACCCTTTTGCAGGCTGGGCGGCAGTTGCAGCTCCGGGTGCAGGCTCTGGAGTCTGATCTTTCAGGTGCAAAGAGCTCGGTCGATGAGCGCTTTAAAGAGTTATCGTTACTGACTAGTTTACTAGAAGAAAAAGAAGCGGAGGTGGTTGCTCTGCGTGTGGCAACAGAAAAGGATGCGAAAGGGGAGGCAGTAGATGGCAATCAATCTGGCAAAGAGTATGGGCTCCCTATCGGCATACCTTTCGGTAAGCGCGCAAAAAAAATACGCAAGCAAAAAAAGGAGCTGGATCAAATCAATCAGTCCGGTCTGTTCAATGAAGAGTGGTACCTTTCCTCATATCCCGATGTGGCAGAAGATAAAAACGCAGCCAGTAATCCCGCTTTGCACTACTTGAAACTTGGCGCTTTCGAAGGGCGTAACCCTGGGCCAGAGTTTGATAGTCAGTGGTATCTCGACACTAATCCGGATGTAAAAGACAGCGGCTTTAATCCACTCGTGCATTATGTCTCGATGGGGCGGGAGGAAGGCCGCCAGCCACTTCCCGGCTGAATGGATTTTAAACTGTGTTTTGCATAAAGAATCTTTGGCCGAGACATGGCCGGAAGCGCCCCAATGCTTATGCTTTAGGGCGTGACGACACACCGGTGGCTGCCGATCAATTCGATTCTCAATGGTATTTGCAAACCTATCCGGATGTCGCGGCTGCCGGGGTCGACCCTTGGGTGCACTATATCAACCATGGTCGCTCTGAGGGCAGACTCCCCTCTCGCAATCGTGCCCTAGCCTGGGAGCATCATCTATGGAGGGGGGGGGATAAGCTCATGATGCCTCGGCTGGTGCATCTAGCCGAAGCTTTGGAGGCCAGCGACCATGAGCGTCACTATGCGGCTTGGGCGATCGCGCGTTGGTATGCGGTAAATAAAAACTGGCCGAAGGCATTGAATTACCTGCAGCAGTTTCAAAGTGCTTTGCACCCTTACCCTGCACATGCCGGTCCCTATCTGTTGACACTGGAGGCTGCATTGCAGTGTGGGCATTTGGATGTTGCCCAATGGGCAATGAATATATTGACACAACGTTTTGCAGGGCAGGCGGATGTGGTACTGGCCGAGGCCAACTTACTCGTCCTAGGGATGGGCGGTGACAAACAGGACGGGGAGCTGAATCGTCGGCGCCTGGATATCATCAACCGGTTTTTTGCACGGCATAGGTTGTGTACCTTGGTAGGGGGGGATTTTGGGGTTTTGAATTTGGATTCCCTTCGTTCCGCCGAACAGCTGGCCATCAAAGGGGATAACAGTGCCCCAAAGGTATCTGTAATCATCCCTGCCTATAACGCAGAGTTGACCCTGGCGACAGCTCTTCGATCGTTATGCGAACAGACTTGGCGTAATCTGGAAATTCTGGTTGTCGACGATGCCAGCAAGGACACCACTCGGCAGGTAATGGAAGATTTTGAACGAAATACGCGCTTGCGACCTGGTCTGGAAATCCGGCTTCTGCATCACGAAAGGAATCAGGGGGCTTATGCTGCCCGCAATACTGCCCTGGCACAAGCTGGCGGTGACCTGATTACGACTCACGACAGTGACGACTGGTCCCACCCACAAAAAATCGAATGCCAGGTTAAAGCCTTGTTGCGCATGCCTGATAAGGTGGGTTGCACCTCTCACTGGGTACGCACCACCGACGGGTTGCATTTTTCCCATTGGCGGCCGGAAGAGAGTTGGGTGTATCGCAATGTCTCCTCACTGATGTTCCATCGGTCAGTAGTCGAGACATTGGGCTTTTGGGATAGGGTGTCGGTCAATGCAGACACTGAATATTACTACCGGTTACTTAAGGTTTTTGGCGAGGATGCTTTAGAGGAAGTGTTACCAGGTGTGCCACTTAGTTTCGGCCGCATCGATAACAACTCTCTGAGTCAGCGTGGTGAGACACACCTCGATACACGGTTTTATGGTGTTCGGAAAGATTACGAAGATGCGGCCAGACGTTGGCATGCAAGGGCTGAGTCTCCAGGCGATCTCTATTTGCCGGCTAATCCCAGTTCACGGCCATTCCTGGTGCCTGAGGCAATATGCTGCGAGGGCAAGCTTGTATCGGGTCTCAACCCGATGGATCTTGCCCAGCAGTCTGGCTATTTCGATGCCACTTGGTATCTTGAGCAGTATCCAGACTTACACGAAGAGCTGGTGGATCTGTTCGAGCATTATTGGACCGTTGGTTTTACTGAAGGGAGAGACCCGGGGCCAGGATTTAGCACCTCAGGCTATGGATACCGTTTTCCAGAAGCAAGAGTCGGTAACCTGTCTACCTTGCACCATTATTTAGCAGTGGGGCGCACGCAGGGAGTAGAGCCGCTGGCGGAAATTACGGGGAGGCAAGCCTATCGGCCGGGCGCTTTGAACATGTTGGTTTGCGCTCACCAGGCCGGAGAGTATCTATACGGCGCTGAGCGTAGCTTGCTGGATGTACTGTCCTCCTTAAATAAGCTAGGGGTCAACTTGGTGGTGGCCCTGCCAAGTGCTATTAACACCGATTATGTTGAGGCCATCAGGTCCAAGGCGAGGGCGGTAATTGTTCTACCTTATGGTTGGTGGCGGGATGGGCGGGCTCCTAGTTCTGTAACTCTGGCGCAGTTTAAACACCTAATTGAGAGGTTTTCTATCCGAGCGGTCTACACCAATACTCTGGTTCTCGATGAGCCGCTGCTGGCTGCTCGGGCCCTGAATGTGCCTACCCTGATTCACGTGCGTGAACTGCCGTATAGGGATGTAGCCCTTTGTCGAGTACTGGGAACCGATGCTGGCTCTATTACTGCACGGGTTCGGGAGTTGGCCGATATTGTGGTGGCAAGCTCCAAGGCTGTGGAGCGGGAAATAGGCGCAAGGAGTTCGGTCATTGTGCCGAATATTATTGACTTGACTCGATATAGGCCGTTATGCGACCAGGATGCGGCTGGAGATCGGCTTGTGCGCATCGCCTTGATTAGCAGTAATTTGCCAAAAAAGGGGCTGGCTGATTTTGTTGAGTTGGCCCAAAGACTTGAGCAGCATGCGATTCCCGCGGTTTGTGTATTGGTTGGGCCTGAGAACGAGCACACGCGGGACTTGCAAATCCGACAGAAGAGTGGCGAGATTGCAAAATGTCTGCAGTTTGCCGGCTATGCCGCCGATCCCCAGGAAGCCTTGACCCTGGCTGATATAGTTGTGAACCTGTCGCACTTCCAGGAATCATTTGGGCGTACGGTGCTGGAAGCTATGGCCACGGCGCGTCCAGTTGTCGCATATCATTGGGGGGCGCTGCCGGAACTTATCGAGGATGGCAATACTGGTTTTCTTGTACCGTTTGGGAGGGTGGATGTAGTTGCGCAGAGAGTCATTGAATTGGTTTTGAATAAGGAGCTGCGCCAGCGCCTGGGCCGTGCAGGTCGCCGACGAGCGGCAGAGAACTTCAGTGGGAATACAATGCTTGACCAGCTGGGTATCGCGCTATCTATGGTCACCGAAAATGCACACTCGTTGCAATGAAGTATTTTAAGCTGCCGGGTCCAGCCCGGCTCTGGTAAACAACGAAACATGTATCACATCTCTATTAAACCATTAACCCCCAACTGTCCGGGCGTATTCCGGTGGTGTCTGGACTACCCTCGTCATGAGCAGGACTGCGATGACGAATCTCTTATGGGCCCAGGCCTGATGTTTCAAGGGTGGGTACTGGCCGAGAGGGGAGCTAATGTGCGGCCATATGTAAAGGCTGCTGAGCGAAAGGTTTATCTAAAAGTGGAGGTCCCCCGGCCGGATGTAGTGAGCCGGGTCTTGGGTGATGCGCCTGATAGGCACGCACAATTATATTGTGGATTTCGCACTGCTATAACCCTTGCAACAGATAATGGCGTCTTTGGCTTTGAGATTGCCGGTCTTGACTATGATGTCATCCAGTTTTTTGTCGAAGGAAGTTTGAAAATCCTCGAAGGGCGGGATGGTTGGCTGTTTCTTGATAATGATACGAATCAGAGTGTCGAACAATTTTGCGGGGAATTACTGTTAGGCCGATTGGAGCGACGTGCCTGGTCGGACTACCTCGATTCTCTTCATGATTTGGCAGCGGAGTATCATTGTGCTTACGCAGTACTGATTGCGCCAGCCAAAGAGATGGTGATGTCGGATTATTACCCCCACCTAAAAGGGCCTACAACCCCTGTGGAGCAGGTGGAAAAATTAGCGAGGCCAGATCATAAGGTGGTACATCCTACGGAGAGAATGCGGAGGTCATCAGAACAGATGTTTCGTGTTTGTGACACCCACTGGACTCATAAGGGAGCCTTGTGCGGTTTGATGGCTGTCTTGGAAGTTCTGGGATTGGATATAGCAAGTATCGAAACACTCTTTGAGAAGGATAATTTCAAGGAGCGTCTGAGGGGGGGGGATCTGGGAAACAAAATGTTCCCAAGACGGTCTGCGAGAGAATGGATGCCGAGTGGCATTTCCTATCGTCAATGGGTACGGTACGACAACCATTTACCCAATATGGGGCGGGTGCTGGTCACACACAAGAAAAATGCTTTGGTGGCGGCTAAATGCTTGATCTTTGGCTCTTCCTCGAGTTATACCATGTTGGACTATGTCGCTCGGGTTTTTACCGATGTGATATTTGTACATTCAGCCGGAAATATTGATGCTACAGTTGTTGCGAAAGAGAGTCCGGATTTTTTAATTGCCCAAACTAATGGTCGTTTTGTAGTTCGTCCTCCAGTAGTTGGATATCAACTCGCGGATGAAATTGCGGAAAAGTGGTCAGGACTTAGTGAAGACAGCCGTGTAGAGGTTATAGGTAATCAGGCTCACTGGCTTAAAAGTGGACTTTCAGAATCCGGTGCCCGGTATCATTCATTATTATTAGCCAGTAGCGTACCATCAAATAGTTAGAACGTTATGGGATGTTGAGGAAATACGTTGACATCTACTAATATTGCTTGATGTCGAATGCTATGAAATATTAAAAAGTTTGAATTATTGATTTGTATTTATTGGTCAAAGTAGTTTTGGAGCTGTTTTTAAAGGGATCTCTCAAGCTGTTTACAAAGGAGTGTAGCTCATTAGTCTAACTAATTTTGATGTTGTTAATAGATATTTTTCTCGTGATTCGATCAAAATTTAAGCTTATGATGTGACTGGTTTGCGTTTGGGTCCAATGGATCGTTGGTTTTGTTATAGATAGCAAGACGTAATGTCTCTCGATATTTACATCAATCGAGATAAGCTAAGAGCCGTCAAGGTTACTGATGCTTTTTGGTGTAAGTAAGGTGCAGACTTAAGTGAAAAGCTAGTATTGAGTGATTACTTTAATGTTGGCGGAGACATACTCGAAACATTTTTCATGCCATATAGCGCACCTATCCAGAGGAAGTTGCAATGATCTGACTATTGATTCAAAAGTTACATGATCTGTAAATGGTCGGAGTAGAGTGTTTTAAAAGGATGCCGGTTGGGAGGAAATATGTGTCTAAACATGACAGGTAAGGCGGGTAAGAATGGTAATAGAGATAGACTTGCTGGGAATTGCTGATGAGCAAAGGTTACTTTTCTTGCAGCATAAAGAAAAAGATAATTTTATTTTATAAATTACGAATTTCTTCTTGCTAAGAAAACTCCTTTATAAAATATATATCCAGAATTTTTCTGTGATTAATAGTGAATGTCAAGAAACCTAATTTTTTAATAGCCTATTTTTTGTCTTCAGGCAAAATTAGAATGCAAGTAAAGGCTGTTCGAGATAGTAATGGGAGCTTATGAAGTTGTATATGGGAGTTAAGCGCCCTGAAATCGCTGTCCCTCATTTAACGAGGTACGATTTACGTCCACTGCTGTGCCCGCTTCAGGGGATGACTATCCAGCCGGGTACCGACGGCTGTATAACCGGCAAATCCATTTCCAGCCAATCTATGTTCTCCATCGCGAACAAAAATTTTGCGCGTGGCTGGTATATGGTAGAAGTTTTGATTGAATCGGATCAAAGCTATTTGGATACGGCCTTCGTGCTTCAGCACAAGGAGGGGCGTAAGTCCCAACGATTACGTTTGCCTGTACGCAATGGGCGTGTATCCAAGCGTCTGATTTGGTTTGCCCGGGGGGGGGAAGAGCTACTTTTTTCTCCGGCACAATGTGAATGTGACTTCACCATTCGCCAGTTGACTTTGGTGAGAGTGTCTCTGCTATTTGCTCGTAATCGTATGCGTTCTAGATTAACAAGCCGACAATTACGAGTGCCATCCAGAATGACTAATCGTTGGGCCTGTTACGATGCAACTTTTAGTCCCCGTAGAGTACGAGCTTCTTATGGGGACTGGGTCAAGACCATTGAACCAACCCTTTGGCCCGATTCATTCAAAACGTCTGCGGATTTGTGTTTTTCGCTTTTGATGCCGGTTAGTGTGACCGATACACTGAATGATATACGAAATACTATTGATTCAGTACTAGATCAAAGTTATCAGAACTGGAAATTGTTTATCCTTCCGGCAAAAAAAATTAGTGATAATGATCTTGTCAAGTTTAGGGAATTTGTTGATTCCAACAACAAGATTAGGTTGATTGATAAAGCGTTAAGTGGCGCTGAGATCCTGAAGAAAATAATAGATGCCGATACCTATCGGTTAATGTGCCCTCCGCGAGCGGTACTTTCCTCCAAGGCACTTTCTTGTTTGCAGTATGTTGTGAGGAAGAATTCCCATGCGAAAATTATTTATGCCGATGAGGATTTTCTCAATGAGGCAGGTCGGCGCTGTCGGCCAAATTTCAAGCCCGCCTGGAATCCAGATCTGCTTTTTTCCCGAAATTATATAGGGGAATTTGTACTTTTTGCACCCGGTATTTTAGATGAATATGGACCTATTGAATCGGCGGGTGAAGTCGCTTGGGACTATACGTTGTTTCTTCGGGTGTTACGGAAACTGGAAAATCCGCAAAGGGAAATTATTCATATACCGAGAATCCTTTTTCATAGATATAAAACTATCGATGGCGAGCAATATATACAAAGTAGTCGGCGTATTTTAAAGAAATATTTTGATGAGATAGGCTGCAGTGATGTTGAGGTAGAGTCTAAAAAAAATCGAGAAACATTACATGTGCGTTGGCCAGTGCAGCAGGAAGAGCCACTGGTTTCCCTTTTGATTCCTACGCGGGATATGCTGTCGATGTTAAGGCAGTGTATTGATAGTATTCTTGAGAAAACAACCTATAGGAACTACGAAATTCTGGTTTTAGATAATCAGAGCGTGGAGTCGGAAACACTGGAATATTTGGCGAAACTGAAAACTTTGTCCAATGTGAGGGTAATCAAGTACGATGCGCCCTTCAATTACTCGGCAATTAACAACTTCGGCGTACAGCATGCTCGCGGTGAAATTATTGGTCTGGTCAACAATGATACTGAGGTGGCCTCACCCGATTGGTTGATGGAAATGGTTGGGCATGCGATAAGGTCTGAAATTGGCTGTGTGGGGGCCAAACTGCATTATGGCGATGGACGTATACAGCATGCCGGAGTTGTGATCGGTTTGGGCGGATTGGCAGGCCATGCTCATAAATTTTACCATCATCATGCTGTGGGCTATAGGAATCGACTAATCTGCACTCAAAACTTTTCAGCGGTTACTGCCGCCTGTTTGCTGGTGCGCAAAAGTATTTTTGAAGCGGTTGGCGGGCTGGATGAGAAGCACTTTGCAGTTGCCTTTAACGATGTAGATTTCTGTTTGAAGGTGAAGGCGGCGGGTTACCGCAACCTATGGACACCCTGGGCAGAAATGTATCACCATGAATCTATTAGCCGTGGTATCGATAATACTCCGGAAAAGCGGGCTAGGTTTGATCGAGAGGCGATGTGTTTAAAGACCAGATGGTCGACGTGTGCGGGAATGGATCCGTATTACAGCCCGTTTTTGACGCACACCAGGGAAGATTTTTCACTGGGATTAAATGAACGAACAAAAGCCCCCCTCTGGCGCTGATTGACTTTGGGTAACGACATTTTACGGGTTTGATATCTCGAGTTTATTTCAGGAATCGCTAGAAATGCTGAGCTCGCAACAGAAAGCAAATTTTCATCGTGACGGAATGCTGATTTTAGACTTTCGTCTGAAGGCACGCTTGCTTGACCGTGTGATTGCCGATATTGAACCTTATTACCATCGCCCCCAAACTGGCTCGCACTATGCTCACGGTACGCGCATCCAGGATGCCTGGCGCTTCAATGCTGGTGTTCGGCGTATTGCGCTGGAAAGGCGTGTGCTAAGGGCATTGCGTGATCTGTTTGGGCGTAAAGCCAAGGCTTTTCAGACCCTAAACTTTCCTGTGGGTACGCAACAGAGAGTGCACTCCGATACTATCCACTTTAACAGTCAGCCATCGGGGTATATGGCTGGCGCCTGGGTAGCGTTGGAAGATGTAGATGAAAGCAACGGAGCACTTGTTTATTATCCTGGGAGTCATAGGTTACCCGAGGTTACCATGCAGGATGTAGATGTGTCCCCTTCTTATGATCATTACAATGAATATGAAAATTATATCCAGGCGATGATAGAGAAAAATAGCCTGTGCGCAGTACGAGGGATACTGAAGAAGGGGCAGGTATTACTTTGGCACGCCAATCTACTGCATGGCGGTGGTAGTCATCCAGACAAGAGCCTCTCACGACACAGCCTCGTTACCCACTATTATTTCGAAGGCTGTCGTTACTATACACCTTTGTGCAGCAGTGAATCTGAGATCCGTTGGCGCGAACCGGAATGGATCCAACGTTTCGCTCCCTACCAACTCTCCCGGGTGACATCCCCCAAGTTGTCACTGCGACGTCTCGCCGGTAAAACTATCCGATTTTTTAGGCGGTAGTGCCGAATACCTCTGTTAGCAGTACAGGAGTCTGGAGGGCGTACACTTCCAGTGAAGGAAGAGTGGGACGAGCTAGAATGGGGTATTGTCTGGTTGATAAAATTTACATTTTATTGAATTAAAAAATTTATGAAAAGCGAGTGGGTCCGTTCTTATAAGGCCGGCTGGGCTAGAATTGCGATTGGCTATTAAGTTGGAGGTACTCCCACCAGGTATTACCATTGACCTTATGAGGCATCATGGGCACTACTTTTTACGAAATGATGGGAGAAAAAACATCCTGGCTAGTCAGGTTTATCCCGGGTTTTGATGAAATAATTGAGAAGCGTTAAGTAGGTCTGGCTGATCCAGTGTTCAGCAATGGAAGGTCAGAAAAAACTCCGAAGAAGTGCGAAAATTTCTCTGTGTTAATGTGGATTGATAGCGTTCGTTTTAAAAGAATGTTGATGGGATAGGTAGCTATAGTTATCACGTTATTTTGGCTTAACTCAATAACGTTTGGTGTCGGCACTAAATTTAGTATAATTTGACCTCGCTAAGACGTGTAAAAAGTGCAAATATCTACACCGGTAACCAGAGCAACACTCAGATCTTATGACTCTTTCTCAATTATTTGTTGCCGGTATCTTCGTCCTGGTAATCGGTTCCCTGATTTTCACCCGATTTCGCCCATCTCTGGTTTTTGCTTCAGCTGCCGCTGTTTGTTTTTTAACTGGTTTCGTGCCAGTTGAGTCAGTACTACAGAAAGCTGTCAATCCTGGTCTGGTGACATTGGTAGCTCTCCTCCTGATTTCTATCGGCCTAGAAAAGGCCCGCTGGCTCAGGGCAATATCCGATGGCTTGATTGGGGGGGGCTTAAAGTCAAGCCTTCTTAGGCTCACGAGTGCTACTGCGTTGAGTTCGGCGTTTCTGAATAATACCGCTGTGGTTGCGGCTTTAGCTTCCAGTATTAAGGCTCAGCGGCGACACCCTGCGGGCAAGCTGTTGTTACCTCTCTCTTATGCGGCGATTCTAGGGGGAACCTTAACCCTGATTGGTACTTCCACGAACCTGATCGTAAACAGCTTTGTGCTGGATAGAGGTGAGCCTTCATTGGACTTTTTTGCCTTCCTGCCCATTGGCGCTGTGGCAGTATTGGTGGGATTGATAGTTTTACTGTTATGTAATCGCCTATTACCGGAGGGGGGAGCTGTCGAGGAGGAGGTGGCCCAGTATCTGCTGGAGGCAGAGGTGACTGCTGATTCCCCGCTAAATGGGCGCACCGTTGAGCAAAATAATCTGCGTCAACTTGAAACTCTCTATCTGGTTGAAGTCATTCGGGAGGGCTGCAGTATCAGCCCGGTAGCGCCAACAGAGTTGATACGCAGTGGCGATAAGCTCCTTTTTAGTGGCGATGTTCGAGATTTACAAAGACTCCAGGCTATTGAGGGCTTGCGTTTATTTGCATTGGATGACGATACGCTGCATATGGAGCTTACTGAGGTCGTCCTTACCCCAAACTCCAGTATCCTTGGTGAAACTCTTAAGAGCTGTCAGTTCCGCACTCGTTTTGATGCGGCGGTAGTAGCCATGCGTCGTGGCGGTGATCGGCTCTCGGGTAAGCTTGGTGAAATTCAGCTGCAGTCGGGAGATGTTCTATTGTTGGCCGTAGGGCAGGATTTCAAGCATCACCGCAACATTGATAAAAATTTCTATGTAATCAGCGGTACGAACGTACAGCGCCAACTTTCCCGACGGGATAGTTGGTTAATGGGATTTGGATTTGCTGGTGTAGTGGCTGGTTCTGCAATGGGTATTTTTTCCTTATTGAAGGGACTGGTGGTTTTGCTCGGTTGTATGGTAGCCCTGAATATCGTTACTACTTCTGAATTGCAGCGGCGTTTTCCCTTTCAGATATGGATCATTATTGCTAGCGCCTTGGTGTTGGCTGAGGCCTTTTCAGGTAGTGGTTTGGCTGATAGCCTGGCTCAGTCAATGAGAGCTGCATTACAGGGCGCTGGACCACTGGTTGGCGTGGTGGGTATTTTTCTGCTCACTTTATTACTGACAGAATTGATGACCAATAACGCTGCTGCGGCATTGACATTTCCACTCGCCTGGAGTTTGGCGGAGAGTTTCGAGGTTAGCTGGATGCCGTTTGTGATGGCTGTGGCCTATGGGGCTAGTGCGAGCTTTCTCACTCCATTTGGATATCAGACCAACTTAATTGTACAAAACTTGGGCGGTTATCACTTGCGGGATTTCCTGCGGGCGGGCCTGCCTCTGACGATTGCTTATTCATTATCGGTTTTGATTTTATTACCAATCGTTTTTCCTTTTGAGCGTTGATTTCTGTTGGAGTCCGATTTGGAATTAATCAACCGCGGGATGATTGTGGAGGAGGGGCCCAATCCTTCTACAGATTATTTTGTTCTCCCTTACTTACGTAAGCTGGGGGTCAGTGCTAAACGTTTGACGTTTTCTGATCTGCCCAAGGTAAATGACCTCAAAGGAGTTGAGCTCATCTTTGTGCGCTATATCCCTCGTAAGTGGCAATTGCTCGTACAGCAAAACCTTAACCAATTGTCTGGTGTATCCATATTTATCGACGATGATTTATTAGACTGGTCGGCTTTTTCTCGGATGCCTCTCCGATATCAAGCAAAAATACTGCGTTACAGCTGGTCTAAGCAACGTTGGTTAAAATCTATTGGTGCGCAATTATTGGTTTCAACGCCGTTTTTGCAAAATAAATATAGCCATTGGTCTCCGAAATTATTACCGGCAGAACCACTAGATTTGAGTGCCGACCAACCAATTTCTATTTTTTATCATGGTTCCGCATCGCACTTAGACGATGCTAACTGGCTATATCCAATCATTCGACAAGTAATCGAGCAAAACCAGAACTTGAATTTTGAGATTATCGGTGACGGCAGTATAAATCGACTCTTTCGAAACATTCCACGGGTGCAAGTATTGCACCCAATGAAATGGCCAACTTATTTAGCCATGCTACAAAAGCCTGGGCGGACTATAGGATTAGCTCCGCTGTTAAATAGCCCCTTCAATCGAGCTAGGTCGCACACCAAGTTTTTCGATATCACTCAGGCGGGTGCCGTGGGTATCTATGCAGAGGGTGATATTTACGGCAGCGTGATTCGTCATCGGGAGAATGGACTTTTGTTACCCATGCGGCCATCGGTCTGGGTGGATGCCATCTTACAGCTGGCTAGTGATGACGCTTTGCGGGAAAAGCTGTTCCATGGGGCAAAAAAATGCTTGTAGTTGGGCACTGTTCATTAGGCCTCCGGCAAATGCGTTTTCTGGAAAGTTTTATTGGTGGTAAATGTCAGTATGTGGCTGCAAGGCCAGGTAAAGCTGTCGTTAAAATGGTTGGCTGGGGACTCAAGGCAACAGCAGTTAAAGCGCAGCGAATCGCTTATCGAGCGGGTCTTCCCTATTTTTCTATAGAAGATGGATTTCTGCGCTCTGTTGGCCTTGGGGTCGAAGGGGCGCAAACGCATAGTTTAGCGGTAGATTACAGTGGTATCTATTATGATGCCTCGCGACCAAGCGATTTGGAGACCCTGATCAGAGAGCGCGATTTTAGTGCGGAGGAATTAAGTCGGGCAGTTAGCGGATTGAATCTCTTACGTACACACCGCTTGTGTAAATATAATAATTCTGATGATAACCCTCTGGATATACCCGGCAATCCTCCAGCGGTTCTGGTAGTGGACCAGACCTATGGGGATATTTCGGTCAGTGCCGGGTTGGCTTCCGAGCGCCATTTCCATGAGATGCTACAGAGTGCGATTGAGGAAAATCCGCAGGCCGAGATCTATGTAAAAATACATCCAGATGTCGTTGCAGGGAAAAAATCTGGGTATTTGAAGTCTCTCGCAGAGAAAAACGGCTGTAGGATTATTGCAACGGATCTTTCTCCATGGTCGATTTTTGATTGCGTTGACAAGGTTTACGTAGTTACCAGTCAGCTGGGCTTTGATGCACTTATTGCGGGTAAAGAGGTACATTGCTTTGGTGTACCCTTTTATTCTGGCTGGGGACTGACAAAGGATCGCCAGTCTGTTGTACGGCGCAATGTATCTCGGACTTTAACTGAAATATTCTGCGCGGCATATCTGCGTTATTGCCGCTATATTAACCCTTATACCGGTCGACAATGTGCATTTGAGGATACATTAGCTCTTATCATAGAGCAAAAGAGGCAGAGGCAACGTTTCCAGGGGTTTTGGCTGGGTGTCGGGTTTTCTCCCTGGAAACGCAGGTTTATTCCTGATTTTATAGGAGATAAAGCTAAAATTGATTTTTCCAGATCAGAAAAAAAGATATTCGCAGTTAACTCAGGCACTAATATTTTAATTTGGGCCAGTCGGGTTACTAAAACTTTAATTGATAAATGTGAAGAATCCCAGATTAAATTATGGCGGATTGAGGATGGCTTCTTGCGCTCGGTAGGCTTGGGTGTTGATCTAGTAACGCCTAGTTCCCTGGTCCTGGATGCTCAAGGTATCTACTTTGATGCGAGGCACCCTAACGATCTGGAAGTCCTGCTCGGTACCACGCATTTCTCACCAGATATTTTGTTTAAAGCTAAAAAGCTCCGTGAGTTGTTGGTGGTTAATAGAGTGACCAAATACAATGTTGGTGGGTCAGGACTGCCAATGAATTTGTGTTTCCCCCAGAATAAGTCGAAAATTTTAATTCCTGGTCAGGTGGAGAGCGATGCCTCCATTGCCTACGGTTCTCCAGTGATTAAAAGCAATTTTTCATTGTTGCAGCGAGTAAGGGCGAAGTATCCCAATGCTCATATTATCTATAAACCCCATCCGGATGTTGTTACCGGTGCGCGCACGGGGGCTTTACCGGTAGGGGCAGAATCACAGTACGACACAATAATCGAGCAGGGGGATATTTCCCTACTGCTGGATAAAGTTGATGAAGTACATACATTGAGTTCCCTTTGTGGTTTTGAGGCATTATTGCGAGGGATTAAAGTGGTGACCTATGGATTACCATTTTATGCCGGGTGGGGGCTTTCTGAAGATACACTCTTGGTTGATCGTGAATTCCACGATCTGGATTTACAGGCCTTTAGGTTTCGTCGACAGCGCACTTTGAGTTTGGATCAGTTGATAGCAGGTGCTCTACTTCTTTATCCTGTCTATGTGGATCCAAGTACTGGCGAGTTTATTGATGCGGAAACCACTGTGGAGCTTCTGCAGATGGATCGCAAAGTTAACCGGAATAGGGGCGTTTTGTTCAAGGCGTATCGCTGGTATCGGAATGTTTTTTTAAAATATTAAGGGACTTGTTCTGCAGGGATAATTTAATGGTGGCTGTATGTGCCCACCTTTTAGGTAGGGGTCAACCATTAGTTCGATCATGGGTGTACTTAGTGTTTCCCCTGTGAATTAGCCCCTGTTTTGGGAGGCGGTTATGTGGCGTTCAGTGGTTGGGCTAACTTGGAAAATTCCAAAGTGGATATTGGAGCTGTTTAGCTGGGGGAAAAGTTTTAAGAATAACCCTTTATTGGGCAGTCACCTGCTGAATCGATGTGGATTACATGTGGCTAGGGTTATTCTGGCGCATCTACTTTTTAGATTTCGCTTAATTCTATTGTCGCCACTTGTCTCTTCTGTGGATCGCCGTGCATTTATTCGTAATGGCTATTTGATTAAGAGAGACTTCCTGTCCCCGGGTGAATTTGAAGGCTTATCTCGGGAGTTAGTTAATCTAAAAGCTCCGATCAGGGAAATCATTGAAGGTACTACCGTCACCCAGCGCATCTTTATGGATTCCAATGAGAGAAAAAAGGCGCCTTTTTTTCAAAGATTATACTCGAATAAACGCCTGACTCGATTGATGCGTTATTGCTCGTCAAAGAATCGACCACCACTCTTTTATATTGAAAATCTCTGTAATCATGCCAATGTGAATCCGCGCCCTGATCCGCAACGGGATTTGCATGCAGATACCTTCCATCCATGTGTGAAAGCTTGGCTGTATATGGACGATACATCGGATAATAATGGTCCATACGTCTATGTGCCTGGCTCTAATCGACTCACATGGAAGCGGCTAAAGTGGGAATACCGGCAGAGCCTGGAGTCATGCAGGAGGGGCCCTGAGCGCACACCTGGGCGTTATTGGGATGGCTCGTTTCGTGTTGGTGCGGAAGATTTGACGGAAATGGGTTATGAAGCAAAGAAGTTATATGTTCCGAAAAACACCCTTTTAATTGGTAATGTTTACGGGTTTCACTGCCGTGGTTCAGCCATGAAGCCGTCACATCGTATGACCGTGTGGATGCAGGCTAGAGACAACCCATTTAATCCTTTATTTACGCCTTTCCCAGAATCAACGGCGCGCGTATTTGAGTGGGTCTGGAAGAAGGCACTGATAAGGATTGATCAACGAAAGACAAAGGGGGGCGAGCAGAGAAATTATTATGGTGCTCTCAATCGTACTGATCGTGAAGAATCCTCCAGTAATACTTGAGTCTGCGGAGGCTCGATGCAATGGCTGCGGGCCTAATCACTTAATTCTGTTAGTCTATTTTTCCTCAAAGGTAGATACAAAAGGGCTGTTGTCTTCTTGCTGGAGAAGACTAACTGGCGCATAGCTGCGCTGGTTGGCCTGAGACCTGTGTTTGAGGAGCTGTAATAGGCTGTACTGGCATATTTTTCTTTATCGCATAAAATGGCGGGCTTTAGGATGTAATACCGGTACAGTTGGGTGGGGCAATCTGTTGGTTGGAATTTTAAAATAAAGAATCAAACATCCTTTAACGTCCCTTTTTTATCTTTTGGTGAGTCAATTTTATAGCTGTCTCTACTTTCTGAGTCCTGTGCTATTTTGTCGGATTTTTTTCAGATGCTTGAAAATAGCTTTTTCGGTCTTAGTCGGCATCAATATACCTGCTCGAAGAAGCCTTGTTGGAATGTTAGCGCTTGGATGACTACCTTAGGGTCTATAGTTATTCCGCTTTCATACAATTTGCCCTTAGCCTAGTAATTTTTGGTATATCACCTCGGTTGGGGCAGGGTCTTTCCAAGCGGCATGACTTAGTCAGCTTTTATTTATGATGGCTATTGAGTGGATTCAAAATCGTATATTTTATGTTCATTTGTCGAACTTTAATGCAATCATCTACTGAGATTCGGGGGTAGGCCAATTCATGTCTGTGGCACTATTTTTACAGGGGCCGCATGGGCCTTTCTTTGCCGAGTTGGCAAAAAGGCTCTCACAGCATGGTCTGGTCACTCACAAGATCAATTTCAATGGCGGTGATCGCTTTTTCGGCCGTGCAGATCATCAAGTAGATTTCACCGGCCGTGAAGCTGATTGGGCGAAATTTTTCCATCGCTATCTCTCTGAGCAACAAGTTGACATGGTTTTTGCCTATGGCGATTGTCGGCGCTTTCATACTATTGCCAAGAAAGTGTGTGAATCTTTGGATATCGCATTTTGTGTTTTTGAAGAAGGCTATTTGCGACCGGATTTCGTGACTATGGAATGGGGAGGCGTCAATGCTTTCTCCACCACAGATTGGTCCAGGCAGGCAATTGATCATTATCGGCCCAACAATCGAGCCCCAGGCTTGCCTATTGGTCATACATTTTGGCACCGGGCGTATTTTGCGATTGGTTATTACCTGGCGATGCGCCTTGCCCGGCCTGAGTTTCCTCACTACCGTCATCATCGTAATCGCAGTTGGTTGCATGAAGGCGGTTGCTGGCTCAGGAGCCTTTACCGCAAGGGACTTTATCAGTTCACCGAACGCAAGCTTACGAGCCAATTAACTCGGGCGTTCAGCGGCCGTTTCTTTTTGTTCCCTCTGCAAACCCGTGATGATTTCCAGTTGCGTGAACACTCCGACCTGCTCTCTATTGAGAATGCAATTGATATCGCACTGAAATGCTTCGCTCGGGATGCACCGCAGGACACAATGATGGTGATCAAGCACCATCCAATGGATCGAGGTTTTTGTCACTATAAGAAGCTGATTGACGTGCTTGAGGCCCGCTATCAGATCAGTGGGCGAGTAATGTATTGTCACGATTTACACCTGCCCACCTTGTTGGATCACGCTAGGGGAGTCGTGACCATCAATAGCACCGTGGGTATTTCAGCCCTATTGCACGGAGTTCCCACCAAGGTACTGGGGCGCTGTATCTACGACTTGCCAGGCCTGACGCACCAGGGGAGTCTCTCCAGCTTCTGGGTTAAAGCGGAACCAGTGGATAAAGGGTTTTTTCGGCGCTTTCGCACATACCTGTATGAACGTACCCAGGTGGATGGCAGCTTTTCCAGAAATATCGGGAATACGGTCGCCGGGGTTTGTGCCCATTTACAGGAGGCCGCCACTCAAGGCCGTATTCCCCCGGTGCCTTTGCCGGCAAAGGTCGATGTAGGCTAGCGTGCAGGCTGGCACCTCTCATGGCTGTTACTGCTATTTCCCTGGGCTATTATTTCTTTTCTAGAGTCTCTGGACAGGAATGGCGTTGCTTAGGACTGGGGTCGTCGAGGCGCCTGCTTAAAAAATAGGCTGATCTGGGACGCCTAACCTGCTAGACTGCGCGACCTTTTGACCCACCGCTCCAGTCCCGCGACAGGGACTTAGGCTTCAAGTGAATTCCGAAATGACCGATACCCCAAAACCGGCCGGCTTCGACCAGCTGGGCCTGCCGCCTGAAATCCTCACCGCCATTGAAAAACTGGGCTATGAGACCCCTTCTCCGATTCAGGCACAGACAATCCCCTCCCTGTTGGAGAACCGCGATGTACTGGGCCAGGCCCAGACTGGCACTGGCAAAACCGCAGCATTTGCACTGCCACTGCTATCCAAGCTAGACCTGAAAGACCGCCGTCCCCAGGCTTTGGTTCTGGCACCGACCCGTGAACTGGCTATTCAAGTAGCAGAGGCCTGCCAGTCATATGCCTCTAACCTGAAGGGCTTTCACGTGGCCCCAATCTATGGTGGCGCGGACTACCGCGGCCAGATGCAACAACTGAAGCGCGGTGTGCAGCTGGTGGTAGGCACCCCCGGCCGAGTGATGGATCATATGCGTCGCGGCTCCCTTGACCTCTCCAACCTGAGCACTCTGGTGCTGGATGAGGCCGATGAAATGCTCCGTATGGGCTTTATTGATGATGTTCAGTGGGTACTGGAGCAGATTCCCGAAGAGCGCCAGATCGCTCTGTTCTCCGCCACTATGCCGAAAGAAATTGCGCGGATCGCCCGCGAACACTTGCGCGAGCCCGTTGAGGTCAAGATCCGTGTCAAACAGGAGACTGCGGAGACTATTCGCCAGCGCTACTGGCCCGTAGGCGGCTTGCACAAGCTGGATGCGTTGACCCGTATCCTAGAAGCGGAGCCAGTTGATGCCACTATTATTTTTGTGCGCACCAAAAACAGCACGGTAGAGCTTGCCGATAAGCTGGCTGCGCGCGGCTTTGCCAGTGCTGCCCTGAATGGCGATATGGCGCAAAATTTACGCGAAGGCGTGATCGACAAGCTCAAGAAAAATAAGCTCGATATCGTTGTGGCCACTGATGTAGCGGCGCGCGGACTGGATGTGAGACGGATCAGTCACGTAATCAACTACGACATCCCCTACGATACCGAAGCCTACATCCACCGTATTGGTCGTACCGGCCGCGCCGGCCGTGAGGGCGACGCCATCTTGTTTGTGGCACCGCGCGAGCGTCGCATGCTGCGTATTATCGAGAAGGCCACCAAGAAGCCTATCGAGAAACTTGAGCTGCCCAGTGCAGACGCTGTTAACAGTGCACGGATGCAGCGCTTTCGCGAGCGCATTACCGCGACATTGGAAGGCCAGACCGACCTGGCCCCCTACCGTTTGCTGGTAGAAGAATTCCTTGCCCAGAATGAAGTGGATCCCCTGGATGTCGCTGCAGCTCTGGCCTCTATGGCCCAGGGTGACCAACCTCTACTGATCAAAGAGCAGGAGTCCAAGCCGCGCAAGGAAAGGGAGAGGCGAGAGCGGGACGATGAGTTTGAAGGCCGCCGTCGCAAGAGAGATAGCTTCGAAAAAGACCATAAAATGCCGCCACCCGATGAGGGCCTGCAGCGTTATCGTATCGAGGTTGGGCGGGAGCACGGTGTGCGTCCGGGTGGTATTGTCGGTGCCATTGCCAATGAGGTGGACCTGGATAGCTCCTATATCGGTCGTATCGAGATTTATCCGGATTTCACTACGGTGGACCTCCCGGAAGGCATGCCCAAGGAGATATTCCAACACCTGAAAAAAGTGCGGGTGGCCGGGAGACCGATGAAAATTGCCCGTTTCGATGAAGCGGCGACAAACGCCAAAGCGAAGCCCAAAGGCAAGCCAAAGGGAAAGCCCAAAGGTAAGCCGAAGTTTAAGCGGGAGAATAGCGGAGAGTAACCCTTTGCCCTGCTCTAAAAAAACGGCGCAAATTGCGCCGTTTTTTTTAGTAAACCGGTCGGTTTATTGTTTTCCCACAGTTCACCTTTTCACTTTCTGGCATTCCGCCCCTAAGTTTCCTAGTCTCTAGCGCTGCGGCAGCATGCGGGTCAGAGTGCTGTCGCGCATAATAAAGTGGTGCCACAGGGCGGCGGCGATATGCAGCCCCACGAGAATCAGCAGGGCCGGCCACAGTACATCCTTATGTAGAAAGGCGAGCTGTTTGCCCAGGTCGGAATTTTCCGCAAGCAGGCGGGGCATGGCGAAGAGGCCGAAAAATTCCGTATCCCTGCCGAACAATTGGCGCATGGCAATACCGGAAACGGGCATCGCCAGTAGGACTAAGTAAAGGGCGCCGTGGGTTAGGCTGGACAGCGCTTTTTGCCAGGAGCTGCCCTGGAGCTGTGGGCGCTTGTGGCGCGCGCGCCAATATAGGCGGATTGTTAACAGCATTAGTACCGCCACTCCGAGGGAGAAGTGCAGGCGCATAAACCAGCCACGCATAGGGTCGCCGCGTTCAAAGAACTCGTGCAGTTCTACAGCGCCCCATACGGCTAGTAGCAGAAGTACAAATAGCCAGTGCAGGCCCTTACTCACTGAATTCCAGTGATCGCGAGTTGTGGACATAAATAATCTCCTGTAAAGCTGTGCCCGCTTTGGGCTATTTTTGGTGGCGGATGTAGGCATCCGCTCCGGTTATTTCTACTTGGCCCAAGTCGTTTTTGGCCAATTCAGCTTGCCGTGCGAATACCGTTTAGGTGGGTAAAGCAGGTATCCCGTGCGGTTTGCAGGAAATCGGCCACATAAGCCTGCTCCAGCATTTCTTCACGTACCGCGGCATAGAGAGTACTCCACAGACCCTTTTCTCCCAGGCGCAGTTGCGCCACAAATCCCTTTTGCAGGTACTCGTGCAGGGCCCAGTTGGGCAGTGCGCAGACACCGCGGCCGCTGGCGACAAGCTGCACCATCATAACCGTCAATTCTGCCGTGCGCACATCTGCGGGTTCGACTCCGGCGGGCTCGAGGAAGTTCTGGAAAATATCCAGACGCTCCCGTTCCACTGGGTAAGTAATCTGTACTTCTCCGGCCAGTTCCTCCGCGCTGACCCAGCGGCGCTTAGCGCTACTTTGTATCAACGGGTGCTTGCGGCTGAGTGCCAGGCACATCTCAAAGCTGAAGAGTGGCAGGTAGTGAATGCCTTTCAGTTCCCGGTCCGGGTTGGAGGTGACCACTAGGTCCAGGTCTCCCCGGGTGAGTGCTGGCAGCGGTGCAAAGTGAAAGCCGCTGCACAGGTCCAGCTCTACCTCGGGCCAGTCGTCGCGATAGGTATTTAACGTAGGCATCAGCCATTGGTAACAGCTATGGCATTCGATCGCGATATTCAAACGTCCCGACTGTCCGGATGCCAGCCGGGCCAGATCCCGTTGGGCTAGGGCTACGCGGGGCAGGAGGTCATCGGCGAGCTGCAGCAGGCGCAAGCCCGCACTGGTAAAGCGCAAGGGGCGGGATTTGCGTACAAATAACGGCAGGCCGTGGCGTTCCTCCATCTCCCGGAATAAGTGAGATAGCGCCGACTGGGTCAGGTGCAGGCACTCGGCAGCGCGCACCAGACTGCCAGTTTCACGTAAAACTGAGAGGGCCCGCAGATGGCGTATTTCAATCATCATTAATATTATTCATGTTTAAAACAAAAAATATGAAATTGATTGAATAACATGGCCGGCACACAATCAAGTCCGAAGCTTCGCAAGTGCTGATACCCGTTTAGGAGAGGTCACTGCCGGCGAGTGCAAGAATCAAAGGGGCCATCCCCTCTCACAGGAACGGACTTGGAAACGCAGAAATGGTGCAAACACATATCCTTGGTTACCCGCGTATCGGCGCTGCTCGAGAGCTGAAAAAAGCTCAGGAAGCTTATTGGCTCGGTGAAATTCCCCAACAGCAACTGTTGCGGGTGGGGGCAGAGATCCGTCGGGAGAATTGGCAGGCGCAGAGCGAGGCTGGACTGAATTTCGTGACCGTGGGGGATTTTGCCTGGTATGACCAGGTGCTCAACCACTCGCAGATGTTTGGTGTGCTCGGTCAGCGCTTTGTCGAAGGTGCGGCAGACAACACGCTGGATCAGTATTTCCGCCAAGCCCGCGGGCGCGCGCCATCGGGTCAGCCGGTAGCGGCGAATGCTATGACCAAGTGGTTCGATACGAATTACCACTATTTGGTGCCGGAGTTTTCCATCGATCAGGAATTTTCCCTGGATAGTACGTGGCTACTGGATGAAGTGCGCGAAGCTCAGTCCCAGGGGTATGCTGCCAAGCCAGTGGTTATCGGACCGCTCACTTATCTGTGGTTGGGGCGGGGGGTCGACAATGCCCTAGAGCTGCTTCCAGAAATTTTGCCCTGTTATACAGAGCTATTTTCACAGCTGGCGGAACAGAATGTGGATTGGGTACAGGTGGATGAGCCGATACTGGGCTTGGACCTGCCGGATGAGTGGCGGAATGCATTTGATCGCGCTTATCAACAGATTGCGCATGCGGGCGCAGGCATGAAGTTACTGCTGGCCACTTATTTCTCTCCCCTGCGTGAAAACTTGCCGCTGGCATTTTCCCTGCCGGTTTCCGGTGTACATATTGATTGCGTACGCGCGCCGGAGGAGTTGCAAGCAGCGGTTGAGCTTACCGATGAAAACCGGGTGCTGTCTGCGGGCGTTCTGAATGGGCGCAATGTGTGGCGGGCGGACTTGGAGAAATGGCAGTGCATTTTAAAGCCTCTCGCGGAGCAGCTGGGGGAGCGTCTGTGGCTGTCTGCCAGTTGTTCACTGTTGCACAGTCCTGTGGATCTGGAATCAGAAGTTTCACTGCCGGACGATCAAAAACAGAAGCTCGCCTACAGTCGGCAGAAGCTTCAGGAGTTGGCTCAGTTACAGCAATTATTGTGTGGAGAGTCTACAGCGGCTGGAGCTAGCGTAGAGGGTATTACGCAAAGCCGTTCTATTGCTGAGCGCTTACAGGATAGCTGGCGCACGCAGCGCTATCAGGAGCGGGCCGCCGTGCAGAAGAAGCGTTGGCAATTGCCACTGCTGCCTACCACCACGATCGGCTCATTTCCGCAAACAGACTTGTTACGCAAGGTGCGTCGACAGTTTCGCAGTGGAGAAATCAGTGCATCGGATTATCGCGGACACCTGCGTGCGGAAATTGCCGAGGCGATTCGGCGCCAGGAGATTCTCGGCCTGGATGTGCTGGTGCACGGTGAAGCGGAACGCAATGATATGGTGGAGTACTTCGGCGAACAGCTGGAGGGGTTTGTGCATACCGGCAATGGTTGGGTGCAAAGTTATGGTTCTCGTTGTGTAAAACCACCGATTATTTTTGGCGATATTTCTCGACCCAAAGCGATGACCGTAGAGTGGAGCAGCTATGCCCAGAGCCTGACCAGCAAGCCGGTAAAAGGAATGTTGACCGGTCCGGTTACTATCCTCAACTGGTCCTTCCCGCGCGAGGATATTCATCGCAGTGAAAGCTGCCTGCAGATTGCCCAGGCACTACACGAGGAAGTATTAGACCTGGAAGCGGCGGGCATCGGTATTATCCAAATTGATGAGCCGGCACTGCGCGAAGGAGTCCCCTTGCGGGAGTCTGAGCATGAGGATTATTTTGCCTGGGCGGTGGCCTGTTTCCGTTATACCTGTAGTGAGGTAAAAGCGGAAACTCAGATTCACACACATATGTGTTACAGCAATTTCAATGCAATCATGGAAGCGATTGTCTCTCTCGATGCAGATGTCATTACTATCGAATCCTCGCGGTCTGACTTGCGTCTGCTCAGTGCTTTTGCCGATAGGAATGGTGATTATCCCAATGAGATAGGACCGGGTGTTTACGATATTCACTCCCCCAATGTGCCGGAACGCGAGGAGCTGGTGGATCGATTGAAGAAAATTGCTGAAGTGGTGCCGGTACAGCGACTTTGGGTGAATCCAGATTGCGGTCTGAAAACCCGAAGCTGGGCTGAAGTGGGATCATCTCTGCTGAATATGGTGGAGGCCGCTAGGGCAGTGCGCACCGAATTAGCCTAATCGCTACCCTAATAAAAAAACCGGCAATGGTATTGATTGCCGGTTTTTTTGATGGAGGAAAATAGCTGATACTTCCTGCCAGTTATTTTTTCTTGTTATTGGGCTTGCGCTGCAATCGTTGTGGTGCCATTTAATTCAAATGGCACTGAGGGGTGGAATGGTTTGATACCGAGTGCTTGGTACAATTCATCTGGGCGGTATAGGTTCTGACCTTCGATTACCAGTGCGGTGCGGCGCAGCGCGCTGATATCTTCCAGAGGATTGCCCTCCAGTAATACCAGGTCTGCATTTTTACCCACCGCAATACTACCGGTGTATTTATCGGCCCCCATTACCTGGGCGGGCACCAGGGTGGCGGTGCGCAGTACATCAATGGTGGGAATGCCGGATTTGGCGTAGAGCTCTAGCTCGCGCAGCAGGGTGAAGCCGGGAATCCCGTCTGAACCGGCCACCATCGTGACTTTGTGTTCGTGCAGTTTATGCATCATTTTGAGCAGGGCATCTGCGGATAAGTCGTAGTCATCCCGATGTTCGGGTTTTACATCTAACTCCGCACCAATAAATGAGCGCTGAATATTGACCGGCAAGTGGTTGGCAATATCGGCAAATTCGGGATCTACTTTGCCTGGCTCGCGCAGCAACATAGAGCTAAATACGGTCGTGGTGGCATCCACGACAGTGCCTTTTTGTGCGAGTTTATCCAGGAATTCGGCAACTTCTTTACTTTCCAAATCCAACTCGTGAGCGTGTTCCCCGATTTCGGTAAAGCGCAGTTTCTTGCGGGTATCGATCTTGCCCATAAAGTTCAAGAACAGCATATTGATATGCTGGATTTCATCGAAGCCAGCATCCACTGCTTCCTCTGCCGTCATAAACGCAGGGATATGTCCGGATAAACGCATACCGTTATCATGAATATGCTTAGCCAGGGGGGCAATCCACTCGGGCTCCATGGAGCTATAGGTTTTAATCTGCTGGTAGTTGCGTTCCGCATACCACTCAACAATTTCCTTGGCCTCCTCCAGACTGTCGGCGGTTTTTCCCATACGCATGGCATTTTCACTTTCACGGTCCATAAAGCCCGCGCGGAACAGATCGCCACCAATAATTTTCTCGGACTCAAATAGACTGGAGATGCGCGTGATATTTTCGTGAGTATTGCCGATGTCGCGCACATTGATAATGCCCGCAGCCATGTTCAAAGCACCATCGTTGGGGGACAAGTGTGCGTGCATATCCCACAATCCTGGAATCAGGGTGTGGCCCTTGGCATCAATTTGAGTGGCATTATCGAGTTTGAGGGGGCGGCGGCTGATTTTTTTAATCTTGCCGTTTTCGACCAGCAAGTGGCGTTTATTCAGGAGTTTGCCCGCTTCTACATCCACCAGGCTGACATTACTAATCAGAATCGGCTGGGCCGAGGTGTGCGTGTGTCTCTCGGCGATTTCTTGCAAGTATTTATCGGCAGCGGCCACCTGCCGCTCTTTTAGTTCCTGTAAGTGTGATTTATCCCAACCCTTGCGCAAAATAGCAAACCAGCCCCCCTCATCGGCAGCGAACAGATCGCCTTTTTCATCGTGCCAGGCCAATTCCGGTGTAAAACCGAGGCCACTCACACCGTAGAGGTAGACGGTTTTCTTCTCGTCGCCCTGCTGTAGAGTCAATTGGTCGAGTTTGTGCAGCTGCGCCTGCCCTTGGGGCAATAAGCCTATGCTGTGGTCTTTATCGGCGATCAATGCTTTAACCAGCTGAGTTTGGATGGCCAGGGTCGTATTTTTAGGAATATAAAATTGCGCTTCGGAAGTTTTCGCGCTGCCATGCTCATCGGAACCCTGCCAGCTAGCCACACCATTTTTTAGGGTAAATTCTTCACTGACCGGAGCGCCAAATGGGCTGATACCTTCAATGTAGAGATGCTCGGGCATCTTGGCCGCGCCAATGGTAAAACTCTCCTTGAGGTTGAGACGGCGGTTGTTCCACCCGAGGCTTAGCTCGCCGGTAACTTTAGAACCTTTTTGTTCGATAACCTCGGTGCCGGCGATCCCCTCTTTATCGTAGAACACATACTCAATGGATTTTGCATAGGTGGAATTAGCCGCTGTGAGTACAGCGGCGGTGACGAGTGTGGCTAGCCTGGATTTCTTCATGAGATGGGCCTTGTTGTTGTTTTTGCGCTGGGGAGATTGGCTGCTTTTGTACTTTTAGGCAAGAGATAGGGGCTTTCGGCTAAGGCATCTAAGGATAAAAATCGGTAGAGGGATTAATTGGCGCGGCAAGACGTTGCAGCTGGTTTTTTATAGCCGTAGATCGCGCGTAGATTCGTGCTTTTTAGTCTTAAGGCGCAGGAAGGTTTTTGGAAGAAAAAGAGAAATTCGGCAGCCAGGTTGTGGATGACCTTACCTGGCTGCGGGGTGCGCTTAGGGACTGGGCACTAAGATCCCGGGCATTAACGTTAGGATTGAGCTTCCCAGTTGCGGGTCAGGTTCATGTTCGTGTCTGCGCCGACCACAATGTTGTCCTCGATACGCACACCACCGTAAGGGCGGAACTCCTCCACCTTGTCCCAGTTCACTTCACTGGCAAGATCGGAGGCTTTCAATTCCGCCAGCAGGCTGTCGATAAAGTAGAGTCCCGGCTCAATAGTAAATACCTGACTCTCTTCAATCGTACGGCTGGTACGCAGGAAGGGATACTCTTCCGGTGGGGGTGTTGCGCCGCCATCGGGGCTGCTTTGGTGGCCGCCCACATCATGCACTTGCAAGCCGAGGAAGTGACCCAGGCCATGAGGCATAAACGGACGGGTAAGACCCGATTCCACTGCGCTTTCGGCAGAGGACTTAACAATACCAAATTGAGCCAGTAGTTCGCCGACCTTCAGGTGGCACTGACGGTGTAGGTCCGGGTAAGGCTGGCCGGGTTTGAGGCCATCGACCAGCTGTAGCTGCTTTTCATCCATCGCCGCAATGAGCTGAGAGAACTCACTATCGGCGTAGGTATAGGTGCGGGTGATATCTGCGCAATAACCGTTGCAGTTGGCCCCAGCATCGATCAGAAAGGTTTTTAACTCTGTGCCAGGCAAGCGTTGGGTGGAGAGGTGCGTGTAGTGCAGTATCGCCGCGTGTTCATTGAGGGCCACGATATTGCCGTACGGCATGGTGTTCTCGCCCTGGCCGGTAGCACTCAAGTAGGCCTGGTTGATCTCGAACTCGCTGGCACCGCTGCGAAAGGCTTGCTCGGCAGCGCGGTGGCCGGCCATCGCTATGCGGTTGGCCTCGCGCAGGCAGGCCACCTCGTAGGGTGTCTTGTAAGCGCGTGCCCAGTGCAGGCGATTGATCAGGGGCTCTGGGTTGATGGTGCCGAGAGGCCAGTCTTGTAGTCTTTCAGTTTCGCCGATAAAGGCCGCCCTGTCTGCACTGAGGAATTCCCGTGCATCGGCGGGCTTGCTCAGCAGCTCGATATCGTAGAACGCACTCCAGAAAGTCTGCGGAGCGGGGGGAACATAATGCCAGAAGTCCACCGGGCGATAGAACAGCAGTTTGGGCTTCTGCCCACGCTTGTAGATCACCCAACTGTTGGGGTTATCGGTAATTGGTACCAGGGCCTTGAACTGAGGATTGACCTTAAAGGGGTAGGGATTGTCATCCAGGAATTGCATCCTAGGTGCACCGCTAAATACATTGAGCGTTTCAAAGCCACTCTGTTCGAGAATGTCGTCGTAGCGGCGGCACAGGCTGGCCATGTGATCTGCGTAAAGGTTGTTATCCATGTTCTCCCCAGGATGGATCGCTGAATCGATAAGACGGCATAGTGTATAGTCTGAACTCTGGATATTTGGCCTGAAATTCGACCATGGAAAAGAAGATACTGCTGACCGACTGCCCCGATGATAAGGGCCTGATCGCGAAGATTACCAATATTTGCTACAAGCACCAGCTCAATATTATCAAGAATGATGAGTTCGTGGACCGCGTCGAGGGCCGCTTTTTTATGCGCACTGCCCTCGAGGGTATCTTTAACGATGCCACCTTTCTCGAAGACTTGGATATGGCCCTGCCTCAGGGGGCGGAACGGCGCCTGGTCTCGGCCGAGCGCAAGCGCCTGGTGTTGATGGTAACGAGGGAGCCCCATTGCCTTGGAGATATCTTGATGAAGTGCTACTCCGGCGCTATGGATGTGGAGATCGCCGCAGTGATTGGCAATCACCCGGACCTGGGTGGGCTGGTTGAGAAATTTGACATTCCCTACCACTGCGTATCTGCGCAAGGCCTTGAGCGCTTTGAGCATGAGCAAAAAGTGGCGACCCTGGTGGATAAGTACACTCCGGATTATCTGGTGTTAGCCAAGTATATGCGGGTGCTGACGTCCGATTTTGTCGCTCGCTACAGCGGCCGTATTATCAATATTCACCACTCCTTCTTGCCGGCTTTTATTGGCGCCAAGCCCTATCAGCAGGCCTATGAGCGCGGGGTAAAAATTATTGGTGCCACCGCACACTTTGTTACTGACGACCTGGATGAGGGGCCGATCATTGAACAGGATGTGATTCATGTGGATCACGCCTATTCGGCGGAGTCCATGGCGGATGCGGGTCGCGATGTGGAAAAGCTGGTGCTCACAAGAGCACTGCAACTCGTACTACAGGAACGGGTATTTATCCACGGCAATAAAACCGTAGTATTCAAGTAATAAATAGAATATGAGGAGGCTAAAAGCCTTGTACGAAAAAGCAAAAATAAGCTGAGGGAGCTTGCCGTGCTGAATGCGAATAAACTAAATGATCGATTTCCCCCGCTGCAGCTAGTGGCTTGCCTGGCGGTTGCTCTGGTATTTTCGGGTTGTGCTAGCAATAGCCCTATACCTGGAATGCAGGAGTCTTTCGAGACCGAAATCGCCCCCAATGGCGCTAAGCGCTTTACTTTTACGCTTAAGAGGGAACGGCGTGATATTCCTACGCCGATAGTGGCCAGCTCAAGTTCGCAGAGCCAAATGCAGAGACGAGGCCCCATGGGTAGCGGTGGTCCTTCGAGTCGCCGGGTAGAAGCTTACTTTGACTGGGCTCTGGAGCAGAAGTTGATAAAAACCGGTTTCTGCGAGCGTGGTTATTTTGAAATTGAGCGAATCATCTCCCCATATGGAGGGGAAGTGCGAGGCGAGTGTAGAGAGGGGGCATTTTGATTTTTTTAGTGTTTTGATTAGAAAAAACTTATTGAGTTTGTTAATTTTTAAGAGGTTAGTCAGTAGGCTCAGCTAAATTCCAGTTTTATACAAAATGTAAATAAGAATAATGAAGTATAAATCAGTCTTGGAGCAGGTCACCACGCAGCAGATCATTGCGGTGTTTGATCTTATATCAGATATTATTTTCTGGATAAAAGATGAATCCGGCTATGTGGTGCATTGTAACCGGGAATTTATTGAGCATGTCGGATGTAGGTCATTACATCAGGTGGTTGGCCGTTCAGATATGGACTTCTCCCCTTCTTATCTCGCAAAAAACTATATGCGTGATGACAAAAGGGTGATATCGGGAGAGACGATTACAGATCGGCTGGAATTGAATATTGGTAAAACAGGCGAGTTAGTTTGGTTTACGACATCAAAGCGACCATTAAAAAGTACCAATGGAGAAATCATAGGAACCTATGGCGTAGCTCGAGACCTTAAAGAGACGGTTAAGGCTCTCTCTAGAATGGATAAACTTAAAAGGCCAGTTGAATACATAAAAAATAACTATAGCCAACCAATTGCGGTTGAAGATTTGGCAGAGGCTGCGAGTTTATCGGTTAGTGCATTAGAGCGGCGTTTCAAAAAATATCTGGATAAAACACCCATGCAATTCGTTCGGGAAGTCAGATTAGAGAACTCTCGTCGTATGTTAGTGGAAACACAAAGCCCAATATCTGAAATTGCTTATCGGGTTGGCTTTACATCTCATAGTTACTTTAGTAGACACTTCAAAGGCATGTTTGGACAGCTTCCAGCAAATTATCGCAGTGAAGTTCAGTCCAATATATAAAGATCGATCAAGCTGATTTTCCTCAGAAACTTTAGAGAGATTGCTACGTTAACTTCAATCGATGAGTTGACAGTCGCCCATTTCATTCATTTCCGAAAATTCTAGCTCCAAGTTTGACTTAGGATTTTATGCCTAAAGCAGGGAGTTAGCCGATTCATTTTTGGTTGTCTGTGACTGCTTTTTTTTCTTAAAAATCTAAAGCGCCGATTTTGTTTCATTAGTATCCCAGTATTGATTACCTCTTCAACAGGTTTTTTTTTTAGGGTTTTAGTGCTCAACAAATGAACTGTCTTTTGGGGTTTAGGATCCCGTGACAGTTTTACGCCAGCCTCCCAAAGAGGGCTGGCAATTTTTGAACCAGTGAGAGAAAGAAAACAAAGTTGGGATGCTATGAAAATAATGAAGAAAAATAGCCGAGAAATGGTTAATACCTGGAGGAGAGGTTTCACGCAGAAGTCTATGGTTGCAGCTATCACGCTGGTCGTAAGTAGCATGGCGATCGCGGAAGATACTTCCGATTCTGATGAGAGGATTGAAGAAGTTCAAGTCATTGGAATTCTTGAGAGTGCTACCAGAAACCTTGAAATCAAACGGGATTCCCTTGCTGTAGTAGATGCTATTACTGCAGAAGATATTGGTAAGTTCCCCGACAAGAATGTAGCTGATTCTCTCCAGCGTGTGCCAGGTGTCACTATCGATCGCAGTGGTGGTGAAGGTAGCACGGTTAGTATTCGAGGAACTAGCTCAGAGTGGACTCTTACCCAGTTAAATGGAAATTACATTGCCACTTCCGGTAGCGGAGCCCCCTCTAGAAATTTTAACTACTTATTGCTTCCCTCCAGTATGATCAGCAGGGCAGAGGTTTATAAAAGCCCCGAGGCAAGAATTGATGAAGGTGGTGTCGGTGGTACCGTTATCCTACATAGCCACAAACCTCTTGATCTTGATGCTGGACAAGGTGTAATCACCACAGAGGCGACTTATTCAGATACTACCGAAGAGTGGGACCCACAATATAATGCTTTCTACTCCTGGAAAAATGAGAGCGATACTTTTGGTGTTTTAGTGGGGTATACCAGTCAGGACCGTGGCGTAACCGGAGTTACCAATTATGCAAGTGGCTGGCGTTTACACTCAGATACGGATGAAAATGCAGATTTGCCAGCTCTTGTTGATCAGACCACAGAAGAAGTTTTCAACGATGTTTGGGCGCCCACGCAGGTAAGTATTCACAACTCTAAGGAAGACCGAACCCGTGATGGATACCAGCTTGCCGCACAGTGGCGCCCCACTGAACGCCTGGAGTTTGGTTTTGCTTATTTCGGCTCCAAGCTTGGTTATGACACTAATACTCAAAGCCTGACATTTGCGGAATGGAATGATCATGACGATGCATACTATGGCATTGAAGTGGATGGAGATACAGTCGTCACCTATGGTTTTAATGACAATGGCGACCTTAATGAAAATAACTGGGGCGATGGAGATGTAAATGGCGGTGTAGACGTATACCGTGGTTTGATGTCTCCTCAGCTGACAGGCTATACCCGCAAGGGTGAATCGGAATCTAATACTTATGATTTTGAAGTTATCTATGAGGGGGATTTTTATACCGCGGCTATAAATGTTGGGCATACAGAAGCTGAGGGAGGAACTTCTGAACTCACATACGCTAATATGGATGCTCGTTATGGTTCCGTGGATAGCTGGCTTTGGTCAATTGCAGATGGTAAGCCGAGTTATGAAGTTTCCACAGATCTCACTAAAGATACTGAAGCTTATCCCTATTATGACTGGTTTGGCTCAGATGCTACGGAAAATAGCGATGAAGAGAGTTACTATCAGCTAGATTTGGCATTTGATACTAACTGGGGAATTGTTAATAAGTTTTATGTGGGTACAAAGTATCGGGATCATGAGGCTAGATCCTATAGAGATATCTATCGCTGGGATGACGAGACTGATGATAATGGCGGTTACCGGGGTTGGTTATCTGGCGATCAATGGTTCCACAATCCTGATTACCATCCAGATACTTCAACTTTAATTAGTGATAAGGTAGTTGATAATAGTGCTGGTAATACAGGTGCAATTGATTTCCTGGCATTTGATACCGATGCCTTGATGGACTATGTGCGTGGAAACTTCAACCTCACTGTTATGCCAGTACTATCTGGCACCTATACAATTGATGAGGAAATATTCTCAACCTATGCCCAAGCAGATTTTATATGGCGAGACTTCCGCGGAAACTTGGGGGTTCGCTATGTCAGCACAAAATTATCTACGGAAACGTATGATGATATTACCGGAATGGAATCGGATGAAATTATTGCTAACTCACGCAGCAATACCACAAAAGAATTTCTGCCAAGTTTGAATGTTGCTTGGGATTTAACTGGTGATCTGGTAATACGATTTACAGCCTCTAAAGCCATGTCAAGGGTGAGTTACGCTTATCTGGGGCAGGCTGAAACTTATGGTCCACCAGTGCATATTGTTTCTCCGGATGAGTGGACGGGGCGAGGAAGTGGCTTCTTTGCGAATACGGATCTGGCGGCAATGATCTCCAAGCAGTTCGACCTTGGCCTAGAGTGGTATTACGCCGATGGTTCTGCATTGGGTGTAACTTTATTTGACAAAGATATCGACAATCTGCCAATCCAAGTAACTGAAATTGTTGAGCGTGAGCACGATTGTTGTAATGGCCCTATTGAAGTGGAAATGAAGGGGCAGATAGGGGGAGGAAACGCAACTTCTAGTGGGGTGGAGTTGTTTGCCCAGCATGCTTTCGAAAGTGGCTTCGGTCTTATGGCCAACTATACATTTACCGATACCGGCACTTCCACCATCATCCTAGCTAATGAGTCAATCGAAGCTGAGATACCTGGTACCGCGAGACACCAATATAATTTATCTGCATTTTATGAGAATGAAAATTTCGGTGTTCGTGCCTCCTATAATTGGGTGGATGACAGGGTTACAAGTTTACATCGTGGGTATGCGGTATACGATAAGGACTACGGACAGTTGGATCTGAATGCAACTTATACCTTCACTGATAACTTTAATATCTCTGCCTCTATTATCAATTTAACTGAAGAAGTGGCTGAGGGATATTGGAAACAGGAAAATCGGATGACATACAACAACTATTCTGGGCGCCGATTGTATATTGGCGCAAACTATAAATTCTAACACCTCGTTGATCGTAGTGTTGGGTGTAGAGCGTAAGCTCTACACCATTTTTTTGACTATAGTTGTTAGATTATAAAATTCATATAACTACATAATAAGAAATGAGCATAGATATGAAGCAACCGACACGTAGAGCAATGCTAGCTGCTTGTGCCACCTTTCTATTACAAGCTGGTGCATATGCGGATATTGAAGTAGTCAATTCAGACGTATGTCCCTCGGACTCTACAACAGTAGGGTATTCTGAAGTGCTTAATTATCCTGATGAGTTTTGTGATCTTGTCAATAGCGGTGATCTGGCCGGTCTATCTGGAGGGGCCTCAATAGAGCGCCTGGGGGACAATTGCCAATTGACGGATAATGAAAGTCGCCAAATGTCCAAGACATTATGTAAGTCTGAACCTTCAGCACCACATGTTGTCAGTGGAAGCAGTTGTTCGTCGGATGCCGGCCCAGTTACCTATCTTGAGGCACAAATTTATAAAGATGAGCTGTGCTCTGTTCTGGGAGACTGGGAAATTGCAAACCTTGCCGATAATGCCTCCATGGATGGCAGTGGGTATCGGTGTGGTTCACGCAAGAATGAAATCCGTGAGCTGGGCTCAACACTGTGTAAATCTGATACTCCTCAGGAAAGTGGATCCGCTCCCAAAGTTGCTTACGTAGAGGTTAATAGTAATAACCTGGGCAATGCAGGCTGCTTTACAGGGAGTGATGGCAGCCAGTTATTTGATATAGCTGTGATCTTCGCGGCAAATATTAATTACGATGGCCAGAAAGCTGTTCTACATTTTAATGACCAAGTTTCAGACTTACTCAATAACAATTTGAGTACGGTGCAAGATTTGCAGGCCAAGGGTACGAAAGTGGTACTCAGCGTTCTCGGAAATCATCAAAATGCTGGTTGGTCTTGTTTTGCCGATGAGCAATCCACAGAAGGCTTTGCTCAGCAGTTGAAAGATGCAGTCGATCAATATGGGCTGGATGGTATTGATATTGATGATGAGTACTCACAGTGCAGTCAAACCTATTCTGACTCCCTGGTAAAAGTGACTAGTGTATTACGAGAGAAAATGCCGAATAAAATCATTTCCAAAGCACTTTGGAGTGATACCGATGCTTTTCAGGCTGAATGGAATGGCAAGAAGCTGGGCGATCAACTAACTTATGGCTGGGAGATGAGCTATTGGTTGGGCTCAAGCTGCACCTCTCGAGTTCAGAAGTACTTAAACTTGGGGGTCGATAGATCTAAGTTGGGTGTTGGCGCTTCTACTGTATTGAATAGTGCTTCCGCTGCAAGTGCGTTAGCTTCCTGTAATGAAAATAATAACCTGGGTGGCGGCACTATGATATTTAATATGACTAAAGATTCGAGCAGCTACCTTTCTACAATATGGCCAGGTACTTCAGCGCTTCCTAATTGTCTTAAGTAGTTCAAAAATATTGATAGATGTAATTTAGTTAATTCTCTGTAGTAAATCTATTTCGGAGTGGATAGTAAACACTCCGAAATACAATCCTTATACTCGGTTCCTAAGGAGTGATTTCTGGTTCTTACTGGATGCACCTGTACTATTCTTTAATAAAGCCCTTTTTAAAAAAGGCCTCATTGGGGTGTGGATTTTTCTTTGCCATTGCTTCCATATGAGCTTTCTGCTCTGCCTTCGATTGGTTTCTCTTTTTCCTACAGGGACGGCAGTGAACCGCAGAGGTCTCAAAGTCGCCCTTGGCGATTTCATACCACCATTTTTGTTGCTTGGCCGTCCATACTTCATCTGAGCCACAATCTTTACATTGGAATTCTCGATCCAAGTAGTAGAGTGGAATGTCAATGTAGTAAGAGTGGTGCACAATAGCTGCCCTATCTACCGCAATAGCCCAGTTGGGAATGGGGCCACTGAATTGATCAAGGATCTTTCCCTTATTTAACCCTAGATTCCCATAACAACCGACACACTTGGCAATAGCGAGAGAGGCCAGCTGGCTGTAGGCTAGTAAGCTTCCACACAAACAAGCCAGGAACCTCATGGGAACCCATACCAACCAGCTGACCTTAAAAGAACGATACCAGATTGAGGCCCTTAATGGGCAGAGCTATTCAGCTCGAACCATTGCACAACGCCTCCATAGAGCCAATAAGACCATCTCTCGCGAGCTTGGTCGTTGCAGCCCCTACTGTGCCGAGAGTGCCCATCGTCAGGCACTGCAACGGCGGCACGGAGCTCTTAAGCACACCAAGCTCGACTTTGCCATGCAGGTACAAATCGACCTCCAGCTAAAAAATGCAAGCCCTGAACAAATCGCTGGGCGAATGCGGCTTGAACGGTGTACGAAAGCAGTTAGCTGTTCAACAATTTACCGCTGGATCCGTCGACTTAACTGGAGGTCACGTCTGCCAAGGAAAGGCAAACCTTATCGTAAACGGGCAAGTTCTGAGGCCGGCGTAAAGCTTATTCCAGAGCGCATAGA